>JAJJPM010000049.1:0-20514 GCA_032907525.1 Gammaproteobacteria bacterium
TATGGCGCCCCGGGCAGGAATCGAACCTGCGACCTACCGCTTAGGAGGCGGTTGCTCTATCCACTGGGCTACCGGGGCGTTGGGGCTGGGAAAGGCCGACGCCGAGCGCGGCCTTTGTCGGCGGGTCGACGTGTCCGGACCCGACCGGGTGCAATACTCGCCGCCGGTTGCGGGGCGTTGCGCCGTTCTTGCCGGGCGATGTCGCGCGCGATTGTAGCAGCTGTGCGGAGTTGGACACCAGCGCGCTTCCATTGCCGCGGAACGCGGCGCCGGCCGATGATGCCGCGCCGATCCGTTCGAGACGTCTCATCCCCGCGAAGGCGCGTGACGCTCCCTTTGTCGGTGTCCGGCCCACCCGCGACATGGCGCTGATCCCGATACCCGCACCTTCAGGCAGCCACCACAATGTTCCCGGGCGGAATGCCGTCGGGAGTCGATGCGGGCCCGGCGTCGGCGCCAAGTGTGACGGAATATTGACGTCGCCCGTGCCGCATGAGTCGGGGGCGGAGACCGCCGGCAGCGCCGACCGTCGCGCGGGTCCAGTGCCGGGACGAGGAGGGTGATCTCCGGTCCGCCGACGTCCTGGGCTGGCATGCAATATGCTTATGTTCCGCCAAAGAATTCGTCGGGGGAGTTTCCCTTGAAACCGTTCACCTGCGGTCTGCGCGCGCGCGTCATGCTGCTCGTGCTGGCTGCCGTCATCCCGGCATTCGGGGTCATCGGATACACCGCCATGGTGCAGCGCCAGGAGGCCCTGCGGCATACGGAAATGGAAGCGATGAACCTCGTCCGCCTGGCGGCGTGGAAGCACGGGCAGCTGATCGCCTCGACCCGCCAGCTGCTGATGACCCTGTCCCGGCTGCCGGTCGTGAGGGGCATCGTCCCGCAGGCCTGCGATCAGGTGCTGGCCGAGCTGCGTCAGCCGTTTCCCTACTACACCAACTTCGGCGTGGCCACGCCCGACGGGCAGATCCGGTGCAGCGCGCTGCCCCTGCGGGAACCCGTCACGATCGCCGACCGGAGCTACTTCAAGCGGACGATGCAGTCCCGTGACTACGGCATCGGCGAGTATCAGACCGGCCGCGTCACCGGCATCACCGCCATCAACTTCTCCTACCCCGTGCTCGCCGAGGACGGCCGTGTCGACGCCGTCGTCTTCGCCGCGCTCGATCTCGCCTGGCTGAACAATCTGGTGAAGGAAATCGAACTGCCGCCCGGCTCGAATCTGATCGTGATCGACAGCGGCGGGACCGTGCTGGCGCATTATCCGGAGCCGGAGACCTGGGTCGGCAGGCGCATGGCCGACACGCCCCTGGTCAAGGCCGTGCTCGCGCACCGCGGCGAGAGCGGTGCGGAGTTCGCCGGCTTCGACGGCGTCAGCCGGCTGTTCGTATCCGCGCCGCTGTACGGCGGTCCGTCCGGGAATGTCCACGTGACGGTGGGCATCGCGAAATCCATGGCCTTCGCCGAGGCGGACGAGATCTTCGCCCGCAACATGACGCTGCTGCTGCTGTCGGCCGTCGCCGCCCTCGCCGCGGCCTGGCTGGGCAGCGACGCCTTCGTGCTGCGGCGCGTGCGCGCGCTCGCGGCGGCCACCCGGCGTCTGGCCAAGGGCGACTGGGGTGTGCGCACCGGCCTGCCGCACAGCGGCGGCGAACTCGGTGAACTCGCGAAGGATTTCGACGACATGGCCGCCGCGCTGCGGCGCAACCATCATGCCCTGAGGACCTTGAGCGCCGGCAACCGGGCGCTGGTGCGGGCCACCGAGGAGCCGGCGCTGCTGCAGGACATGTGCCGGCTGATCGTGTCGGTCGGCGGCTACCACGGCGCCTGGGTCGGCTACCGCGACGAGGGGCATGGGGGCATGCGGTGCGTGGCCGAGGCGGGCTTCGAGGGCGGCGTGACGCCGTCGAGCCGGCTGTGCGCCGGCGCTGCCGGGGGCGAGGTGGCGGACGCAGGCATCGGCCCCGCGTTTGCGGCGACGCGCGACGGCGCCGAGCGCATCGTCCGCGGTGTCCGCTGCGCATCGAACGGCGCGGCCGCTGCGGAGATGGCCGTTGTCGCGCTTCCCCTGCACGGCCAGAACGGCGTGATCGGCGCCTTGTCCATCTGTTCCCGGGACGCCGACGCCTTCGACACCGACGAGATGGAGCTGCTGCGCGAGACGGCGTCGGACCTCGCCTTCGGCATCCGCTCGCTGCGCCTGCGCGCCGAGCACGACCGGGCGCACGAGACCATCCGCCGCATGGCCTATTACGATCGCCTCACCGGGCTCCCCAACCATATCCAGTTCGAAGAGATGCTGGAGCACTGGCTGGCACACGACGGCGGTGAGGGCCGGTCGTCGGCGTTGCTGCTGGTGGATCTCGACCGCCTGCAGGAGATCAACGATGCGCTCGGGTTCCAGCAGGGCGATCAGGTGCTGAAGGACGCGGCGGCCCGCCTGCGCGAAGCGCTGGGCGACATCGCCGCCGGGCCGCCGCACGAGGAAATCATCGCGCGCATGCGCGGCGACGAGTTCGCGGTACTGCTGCGCGAGGGCGACGCGGCCTCCGCCGCCGGCGCGGCGGAGCGCATCCTGACCGCGCTGGCGAAGCCGTTCCAGCTGAAGGAGCTGTCGCTGGACGTCGGCGCCACGATAGGCATCTCGCTGTGCCCGGGGCACGGCGCGGACGCCACGCGTCTCATCCGGCATGCGGACGTGGCAATGCACCAGGCCAAGAAGGCCGGGAACCGCTACGCCTTCTATGCGGCGGACCGGGACGAGGCCAGCCCGCAGCGCCTGGCGCTGGTCACGGAGCTGCGCCAGGCCATCGAACTGGACCAGCTCACCCTGCACTACCAGCCGAAGGTCGACCTGCGCAGCGGACGCGCCTGCGGCGTCGAGGCGCTGGTGCGCTGGAAGCATCCGGAGCGCGGCATGATGCCGCCCGACAGCTTCATCCCCCTGGCCGAGCATACCGGCCTGATCAGGCCGCTGACCGAGTGGGTCATCATGGCCGCGCTGCGCCAGGCCGCCGCCTGGCGGCGGGCGGGCATGGAACTGCCGATCGCCGTCAACCTCTCCGCACACAGCCTGCGCGACCGCGAATTCCTGGGTCGGCTGGAACGCATGTTCATCGACTGGGAGGCGAGCGCCGACTGGCTGGAGTTCGAGATCACCGAGAGCGCCATCATGGACGATCCCGAGCACGCGCTGGACATCCTTCGCCGCCTGCACGAACTCGGCATCGCCCTGTTCATCGACGACTTCGGCACCGGCTATTCGTCGCTCAGCTACCTGCAGCGCCTCCCGGTGGATGCGCTGAAGATCGACCGCTCCTTCGTCAAGGATCTGCTCGAGGACAAGGATTCCGCCTCGATCGTGCGGTCGACCATCACGCTGGCGCACGACCTGGGCATCGGCGTCGTGGCGGAAGGCATCGAGACCGCCGCGGTGCGCGACCGCCTCGCGGAACTCGCCTGCGACCAGGCGCAGGGCTACTTCTTCGGCAAGCCCATGCCCGCGGAGGAATTCGCGGTGTGGGCGGCGCTCCCGGTCCGGATCGGCTGAACGGCGGCCGGGGATCCGCGGCCGCCATCCTCTCTGGCCCGCGCGATGCGCGGGGCGTTCAGATGGTCACGCCGAGTTCGACCGCGCCTTCGCGGCGTTCGATGTTCACGGCGATGTCGCTGCCGTGGCGGCGCACCATGAGATCGAGTTCGCCGCCCGCGTGGGCCAGACCGCGGATGCGCAGCCAGTTGATGTAGTCGGGCAGGCGCGGGTGCTGCATGTGGATGCGGGCGTTGTCGGCATCGAACTGCAGCCCGAGTATCGCCTCCACCAGCATGAAGATGGCGCCGCTCGCCCAGGCCTGCGGCGCGCACGCCACCGGGTAGTGGGTGGGGGCCTGGCCGGGCAGCCGCCCGAAGCCGCAGAACAGTTCCGGCAGGCGATGGAGATCGAAGTGGATCGCCGCGTTGAACAGGCCTTCGAGCAGCGTCAGCGCCTCGTCCTTGAAGCCATAGCGCGCCATCCCGGCGGCGGCCAGCGCCGTATCGTGCGGCCAGACGGAACCGTTGTGGTAGGACATGGGGTTGTAGCGGCGTTCGCCTTCGAACAGCGTGCGCACGCCCCAGCCGTTGAACGCGGCGGGTCCGACCAGCGCGCGGACCACGCGCGCCGCGCGCGCCTGGTCGACGATCCCGCAGTAGAGCAGGTGTCCCGGATTCGAGCTGCGCACAGCGCAGGGCCTGCCGCCGCCGTCCAGCGCCAGGGCGTAGGTGTCCAGTTCCTCCAGCCAGAAACGCTCTTCGAAGCGTTCGCGCAGGCGGGCGGCCTGTTCGCGCCATTGCGTCGCCTGCACGCGGTTGCCGAGCCGCTGCGCGAGCTCCGCGCCCTGCAGGCAGGCCTCGTAGGCGTAGCCCTGGACCTCGCACAGCGCGATGGGCGGCGCGGCGGGCCGGCCGTCGGCATGGAAGACGGCATCGTCGGAATCCTTCCAGCCCTGCTGGACCAGACCTCTGTCGCCGTGGCGGGCATAGACCAGGAAGCCGTGTTCCTCCAGCTGACCCGTTATCCACGCCATGGCCTTCTCGATGCCGGGCCAGATCCCGGTGATGAATTCGCGGTCGCCGCTGCGCCGGTAATAACGGCCGGCGAGCACGACGAACAGCGGCGTGGCATCCACCGAGCCGTAGTAGCGCCGGAACGGCACCTCGCCGAGCGCCGCCATCTCGCCCTCGCGCAGTTCGTGAATGACTTTGCCCGGCTCGGCCTCGCGGGCAGGATCGATGTCTTCGGCCTGGGTCGCGGCCAGGAAGGCGAGCACGCCGCGCGCCGTCACGGGTTGCGACCACAGCGTCTGCAGCGCCGTGATCAGGCCGTCGCGTCCGAAGGGTGTGGAGAACCACGGTACGCCGGCATAGGGATAGGGCCCGTAGCGGGTCTCTGTGATCAGCATCTGCAGATCGGCGACCGAGCGGTTGATCCAGTCGTTGAACTGTTCGTTGTCGGTCGTGAGCTCGATGCGCGACTCGAGGTCGGCCGCCACCTCCCGTTCGATGGCGTGCACGGACTCACTGTGAGTCGGGACACAGAAATAGGTGCTGCCGCTGTCGCAGGAGACCGTGGTCTCGATGCAGCAGCTCGCCGCCGGGGCCAGTTCGATGCCGAAGCCGGCTTTTTCCGCGCCGAGCCGGTCAGGCGCCGGGGTGAAACCGATGCGCGTGCGCCGCCTCACGCCGTCGAGGCCCTCGTAGCCGAGCACCACGGCCTCCGGCGTCACCTCGGGCGCGTGTTCCGTGCCGCGGCGCGGGCGGTTGACGCCGCGCACCTCGAAGATGTCGCGAAAATCCGCCGCGAAGGCATATTCGAGGTCGAAGCGCTGGGTGTGTTCGTGATAATTGGTCAGCGTCAGGTGTTCGGTGAGGGCGCGGTCGTGCACGGCCAGCTCGCGATGCAGATGGATGCAGCCTTTCGGCAGCCACAGCGCACCGTCGACGAACAGATCCGGCGTGGTCTGGTCGATCACCAGCCGGCTGTTGTCGAGGCGCACGGTGGAGTTCAGCAGCAGCGGCTCGCGGCCGGCTAGGCGCAGGTGCCAGTAGGAGAGGTGCCGCGTGCCCAGGTAGTAGAAGCCCTGTTCGCCGAAACCCACCCTGCCCAGTTCGCCGTGACGGCTGAACACCACGAAGCCGTCGCCGGACTTGAGCACCCGGGTGCGGTCGTCGGCGCGCGACGAAATCGCCGGGATGTACCAGCGGTTGTCGATCCGGATCGCGTCGTCCATCGGTCGGCCGTCCGCTTCAGGCGTGGCCTTCGCGGTCCGGCTCGACACCGAGACACTGCGCGAGGCCGGCGGCCGGATACCGGCCCGTCTGCAGGAAACTGCCCGCCAGGGGGGCCGGCAACGCCTCGCGCTCCGCGGCCCGGGCGACAAGCCGGCGATAGAGCCGGACATAGTTGTCGGCCATGCGCTCGGCGGTGAAGCGCCGCTCGAAATAGGCGCGGCAGCCGGCACGGTCGATCTCACCGATGCGTCCGATCGCCGCGACCGCCCCATCCACGGAGTCGACGATGCGGCCGCTCACGCCCTCGCGCATGACCTCGGGCACGGAGCCGCGCCGGTAGGCGATCACCGGTGTGCCGCAGGCCATGGCCTCGATCATCACCAGGCCGAAGGGTTCCGGCCAGGCGATGGGGAAGATCAGCGCCAGGGCGCCGCCCAGCAGTTCGTTCTTGCCCGCCTCGTCCACCTCGCCGACGAACTCGATCAGCGGATGGCCGAGGCGTGGACGGATGCGCGCCTCGAAATACTCGCGGTCCACGGCATCGACCTTGGCCGCCATCTTCAGCGGCACGCCGGCGCGCAGGGCGATCTCGATGGCGGTCTCCGCACCCTTCTCGGGCGACATGCGTCCGAGAAAGGCCAGGTAGTCGCCGGCCCTGGGCTGAAAACGGTAGGCGTCGGCCGGTATGCCGTTGTAGACGGTCCCGATCCAGCGCGCCATCGGCAGCGGGCTCCGCTGATGGTCGGAGATCGACACGACGGGCATGTCCTGGAACTCCTCGTACAGCGGCTTCAGGTCGGTCAGATCGAGACGGCCGTGCAGGGTGGTCAGCTGCGGCGTATCCAGCTGGCGCGACAGCGGGAAGTGCAGGAAGTCGGTGTGGAAATGGATGACGTCGTAGTCGCCGGCCTCGCGGGCCACCTGCGCGAGCTGCAGGACATGCCAGGTCAGCGGATCGCGGCGCTCGCGGGACAGCCGCAGCGCCTCCGGGATCATCGGGCGCAACCGGGCGCGGGTCTGGGAGTCCGCGCTGGCATACAAGGTGACGTCGTGGCCCTGGCTCACCAGCGCTTCGGTCAGATAGTGCACCACGCGCTCGGTGCCGCCATAGGTGGTCGGGGGGACGCTCTCGTGGAGCGGGGCAATCTGGGCGATCTTCATCGATTCAGCAATCCTCCGAGGGGAAACAAGACGATTGGCAAAACGATTCCGACGACGGCGCCGCGGCCTCGGCGACCGCGCCGGGGATGGCGGATGATGAATGGGGTTCGGTGTCCGGATTTCAAGGCCTGCCCTCCGGTGGGCCTGGCAGGCGCCTGATCGCCGTGCTTCGGATGGCTTACGGCGGGCATCCGCCGGGCCGCAGATCCTGCGGCCGGTCGACGTCCCGCAGCACGCCCGGATCGTCGACCGGGCAGAGGACCAGCTCCTGCGGGTGCGCGTCCAGTATCGGTTTGCCGCCCCGGTCCCCGGTGAGTGCCGCCAGTCTTTCCCGCCAGTGTCTGCCGAATCCCACCGGATGGCCGCGACGCCCCTGGAACGCGCACGCCGCGAGGCCGGCGCCGGCGCGCAGCGCGGCGACGACCGCATCATGGCTGGAGGAGGCGATGAAGGGCATGTCGGCCAGCGCCACCACCCAGCCGGCCGCCTCGGGCGCGGCGCGCACGCCCGCCGCCAGGCTGTGGCCCATGCCGGCGTCGGCCTCGGGACAGAACACCGTTTCGCAGCCGGCGGCGGCCAGCCGTCCGGCCAGCCGTTCGCTGCCGGGGCGCAGGACGGCGACGACGCGGTCGCAGGCCGGCAGGAGCCGGGCGGCGGCGGCAACCGCCAGCGGTTGTCCGTCGGGCAGCGGGTGCAGCAGCTTGTCGCTGCCGAAGCGGCTGCCGCGGCCCGCGGCGAGCAGGATACCGACGATCGGGCCGGGCATCGCCTTCCCTCAGCCGGCGGTAGCGACGCTGGCGGTGTCGGCGGCTTCGGGGCGCAGGGGCGCGCGCCCGTCCGCCACGCCGTTCTTCACCGCCGTCATTTCCGCCAGGATGGAGACGGCGATCTCCGGCGGCGTATGGCTGCCGATGGGCAGGCCGACCGGCCCGTGCAGGCGCGCCGCCTCGGCCGGCGAGAGATCGCCATTGCGGACCAGCCGCTCGCGGCGCTGCCGGTTGTTGCGCCGCGAACCGAGGGCGCCGACATAGAAGGCCGGCGACTTCAGCGCCTCGATCAGCACCAGATCGTCGAGCCTGGGATCGTGGGTGAGCGCGACGACGGCGGTGCCTGCATCCAGGCCCAGCGCGAGGGCGGCGTCGTCCGGCATGCCCGGCAGGAGCGTCGTGCCCGGCACGTCCCACGCGTCGGTGTATTCGCTGCGCGGGTCGCAGACGAAGACCCGGTAGTCGAGCGCCTGCGCCATCTGCGCCAGATAGACGGAGATCTGTCCGGCACCGACGATGAGCAGCCGCCGGGCCGGGCCGTGCACGGTGGCGAGCGTGGCGCCGTCCCAGACGGGCGCCTCGCCGACGGAGGCGGGTGCGAGCACGACGCCGGTCCGGCCGACGGTCACGCTGCGCCGCACCCGTTCACCGGCTGCGATGCGCGCGTCCAGCGATGCCAGGGAGGCGGCGTCGGGCGACGGTTCGACCACGAGTTCCAGTGTGCCGCCGCAGGGCAGGCCGTAGCGACGCGCCTCCTCCGGTGTGACGCCGTACTTCACTGCGAAGGGCGGCCCCGCAGCGAAATCGCCGCGCAGCGTGCGTTCGATGAGGTCGGCCTCGATGCAGCCGCCCGACACCGAGCCCTGCACCAGGCCGTCGTCGCGCAACGCCATCCAGGCGCCCGGCGGGCGGGGGGCCGAGCCCCAGGTGCGCGCGACGGTCACCAGCGCGAAGCGGTGTCCCTCGACGGCCCAGCGCCGGGCGGCCGCGAGCACCTGCGCGTCCTGGCCGTCCATGTCAGGCGGCCAGCTCCGCCCGATCGAAGGGCAGGCGGCGCAGGCGCCTGCCGGTGGCCGCGGCGATGGCGTTGGCGACGGCCGGCGCGACCGGCGGCACGCCCGGTTCGCCGATGCCGGTCGGCGCCGCGGTCGAGGGCAGGATGTGGACCTCGACCACCGGCATCTCGTCGATGCGCAGGAGGGGGAAACTGTCGTAGTTGCCCTGCACGACGCGGCCCGCGTCGAGCGTGATCTCATGGTGCAGCGCGGCGCCCAGCGCGAAGCCGACCGAGCCTTCGACCTGCGCACGGACGTTGTCGGGGTTGATCGCCGTACCGCAATCCACCGCGCAGACGACGCGGTCCACCTTCACCGAGCCGTCCTTGCGCACGCTCACCTCGGCCACCTGCGCGACGCAGGTGTTGAAGGATTCGTGCACGGCGACGCCGCGGCCGCGGCGCTCGCCGGCCCGCGCCTCGAGCGGCGTGCCCCAGCCGGCCTTCTCCGCCGCCAGTTTGAGCACCGCGGTATGGCGGGGCCTGTCGGCGAGCAGTTCCAGGCGCAGGGCGACGGCATCCCGGCCCGCCGCGGCGGCCACCTCGTCGATGAAGGCCTCGGTCGCATGGGCGGTGTGCGAGGATCCGACCGACCGCCACCACAGCACCGGCACGCCGATGTCCGTCGGCGTGTGCAGGTCCACCGTCATATTGGGGATGGCGTAGGGCAGGTTGGCGGCGCCCTCGACCGAGAGGGGATCGACGCCGTCCGTGCCGAGGATGGACTGGCCGACCAGTCGGTGGCGCCAGCCGATCAGCCTGCCGTCGGCATCGAGCGCCGCCGCCAGCGCATGATGGAACAGCGGCCGGTAGTAGCCGGCGCGCATGTCGTCCTCGCGCAGCCACACCAGCTTGACCGGTGCCTTGCCGCCGATGGCCTTGGCGATGTGCGCCGCCTCCAGCACGTAATCCGAATCCTTGCCGGCGCGCCGCCCGAAGCTGCCGCCGGCATAGAGCATGTTGATCCGGACCTGCTCCGGCGCGAGTCCCAGCAGCGCGGCGAGGCTGTGCTGATCGCCGGTGTGCATCTGCTCGCCGTTCCATATCTCGCAGCCGTCGGCGTCGAGGCGGACGACGCAGTTCATCGGCTCCATCGCGGCATGCGCGAGGTAGGGGAAGTCGAAGGTGGCGCTGACCGTCTTCGCCGCTGCGGCGAAGGCCTTGTCGACGTCGCCGGCCTGCTTCGCCACCGCACCCGGCGTCTTCGCCAGTTCGCGGTAGCGGGCGAGGATGTCTTCGCTCCCGAGTCCGAAGGCTTTGCTGTCGTCCCAGGTCACGGACAGCGCGTCGCGCCCCTTCTTCGCGCTCCAGGTATCGCGCGCGAGCACCGCCACGCCCTGCGGGATCCGCACGACGTCGACCACGCCCTCGACCGCCCTGGCGCGCCGGGCGTCGAAGGACTCGACCGTGGCGCCGAAGCGCGGCGGATGCGCGACCACGGCGACCAGCATGCCGGGCAGAAAGACGTCCTGGGTGAAGCGTGCCGAACCGTCGGTCTTGGCCGCGCTGTCCTTGCGGTGGACGTGTCTGCCGATCAGGCGGAACGCCTCCGGCCGCTTGAGCGTCACTTCGGTCGGCACGTCCTCCTGCGCGGCGGCGACGGCGAGTTCGCCGAACGTCGCGCGGCGGCCGCTCGCCGCATGGCTCACGATGCCGTCGCGCACGGTGATCCCGGCGGCATCCACCTGCCAGCGCCGCGCCGCCGCCGCGACCAGCATGGCCCGCGCGGTCGCGCCCGCCGTGCGCATCTGCTCCCAGGAGTTGGCCATGGCCGTGCTGCCGCCGGTGCCCTGGCGATCGCCCCAGAGCAGGTTGTTGTAGCGCCGGGCGTCGGCCGGCGCGCCTTCGATGCGCACGGTGTCCCAGTCGGCATCGAGTTCGTCGGCGAGGATGGTCGCCAGTCCGGTGTAGCTGCCCTGGCCCATTTCGAGATGCTTGGAGATGACGGTCACGGTGTTGTCTTCGCCTATGCGCAGGAAGGCGTTGGGCGCGAAGTCGGCCGCCGCCGCGGCGTCGGCCGCTTCGCCGGTCGCGGCGGCCCGGGTCGCGAAGGCCGGCAGGCAGAAGCCCAGGGTCAGGCCCGCGGCGCCCTGCAGGAAGCGCCGGCGGCTGAGGTTCTCGATGACGTTCTCGCTCATGATCGCTCTCCTAGTGACCGCTCTGCTAGGCCAGCGTCCTGGCGGCCTCGTGGATGGCGGCGCGGATGCGCAGGTAGGTGGCGCAGCGGCAGAGGTTGCCGGACATCGCGGTGTCGATGTCGGCATCGCTCGGCCGGGCGTTCCGGCTGAGCAGGGCGACCGCGCTCATGATCTGGCCGGACTGGCAGTAGCCGCACTGCACGACGTCCAGCGCGCGCCAGGCGTCCTGCACCGCCTTGCCGACACGGTCGGCGCCGATCGCTTCGATGGTGGTGATCCTGCGTCCCGCCGCCGCGGACACCGGCATGGCGCAGGCGCGGATCGGCGTGTCGTCCATGTGCACGGTGCAGGCACCGCACAGCGCCTCGCCGCAGCCGTATTTGGTGCCCGTCAGCCGCAGGGTGTCGCGCAGGACCCAGAGGAGGGGGGTGTCGGGTGCGACATCGACCTGATGCGACTCGCCGTTCACGTTGAGCTGGATCATGGGCGGACTCCGTCGATCGGGAGGTTCGGGGGGAACCGGGGATGCATCCGTGCCGGCTCAGGGCGCGGCGCGCCTGCGGCGACTCTGGGATTCTAGAATATCCCGCCGTCGAGTGAAGTGGGCGACGGACGGTTGACGGCCGCGACCGGCGCACGCGGAAAAAATCTCACCGAGGCGTCCATGAGTCGGCCGGCATCGCGTCATGGGGCCGTCGGCCGCCAGGGATGCGGTCGTGGGGCGTACAGGGACGTATTCACGGCGTGTCCCGTAATGCGATGCCGGCCCACTCGGCTGCCATCGGTAATTGAGCGCCCGGAAGCGCTTATGCAGGGCCGACCGGCAGCGCGGTCTTGTCCACCACCCGGCGCAGCACGAAGCTCGAGTGCACGCCCGTCACGCCCTCGATGCGGGTGATCCTGTTCAGGAGCAGTTCCTGGTAGGCATCCATGTCGCGGACGACGACCTTGAGCTGGTAATCCGCCTCCTGGCCCGTGATCAGCAGGCACTCGAGCACCTCGGGCAGCGCGCCGATCTTCGCCTCGAAATTGGCGAAGCGCTCCGGCGTGTGGCGGTCCATGGAGATGTGCACGAGCACGGTCAGGGTCAGGCCGAGTTGCCGGGCGTCCACCATGGCCCGGTAGCCGGTGATCAGCCCGCTCTCCTCCAGGGCGCGCACCCGGCGCAGACAGGGGGAGGCGGACAGGCCGATCCGGTCGGCCAGTTCCTGATTGCTCAGCCGCCCGTGCGTCTGCAGCAGCTCCAGGATGCGGCGGTCGTAGCGGTCCAGAGCCATCGGTTCTCCCGTGCCGGTGATGGGTTGGCATAGAATGCCCATAAATCATCCAATGGCGCAAGATCCTGTCGAAAACAATCGCCTGAACGCGCCGATTCGCAAGCGCCTGCCCTCCATGGCGGCATAGTCTTACTTCACCGGGTCGCCGGCCGCAGTCCTCGGCGCCGCAGCTTACCCAGCCACCGCCGCCGCCGGCCAGCCTCACGAGGGCGGGCGAGGATCGGCCGGGGCCCGGTAAACCACCGGACCCGCCCACCAAAGCCAAGGAGATGCCCGCGATGCTCAGCCGGCCGAACACCAAATACCGCCCCTTTCCCCCTGTCGGGCTCGCGGATCGCACCTGGCCCGACCGGGTGATCGAGCGGGCGCCCATCTGGATGAGCACCGACCTGCGCGACGGCAACCAGGCGCTGTTCGAACCGATGGACGCCGAGCGCAAGCTGCGGATGTTCGAGATGCTCTGCGCGGTCGGCTTCAAGGAGATCGAAGTCGCGTTTCCATCGGCCTCACAAACCGATTTCGATTTCGTGCGCAGTCTGATCGAAGGCGGCCACATACCGGAAGACGTCACCATCGAGGTGCTCACGCAGGCCCGACCGCATCTCATCGAGCGCACCATCGCATCGTTGCGCGGCGCGCGGCGGGCCATCGTGCACGTCTACAACGCCACCGCTCCCGTGTTCCGCGACGTCGTCTTCCGCATGAGTCGCGAGGAGGTCGTGCGCATGGCCGCGTCCAGCGTGCGGCTGGTGCGCGAGCTCTGCGCCGCGCACCCCGAAACGGACTGGGTGCTCGAGTACAGTCCGGAGGCCTTCACCGCCACCGAGCTCGATTTCGCCAGGGAAGTCGGCGACGCCGTGGCGGAGGCGTGGGGCGCCACGCCCGAGCGCAGGCTCATCCTCAATCTGCCCGCCACGGTGGAGGTGGCCACGCCCAATGTCTACGCGGATCAGATCGAGTGGATGCACCGCCACCTCGCCCGGCGCGACTGCATCATCCTCAGCGTGCACCCGCACAATGACCGGGGCTGCGCCGTCGCGGCGGCCGAACTGGCCATGCTCGCGGGCGCCGAGCGGGTGGAAGGGTGCCTGTTCGGCAACGGCGAGCGGACCGGCAACGTGGACCTCGTGACCCTGGCGCTCAACCTCTACACCCAGGGCATCGATCCCGGTCTGGACTTTTCCGACATCGACGCCGTGGCCCGGACGACCGAATCCTGCAACCAGCTGCCCATCCACCCGCGCCACCCGTACGCGGGCGATCTGGTGTTCACGGCCTTTTCCGGCTCCCACCAGGACGCGATCAGGAAGGGCCTGGCCGCACGCCGACCCGATGACTACTGGGAAGTGCCTTATCTCCCCGTCGATCCGGCCGATCTCGGACGCACCTACGATTCGATCATTCGCGTCAACAGCCAGTCCGGCAAGGGCGGCATCGCCTATCTGCTCGAAAGCGGATACGGCCTCGCCATGCCCCGGCGCCTGCAGATCGAATTCAGCGGCATCGTGCAGCGCCATACGGACGCAACCGGCAGCGAGGTCTCGGCCGCGCGGCTCTGGGAGATGTTCGCCCGGGAATATCTGCATGCGAACGCGCCGCTGCGCTACCGCGAACATCACCTGTTCGAACGCGGCCCCGCTCAGGGCATACGCCTCACGATCGAGATCGAGGGCCGGCCGGTCACCCTCGTCGGCACGGGCAACGGTCCCATCGATGCCGTCGTTCATGCCCTCGGGATGCCGGTGCGCGTGCAGTCGTACGAGGAGCGCGGCCTCGGCCAGGGAGCGGACTCCAAAGCCGCGGCATTCGTGGAAGTGGCACTGGGCGGGAATTCGCAGAGCGGTTACGGCGTGGGCGTGGACTCGAACATCGTCACCGCCTCGGTCCTGGCGATCCTCTCCGGCATCAACCGCCGGCTGTCCGCGTGCACGCCTGCGGAACGCGAGGTCATGCTGGATTCGGTGAGAGGGAATCTCCGGTGCATGGCCACGTGACCGCGAGGCGGTCGATACGCGCGCGGCCCGGCCGGTCGAGTCAGCCCCTTTTATCCATCTCGTCGCGCATCGTCACGAGCCATCCGTAGAATTTCTCGACCTTGTCGCCTGCCCGGCCGCGGGGATGGACGACGTAGTAGTTGTGTTCCAGGTCGCAGGGTGCGTAATCGTGTTCCAGGTCACCGGGGATGTCGAACGGGCGCACCAGGCGCCCTGCCGCCAGATCGTCGGCGACCACGAAGCCGCAGCTCAGCGCCACGCCCTGACCGTTGATGGCGGCATCGATCGCCAGCACCGAGTTGTTGAAGTGCAGGCCGCGATGGGCGGAAACCGAGTCGACGCCGGCTGCGGCCAGCCAGGTCTTCCAGCCGGGCAGCGGGCCTGTTCCTTTGATTGTCTCGTCGTGCAATAGCGTGTGGTATTGCAGATCGCTCGGCTGCTTCAGCGGATGCTCGCCCGTCAACAGCGCAGGACTGCACACGGGAAATATCCTCTCCGGCACACCGGGCCGGAGCGGCCGGCTCTCCAGGCCCGGATAGTCGCCCGAACCGAACCGGATCGCCACGTCGACCTGGGCGCGTTCAAGATCCTCCACGTCCGGGGTGGCATCCAGGCGCACGTCGATTTCCGGATGGCGCTCGCGAAACAGGTGGATGCGCGGCAGCAGCCACTTGGCGGCGAACGCCGGGGTCGCGCTCACGGTGAGTACGTCCGGCGATTCGGCCTTCGCCAGATTGCCCATCGCACGCTCGATCAAGGCAAACGCCTGTTTCAGCTCCGGCAATATCAACTGCCCCTGATCGGTAAGTACCACGCGTCGTTTGACGCGCTTGAACAGGGACACCCGCAGGTAATCCTCGAGCCCCTTGATCTGGTGGCTGATCGCCGCCGGCGTCACGCAGAGCTCGTTCGCGGCCGCCGCCAGACTCAAGTGGCGGGCCGCTGCCTCGAAGGCGCGCAAGGCGTTGAGCGGGGGGATTCGCACCTTCGTGTCTTTCATTTAGTTTTCCTCATCGACTGATTGAGAAAGTATCAGTTTCGGAGTGCGCGAAACGGCGTGACAATCCACCTCGATCACTGACCCGCAGAGGCGATCACTTAGTTAATCTAAACGACGGAGACGATCGATGAAAGCCGCGTACATGACCCGCTTCGGCGGGCCCGAAGTTTTCGCAGTGGGCGAACTGCCCACGCCCCCGTTGCGTCCCGGCCATGTCCTGGTGAGGGTCGAGGCCGCGGGTCTCAATTACTACGACACCCTCGTCCGCCGGGGTCTGGTCAGCCGCAAGATTCCTCTGCCGCACGTCCCGGGATCGGACATTGTCGGCCACGTCGAAACCGTGGGTGACGGCGTCGAGCGGTTCCGGCCCGGCGACGCCGTCATCGTCGCTCCGGGCTTTCCGGTCGATGAGGCGGACTGGCAGACGGAGAAGGAGAACTACGCGGCCAGTTACTGCCCGGGCGGCACGTTCAATCACGGAGGCTACGGACAATACATGCTGATCCATCAACGCTGGCTGCTGAAAGACGATACCGGCCTGCCGGCGGAGGAACTGGCGTCGGTGCCGCTGGTGCTGGCGACCGCCATGCACGCCGTCGGCACGCTGGGTCAGGTCGGCCCGGGCAGTCGTGTGCTGGTGCACGCGGGCGCTTCGGGCAGCGGCAGCATGGCCATCCAAGTGGCCAAGGCACTGGGCGCCTCGGTCATCACGACGGTGAGTACACCGCACAAGGCCGAGCTGGCGCAACGGCTGGGCGCCGATGAGGTCATCGACTACCGCCGGCAGAACTTCGCCGATGCCACGCGCGAATGGACTGGTGGCGAAGGCGTCGACGTAGTGATCGACAACCTGGGCGGCAGCGCCATGCACGATAACCTGCGCGCCACACGCTGGGGCGGCAAGATCGTCAACTACGGCTTGATGGCCGGCCTGGAGATCGCGCTGCCCAATATTTACGAGTTCTTCCGCGGTCAGTACCAGCTGCTCGGCTCGTTCATGGGGACGTTGAGTGAGCTCGAGCAGGGACTGCAGCTCGTCAAGGCGCGCAAGGTGAGACCGGTGCTGGACGAGGCATTGCCTTTGGACGACGTGCGTGACGCCCACGCACGCATCGATAGTCACCAGGTCGCCGGCAAGCTGGTGCTGCTGCCGTGGGCCTGAGAGTGCCGACGACGCACCCCATCGATGCACGTCTCGAGACCTTGGGCATCATCCTGCCTCCGCGAAGCAAGCCGGCTGGCAATTATTCGGCCGCGTGCCGCTGCGGACCTACTAAACTCTGCATTGGTATTCGGGACAGTGGAATACGTCCTGCCTTGCGTTGGCCATCATCGCTCCGGCAGCTCCGTCCCCCGATTCATGATGTCCACATAGTCTTGATAGCTGAACAGCCGGTTGCGCTTCTGCGCCGTGAGTTCGCGCACGACCCCGAGCTGCTCGAGGTTGGCCAGTGACTTGTTGACGGTCGCCGGCGTCAGGCCGGTTTTCTCGACCAGCCAGTTCGAGGTGGCGATCGGGTGTTCCATCAGCACCCGGTGGATCCGCATTGCGGAAGGCGCCGCCCGACCCAGAGTGCCGATCCTGTCCCGGTCCCGGTTGGAGAGCGCGAGGAGCTGCTGCGCCGTCTCCACTGCCTGAGTAGCGGTAACGATCACAGCTTCGGCAAAGAAATCGAGCCAGGCTTCCCAGTCGCCCGCCTCGCGGACGTTGTTGAGCAGTTCGTAGTAATAGCGGCGGTGGGTCTTGAAGTAGAGGCTGAGGTAGAGCATCGGCTCACGCAGCACCTGCTGCTCACACAGCAGCAGGGTGATCAGCAGACGCCCCACGCGGCCATTGCCGTCCAGGAAGGGGTGGATGGTTTCGAACTGTACATGTGCCAGCGCCGCCTTGAGCAATACAGGCGTCGGCTCCGGCAGATCGTTCAGGAAGCTTTCGAACCGGCTCATGCATTCCGGCACTTCCCCGGCAGGCGGCGGCACGAAGGCCGCGTTGCCGGGGCGGGTGCCGCCGATCCAGTTCTGGCTACGCCGAAACTCTCCCGGCGTCAGGTTGCTGCCGCGGCCCTTGGCCAACAGCACGCCGTGTACCTCGCGGATCAGCCGCAGCGACAGCGGCAGCCCTTCCTTCAGCAGACGCAGGCCATGGTCGAGGGCAGCCACGTAGTTGCTGATCTCGCGCACGTCGTCCAACGGCACGCCGGGCGCCTGGTCCAGTTCGAACAGCAGCAGATCCGAGAGCGAAGACTGGGTACCCTCGATCATGGACGACAGCACCGCTTCCTTGCGCACGTATACGTAGAGGAACAGTGCGGTGTCGGGCAGCAGCATCGACACGCTGTCGAGCCGTCCCAGCGCCAATAGCGCCTGATCGAACTTGCTGCGCAGCTCGGGCGTCCAGTCGATGGGCGGGTTTGGTGGCAACGGCGCAGGCACGAAGGCCCGAGCCTGTTCGCCCACCGTCGAAATGGTCACGTAATGCCCTTGGAGGTCCCGCTTCATTCGCGCAGTGCCAACCTGAAATTAAGCTTACACATGTTTTACTATAAGTATGAAACGTAAAATAAGACGTGCTGTGGCGCAAGACAAATCCCTGGGCTATGCCCAGCCACTGTGTTGAGAAGATGTTCTCCCTGACGATCCCGTTGCATCCGCCCGCCAATGCCGCCATCCAACCGCTTGAACGGCAAACATGTAACTTGTTGATATTTATCGTGACTGCCGATGGCCTTTGTGGGCTTCGGCCTTTCGGCAGGGGAAGCGGGGCCGGAGAGAATAACGGCGGGGAGAGAGCGAAACGGGGCCCGAGGTGGGCGAGACGGCCGGGGAAGGAAAGTCCGCAGGACGCAGGAGCCCCACAGACACGCGCGAGTGCGCAAAGAAATAGGCCAACCGAGAACGGTTGACCTTGTATAGGTTGGTGGAGACGGCGGGAATATCGCCACGCCATGCGTGGCTCGCCCCTGCGGAGCCGCTACGCGTTCTGCGGCACCTTCCGGTGCCTTGTCGTACCCGCTCCGCGGGTTTTTTGATTCCCTCGCCGGATAAACGAAAACGCCACCGCAAGGGTGGCGCTTTCGTTTATATGGTGGTGGGGCGGCAGCCTGTGCCAAACCGCGTTCATACTACACAATCGAAGCGTTGCCGCCCAGCGCGAGCGCCTGCGGGTTCAAGCGGATAGCGCCGGTCATCGCTTTTCCTCCTGCTATCCGTCAGTCAGTTTGTCTCCCGGATTGGGTGGCAATCTCGGCTTCTCAACCGGTCTGGTTTGCTACCCAGTTCGATTCCCGAGTCTGCAACCGAACCCACGTCCGATGGTTGGATGGCCGTTGGCTTCCGCGGCGAACAGCGCCGTCATGGACTCCTGCCAACTCGTTCGGAAGGGCTGCCGGCAATCGTATCAGTTCCTGCCAGGGGCGGCATCAACCAAATGCCTCAGATCGGCTGCTAGTTCGATTCCCGAATCAGGAATTGAACCGGCGTCCCTGGCTATTGCCTGGTCGCCCAAACGTCGTACTCGACCATCGGCTTGGACTTGGTGCGCAGGAAGGCATCCGCCTGGCGCTTGCCCTCTGTGGCAGACCCAGCCTCCCTGATGGTGGTGATACGCCAGCCGCTGTTACTGAGGGAGCTCTTGATGAGGTCGAGCGGGTCGGCGCGCCTGTCTGTGATGCCGCCGAACCGGATGACCATCTTGGCATCTTCCGCGCACACGTTCTCCGCGTTGCGCCATACCTGACGCAGATCGGCTGCAAAGTCCTCAGGGCTCGAATGAACGACCTGATCGCGGTTGGTGTAGTCGACAGCGTCGGGGCCACCCACGAACCAGTTGCGGAGCCACTGGTCGGGGATGTAGGTCCGCATGCCGTAGTACGGGGGCGACGTGATCACCCAGTCGAACCGAGTTTCCGGTGTATCTGGCTGGAGCGCATCGGCCTCCCGGCTGTCCGCCAATCGCACGGCTCCCGTAATGTCGGAAGACGTTCCATAGTAGCGCTTCGCCCGCCGTTCAATCACGGCCAAGACATCGATGGGCTCAGGCACAAGCCCTCGCCCCTGCCAGAAGCGTGTCGCATAGGCAGGCTTGGGGGCGTAGGTGCGGGGGCATTGGTTGGAGAAGTAGCTCGGGAAGGTCTTCTGCTTCGGGCCATGCAGCGCACCCAGGACGATGCCGCGGAGCGCGATGCGGGCATCCGTAGTGCAGTCCTCCAGGAATGCCTCCCGGAACTGACATAGCGCGTCCAGCACGGTCGGATGAAACGCCCATTGCCAAAACTCGCTGGTCGGGATGTGGCGCGCCTCACGCTCGGTCAGAATCGTGCGTGCCTCGGCAAGGATGTCATCAACGGTGGTCGTCGCGAGCTTGGAGGCCGTGACGGCTGCAGCAACCGGACTGGAGTCCACCCCAAGGGAACGGAGGCCGACAAGTCGTGCAGCGAAATTGGTGGTGCCCCGGCCGCAGAAAGGATCAAGCACTACATCACCTGCCTGTGCTCTCCGCTTCAGGATGTTGAGCGGAAAGTCGAGCGGGAACATTGTGAAGTAGGGGCAAATTCCGTTCAGAGCCGTTTGTGCGGTGGACACTGCCTAGCTCCTCTTTCTGACGTAGGCAGTGTTGCGGGTCGGATGGCGGTATTGCTCCCACCCCTGGTCTTGTGGGCCATAGAAATGGTCAAGCGCCTTCTTCACCAGCCGGAAGGCTAAGGTATCCCTGTCATCCAAGTGCTCGGGCAGTTGATCGAGGAAGAACGCCTTGATGGAGCCCCATGCGGCTCCATCGGTGGATTCGATCTTTGCCATCAGCTTGGCATCGGCCCGCAGGGCGTCGATAGCCCGCTGCTCGATGTTTGCCATGACGTCTACCGGCTCGGCGTCTTCGACTTCGGCCTCTGCAGGAAACAGAGCGCCTGCGCCCTCGGCTTCGGGAACGCGGACCGTCGTTGCGATCTGCCTCATCCCGGAGAAGGTGCTGCGCAGCGTTTGGGCGTAGGTGTGACCGGCTGGCTGGTTGTAGTCATGGTCCCGCATCGAGAACATCTTCTCGAACGACAGGGCGCGGAGGCTGACTGGATAGGGCTTGCCTCCCACTGAGCTCCAAAACACACCCTGGCCCGGGATGGGTTCGTTGAGAAGCGAGCTCAACAAGTCGTCACTGAAATGGGCGTTGGCTCGTTTCAGGGACGTGAGATCCGCCGCCGACAACAGGTGGAAGATGAACCAGTTGTCGCCCTGGCTGAGGATCTCGACAGGAATGCTGCCCGGCTGCTGGGTGATCAGCAGCGCGCCCAGATCGTACTTCGGACCTTCCTTAACCCAGGCGATGTACGGCTCGGCAGCCGGTGCGCTTTCGTTCC
>JAJJPM010000050.1:0-4700 GCA_032907525.1 Gammaproteobacteria bacterium
TCCCGGACAGTATTCTTGGATGGCCACGAAATCCACGGAACCCACGAAAGTGATGGGTGAGGGGGACAGACTTAAGTCTGTCCCCCGGACGCAATTCATCACTTTCGTGGGTTCCGTGGATTTCGTGGCCAAAAAAATTCCTAGCCCCTGTTGTTCCATGTGATTCCGCGGCAAATGCGGTTTCCGGACTGAATTCAACGCGCAGATCGTGGAGGAGACCATGTCCCGTCTGTTGGCCTATGTGGTGTTGGCGGTGCTCGTCCTGCTCGGACTCGCGTTCGCCGTGGTCAATGCCAAGCCCGTCGAACTGAACTATTTCCTCGGCACGCGCGAGGTGCCGCTGGCCCTGACGCTGGTGCTCACGCTGGCGTTCGGCGCGCTGGTCGGCGTGCTGTTCTCGCTGGGCCTGGTGATCCGCCTCAAGCGCGAGACGCTGCAGCTGCGGCGCCAGGTCAGGCTCGCGGAGCAGGAAGTCACCAACCTGCGCAGCATTCCCCTCAAAGACGTGCGCTGATCATGTTGGATCTTCTGTGGTTGCTTCTCCCCGTGGCGGCCGCATCCGGCTGGATCATGGCGAGGCGGTCCGAGCGCAGCGCGCGCCGGCCGGCCTCGCGCGATTTCAGCGAACGCTATTTCCAGGGTCTGAACTTCCTTCTCAACGAGCAGCCGGACAAGGCCATCGAGGTCTTCCTGCGCATGGTCGAAGTCGACAGCGACACGGCGGAGACGCACCTGGCGCTGGGCAACCTGTTCCGCCGGCGCGGCGAGGTCGATCGCGCCATCCGCGTCCATCAGAACCTGATCGCGCGGCCCACGCTCAGCAAGGAGCAGCGCAGCGCCGCGCTGCTCGAACTCGGCCAGGACTACATGCGCGCCGGCTGGCTGGACCGCGCCGAAAGCCTCTTCGAGGAGCTCCTCGAGGGCAATGCGCATCGCGTGCCGGCGCTACGGCATCTGCTCGACATCTATCAGCAGGAAAAGGAATGGGACAAGGCCATCGAGGTGGCCCGGCGCCTGGACAGCGAGAGCGGCCAGTCGATGAAGCCCGTCATCGCCCAGTTCCACTGCGAGCTGGCGGAACGCGCGCTCAAGCAGAACGACGACGCCCAGGCGGGTGCGCTGACCAAGCGTGCGCTCAGCTACGACCGGCGCTGCGTGCGCGCCAGCATCCTGCAGGGGCGCATCGCCACGCGCGCCGGCAACTGCAAGGCGGCCCTGAAGGCGTTCCGCGAAGTCGCCGACCAGGACATCGAGTATCTCCCCGAGGTGCTGGAGCCGATGCGCCAGTGCCACGATCAGCTGAACAGCGCCGCCGAATTCGCCGACTATCTGCGGGCGGTCATCGAGCGCTACAACGGCGTATCGCCGGTGATCATGCTGACGGACCTCATCGCCCGCACGCAGGGCGAGGCCGCCGCCATCGAGTTCGTGACCGCGCAGGTGCGCAAGCGCCCGTCGGTGCGCGGCCTCGGCCGGCTGATCAGCCTGAGCCTCGCCACGGCCTCGGGCAGGGGCAAGGAGGATCTGCTGATCCTGCGCGACCTGGTCGACCAGCTGCTCGCCAGCAAGCCGGTCTACAAGTGCGTGCACTGCGGCTTCGCCGGCAAATCCCTGCACTGGCAGTGCCCGACCTGCAAGGAATGGAACACCGTCAAGCCGATCCACGGCGTCGAGGGTGAATGAGATGAATTACGCCGGGGGACAGACTTAAGTCTGTCCCCCTCACCCATCACGTTCGTGGCCATCCCCCTTTCGCATCCGAACCACGCAGCACGAGACGAAAAGACATGACGACCAGCACCACCCCCGATCCCCGCATCATCGTCGCGCTGGACTACGCCAATGCGGCCGATGCGCTCGCCATCGTCGACCGGCTCGCGCCGGAGCTGTGCCGGCTCAAGGTCGGCAAGGAGCTGTTCACGCGCAGCGGGCCGGAACTGGTGCGCGCGCTCGTCGGCCGCGGGTTCGACGTGTTCCTCGACCTCAAGTTCCACGACATCCCCAACACCGTCGCGCAGGCCTGCCGGGCGGCGGCGGAGCTCGGCGTGTGGATGGTCAACGTGCACGCGCAGGGCGGGCGCAAGATGATGACCGCCGCGCGCGCGGCGCTGGACGATGCCGGCGCGGGCGCCGGCGGGCGCCGGCCGCTGCTGATCGCGGTGACCGTCCTCACCAGCCTGGGCGCGGAGGATCTCGCCGAGGTCGGTCTGAGCGGCTCGCCCGCGGACAACGTCCTGCGCCTGGCGACGCTCGCGCGCGACAGCGGCCTGGACGGCGTGGTGTGTTCGCCGCAGGAGGCCGCGGCCCTGGCCGCCAGCCTCGGGCCCGCGTTCCGGCTGGTGACGCCCGGCGTGCGGCCGGCCGGCGCATCCACGGATGACCAGAAACGCGTCATGACCCCCGGCCAGGCCATCGCCGCCGGCGCCCACTATCTGGTGATCGGCCGGCCTATCACCCAGGCGCCGGACCCGATCGCCGCGCTGCGGGCCATCGCCGCCGAAATCAGCGAATTGACCGGCGGCGCGTAGCTGCTAACCTAATCGCGGCGTCCGCAGGGACAGCGGACGCCGCAAACATCCAACCCAAACCTGTTCAAGACAAGGAGGTCGTCATGATCCGTACATCCCTGCGGACCCTCATCGCACTGTGCCTGTTCCTGCCCTGGCTGGCGTTCGCCGGTCCGGTCGACGTCAACACGGCGTCCGCCGAGCAGCTTTCCGAAGCGCTGAACGGCGTCGGGCCGCGGAAGGCCGCCGCCATCGTGGCCCACCGCGAACAGCACGGCCCCTTCCGCAGCCATCAGGATCTCGCGCGCGTCAAGGGCATCGGCGAGAACCTGGTCCAGAAGAACAAGAGCCTCATCCGCTTCGGCGAGACGGACCCGGCCGCCAAGCAGTAGCAGCGCCCGCGCGTCACACGGCGGCCCGGCACCCCCGGGCCGCCGTTTTTTTCAGGGCGTGTAGGGTGCGTCGGCGCCAGCGACGCACCGTGGGCCCAGCCCCGCGTGCGTCAGGCTTCGCCTCGACGCACCCGTCTAGCGGAACACACGGAAAGCACGGACAAACCCTTTTCTTGCCACGGGAGACAGGGGGACAGGGGGACAGACTTAAGTCTGTCCCCCTCTGTTGCGCGCGCCTTCCGCGCTTTCGTGTCGGGAGCCGTTTAAGGTTTTATGCGGCGGACCAACGGCTTGCGCCCACGCAACGCGAACCGATCGAGGTTTCAAAATGCAATGGTTCCCGTATAATTGCCGCGTCCAGCGGAAGGTACCTAATTGACAATTGCCGCCACCCCGGCGGGTGGGGAGAGACCATGAGCGTGTACCCAGTGATACTGACCGGCGGCGCCGGGAGTCGGTTGTGGCCGCTGTCGCGCGAACACTACCCCAAACCGCTGCTGCCGCTGTTCGGCAAGCGCACCCTGCTGCAGGACACCGCGACCCGTCTGACCGAGCTGCCCGGCGTGCAGGCACCGGTGTTCGTCTGTAACGAAGAGCACCGCTTCCTGGTCGCCGAACAGGTGCAGGCCCTCGGCAAGAAGGCCGGCGCCATCCTGCTCGAGCCGGAAGGGCGCAACACCGCGCCGGCGCTCACCATCGCCGCGCTCTATCTGCTCGAGAAGGACCCCGATGCGGTCATGGTCGTCATGCCCGCCGACCACGTCATCCCCGATGCGGGCGTGTTCCAGGCCGCCGTCGCGCAGGGCGTGGCGCTGGCCAATGCCGGACGGCTGGTGACCTACGGTGTCGTGCCCAAGCACGCCGAGACCGGCTACGGCTACATCCGCCGCGGCGAGGCGCTCGACGGCGGCGCCTACCGCGTTGATCGCTTCGTCGAGAAGCCCGATGCCGCCACCGCGCAGGGCTACGTGGATTCCGGCGAGTATTACTGGAACAGCGGCATCTTCACCCTGCGCGCCGACGCCTGGATCGCCGAAATGCGGCGGCACGCGCCGGCCATCCTGGCGGCCTGCGAGGACGCCATCGCCTCCGGCAAGCGGGACATCGACTTCTGCCGCGTCGGCAAGGATGCGTTCCTGAATTCCCCCAGCGACTCCATCGACTACGCCGTCATGGAGAAGACCGACAAGGCCGCCGTGGTGCCGCTGGACGCCGGCTGGTCCGACGTCGGCGCCTGGTCGGCGCTGTGGGACATCTCCGCGCGCGACGCCGCCGGCAACGTGACCCACGGCGACGTCCTCACCCACGACGTGCACGACACCCTGGTGCTGGCCCAGCACCGCTGCGTCGCCGCCATCGGCCTGCAGGGCGCCGTGGTCATCGAGACGCCGGACGCCGTGCTGGTCACCCACCGCGACCGCTCCCAGGACGTGAAAGAGATCGTCAGCCAGCTCAAGAAGAACGGCCGCGACGAATACAAGTTCCACCGCCGCGTCTACCGCCCCTGGGGCGACTACGAGGGCATCGACCACGGCCCGCGCTACCAGGTCAAGCGCCTGACCGTCAAACCCGGCGCCCAGCTGTCCCTGCAGATGCACCACCACCGCGCCGAGCACTGGATCGTGGTGAAGGGCACCGCGCGCGTCACCCGCGGCGAAGAGGTGTTCATCCTCTCGGAGAACGAATCGACCTACATCCCGCTGGGCACCAGGCACCGGCTGGAGAACCCGGGAACGATCCCGCTGGAGATCATCGAAGTGCAGTCGGGGAGTTATCTGGGGGAGGACGATATTGTGCGGTT
>JAJJPM010000051.1:0-20392 GCA_032907525.1 Gammaproteobacteria bacterium
AGCTCGCCATCGCCCGCGCCCTGGTGACCAATCCCAAGGTGCTGCTGCTGGACGAACCGACCGAGGGCATCCAGCCGTCCATCATCAAGGACATCGCCAACGTGCTGAACGAGATCCGCCGGCTGCGCGAAATCACCATCATCGTCTCCGAGCAGGTGCTGTCGTTCACCATGGCGATCGCCGACCGTCTGATCGTGATCGACAAGGGCCGCTTCATCCACGAGGACCTGCGCGAGAACGTCGACACGGCGAAGATCAGCAAATATCTGTCGGTTTGAAACAGTGCGACAGGAACCGCCAAGACGCCAAGGGCGTCCTTGGCGCCTTGGCGGTTCAAACAGAATCCATCAGAGGTGAAAAAATGAGGCACGGTGATATTTCCTCCAGCAAAGACTGCGTCGGTGTCGCGGTGGTCAACTACAAGATGCCGCGGCTGCACACCAGGGCCGAGGTGCTGGACAACGCGCGCAGGATCGCCGACATGATTGTCGGGATGAAGCAGGGACTGCCGGGCATGGATCTGGTGATCTTCCCCGAGTACAGCACCCACGGGATCATGTACGACGCCAAGGAGATGTACGAGACGGCGTCGACCGTGCCCGGCGACGAGACCGCGATCTTCGCCGAGGCCTGCCGCAAGGCCAGGACCTGGGGCGTGTTCTCGCTGACGGGCGAGCGCCACGAGGAGCATCCGAACAAGGCGCCCTACAACACGCTCATCCTGATGAACGACCGGGGCGAGATCGTGCAGAAGTACCGCAAGATCATGCCCTGGTGTCCGGTGGAGGGCTGGTATCCGGGCGACAGGACCTACGTCAGCGAAGGCCCGAAAGGCCTCAAGCTCAGCCTGATCATCTGCGACGACGGCAACTATCCGGAGATCTGGCGCGACTGCGCCATGCGCGGCGCCGAACTGATCGTGCGCTGCCAGGGCTACATGTATCCGTCGAAGGACCAGCAGGTGCTGGTCGCCAAGGCCATGGCCTTCATGAACAATTCCTATGTGGCCGTGGCCAACGCCACCGGCTTCGACGGCGTGTATTCCTATTTCGGACATTCGGCCATCGTCGGCTTCGACGGCCGCACCCTGGGCGAATGCGGCGAGGAGGACTACGGCATCCAGTACGCCGAGCTGTCGGTGTCCGCCATCCGCGATGCGCGCCGCAACGGCCAGTCGCAGAACCATCTGTTCAAGCTGCTGCATCGCGGCTATACCGGCATGCTCAATTCCGGCGACGGCGACCGCGGCGCGATGGAGTGTCCGTACGAGTTCTATCGCACCTGGATCACGGATCCGTCCAAGGCGCGTGACAACGTCGAGGCCATCACCCGCGCGACCATCGGCACCGACGAGTGCCCGATCGAGGGCATCCCCGACCAGAAGACGGGCACCGATCACCGTTGAACGCCGGGTGTGACCTTCGATGTCGTGCAACGGCGCCTGAGTCTGTACCTGCGCGCGCTCTGGGGCCGGACTTTCACGCTGGCCCCGGGTGCGCGCTCGCTGCCGGCCATCGAGGCCGCCGCGATCCGCCTGCCCGCGGCCTGGTCGGAGCTGCCGCGTTGCCGCGCCGCCGCGGCGCATGCGGCCGCGCACCTGATGTACGGAGGCGCACCCTTCGTCTCCCAGGGACTGAAGGGGCGCCAGCGTGCCCTGATCGCCGTGCTGGAGGATGCACGGGTCGAATCGCTGGCGCTGCGGGACTTTCCCGGCCTGCGGCGGCTGTGGCTGCCGTTCCACCGGGCGACGGCCGCCGAGGGCAACGGTTTCGATGCCCTGCTCGCGCGCCTGGCGCGCGCACTCATCGACCCGGACTATCGGGACTGCGATCCCTGGGTGACGAAGGGTGTCGCGCTGTACCGCGCGCAGGTGCGGGCATGTCCCGATGCGCGGGCGGCGCGGACGGTGGGCATGCAGCTGGCCAACGACATAGGCCAGTTGCGCATCCCGATGAACGAGGCGCAGCCGCCCTGCGTCGCGGCGTATCGCGACGACAATCTGCATCTGTGGGCGGAAGAGCAGGCGCTCGCGGCCATGAGCGGTGAATCGGCGCGTGGCGATGCGCCGCGACGTCCGGCGCACCTGATCGAACGGGCCGGCGGCAGGACGCTGCCGGTCGCCGCAGAGCGGCCGCCGCGCGATGCGCCGGCGGGCTGGTCGATCCGCGCCGTCGAGCGCGATGCCGCGCTGGAGTTCGATATGCCCGAGGACGGCGCCGCGCCGGCACCGCGCCGCTACCCGGAATGGGATTATCGCATCGGCGTGTTGCGGCCGGCCTGGGCCAGCGTCCACGAGCGGGACGTACCGGCCGGGGAGACGGGGCTGGCCGACCGCCTGCTGTCGCGGCATGCGCACCTGATCGCCGCGCTGGAGGGCATCGTCGGCGCGCTGCAACGACAGGATCGCGTGCGGCTGCGGCGCCAGTATGATGGCGAAGACGTGGATCTGGATGCCGCCGTCGGCGCGGCCGTGGAAATGCGCAGCCGGCATGCGCCCGAGTTGCGGGTGTACTCGCGCCAGCACCTGCACGACCGTCAGGATGTAGGTATTCTGCTGTTGCTGGATCTGTCGGAATCCATGAACGACAAGCCGGTGGGCATGCACGGCAGCGTGCTGGACCTGACGCGCGACGCGAGCCTTCTGCTGGCGGTCGTGCTGGAGCGTCTGGGCGTGCGCTTCGCCGTGCACGGCTTCCACTCGAACGGCCGGCACGAGGTGGGCTGCATGCGCTTCAAGGACTTCGCCGAACGCTGCGCGGCGCCGGCCAGGGATCGGATCGCGGGCATGCGCGCCGGCCTGTCCACCCGGCTCGGCGCGGCGTTGCGGCACGCCGGCACGGCGCTCGCGGATCAGCCCGGCGAGCGCAGGCTGCTGCTGGTCATCACCGACGGTCAGCCCAGCGACATCGACGTGCATGATGCGCGCTATCTGACCGAGGACGCGCGGCAGGCGGTGCAGGCCCTGCGCGGGGGAGGCATCCAGACGTACTGCCTGAGTCTCGATCCGCGCGGCGACGCCTACGCGGCGCGCATCTTCGGCGCCGCCCATTACCAGGTACTGGACAGAGTCGATCGTCTGCCGGAGAAACTGCCGCGCCTGGTGCTGGCGCTGACGCGGCGGCAGTAGCGCGCCGCCGCTGTCGGAAGGCTGCGGGTGGGGGAGCCCGTCAGGCCAGGTCGTCGATCAGGGTGCCGATCATGTCGTCGGCGCTCTTGACGACCTCGGCCGCCGCGGCGACCTGCTGTTCCTGCTGCTTCAGCGCGACGAGTGCGGCGGTCGTGTCGTTGGGGGCCGGGGCGCCGGCCGTGCCCGCGCCCGCGATCTGGGAGGCGCTTTCGCGGAGGCCCTGCATGCCCCTCTGGATGCCCAGCGCGCCCAGGGATGCGGCGGAATCTATCGTCATGGCGGTCTACCTCCCGTGCGTGGGTTCAGACGAACAGGTCGAGCAGCTGCCCGACCTCTCCGTCGCCGGCCGCAGCCGGACTGCTGGTGTCTTGCGCCGCCGCCTCATCGGGCAGCCGCTGCTCCTCGCGGGCTTCCTCCTGGTCGGGGCCTCCTTCCCGGCGCCTCCCCTCCGGACTGACCGCCTCGACCCGGTCGGGGCCGGTCACCGGCCGCGCCGTTTCCTGGGGCGTCTGCTGCTGTGCCGGACGCGGCGCTTCGACCGCGACGTGGCTGATGGCGATGGGGGCGGGCGCGATGATCATGGCGGATCAACCGGTTGTTGCTGTGGCTGGTCTGGCGCCTCGCCGAGGGTCCCGGGGCGATTGCGGCTCCCGCTGCGCGGACGGCTCCCTCCGCTGGATCTATCGGCTTAATCGATTTCTATCTTGAGTCAGACTCGGAGGAGGCACCGCACCGGCCCCGAACCACACGGAAAAACACGGACGGGATCATACGGTACACACAATGGGTTTTCTCTGCCGCCGGGCGACGGGCCTGTGGTTCACGGCGACGTTTTATTTCAGCACCTTCCTGTCCTTCCACAGCCGGAATGAGCGCTTCGGGCTGAATTTGTGATGCTTTTCCGTGGGCTGCATTTCCCGCTATACTCACCGCCCGGTGAGCAGGCCCGCCCCGGACAGTGGCCCGATCCACGCCAAAACATCGCAATGGAGACATCCCGCCGTGAGTCATCAAGACAGAGTTTTCTTTGGTAATTTCGCCGCCGTTCTGGGCTTCCTGATCGTCTTCGCGGTGGTGATCTATTTCATCGCCCAGGCCGTCGTGGCCGGCGAGGACGCCGCCGGCGAGAACGCCATGCTGACCCAGGCCGTCAACGAGAACATCAAGCCGGTGGGCACGGTCGTGGTGGGTGAGGAAGGCGCCGCCGCCACCGCCGATGCCGCCGCCGCGGCTCCGCGTTCCGGCGACGAGGTCTTCAACAGCGCCTGCATGGCCTGCCATGCCACCGGCGCCGCCGGTGCGCCCAAGGTCGGCGACAAGGCGGCCTGGGCACCGCGCATCGCGCAGGGCATGGATACGCTGCTGCAGAACGCCATCAACGGCATCCGCGCCATGCCGCCGCGCGGCACCTGCGCGAACTGCTCCGACGACGATCTGAAGGCCGCGATCACCTACATGGTCGAGCAGAGCCAGTAAGCGGCCCGTCCGGCAGCACGCAAAAGGCCGCGCAGTCGCGCGGCCTTTTTCGTGGGCGGCATCGGGGTTCCGGCAACACCCTTCGTGTTGGAGGCTTTTCGACCGGAACCAGACGCTACGACAGCATGCCGCGCAGGTTGGCCAGATGGGCGCGGCCGCGCTGCTGGCGCTGCTCGGGATCGACGGGGCCGCTGCGGCCCTCCCAGACCAGGTCGTCGGCCGGCAGCTCGTCGAGGAAGCGGCTGGGCTCGCAGGTTTCCCATTCGCGCGCCCGCATGCGCCGGCTGCAGAAGCTGAAGGCCAGCGACTTGCGCGCGCGGGTGATGCCGACGTAGGCGAGGCGGCGTTCCTCCTCGAGGTTGTCCTCCTCCAGGCTGACGCGGTGCGGCAGGATGCCCTCCTCCATGCCCACCAGGAAGACGTGCGGGAACTCCAGGCCCTTGGCGGCGTGCAGGGTCATCAGATGCACGCAGTTGCCGCCGGCCTCGTCCTTGTCGCGGTCGAGGATGTCCATCAGGCTCAGCCGGTTCACCAGCTCCGCGATGCCGGCGTCGCTCCCGATCTGCTCGGCCATATGCTCCAGCCAGCTCACCAGATCGTCGACATTCTGGATGCGGCGCGCGGCCTGGTCGGGATCGCGCGTGCTGTTCTCCAGCCATTGCAGATAACCCGTGTCGTTCAGCAGCTCTTTGAAGATGGCCACGGGGTTGCCGCGCTTGGCACGGTCGGAGAAGTCCACGATCCACTGCGCGAACTCCTGCAGGCGGCCGAGCGCGCGGCCGGAGAGCTGCTGCGTCAGCCCCAGCTCGAAGCAGGCGGCGAGCAGGCTGACGCCGCGCTCGCCGGCGTAGGCGCCGAGCTTCTCCAGCGTCGACGGTCCGATCTCGCGCCGCGGCGTGTTGACGATGCGCAGGAAGGCGCGGTCGTCGTCCTCGTTGACCAGCAGGCGCAGATAGGCGACCAGGTCCTTCACCTCCGCATAGTCGAAGAACGACATGCCGCCCGACAGGTGATAGGGGATGCGGTGCTCGCGCAGCACCTTCTCGAACGGCCGCGACTGGTGGTTGCCGCGATACAGAATGGCGTAGTCGCCATCCTGCCCGCCCTGGGTGAATTTGTGGTGGAGCAGCTCGGACACCACGCGCTCGGCCTCGTGCTCGGGATCGCGGGCCGGCAGCACGCGCAGCTGCGTGCCGTAGCCGAGTTCGCTCCACAGTTTCTTCTCGAAGACGTGGTCGTTGTTGGCGATGAGCTGGTTGGCGCACTTGAGGATGCAGGCGGTGGAGCGGTAGTTCTGCTCCAGCTTGATGACCTTGAGGCGCGGAAAGTCGTCCTGCAGGCGCTTGAGGTTCTCCGGCCGCGCGCCGCGCCAGGTGTAGATGGACTGGTCGTCGTCGCCCACCGCCGTGAACATGCCCAGCCGCCCGACCAGCTGCCGCACCAGTTCATACTGCGCACCGTTGGTGTCCTGGTATTCGTCGACCAGCAGGTGGCGGATGCGCGTCTGCCAGCGCTCGCGGACCTCGGCGTCGCTCTGCAGCAGCGTCACCGGCGCGAGGATCAGGTCATCGAAGTCGAAGGCGTTGTAGGCCTTGAGATGGCGCTGGTATTCCTCATAGATGCGCGCGGTGGCCACGTCGCGTTCGTCGGTGGCGGCCTCGAAGGCGGCCTCGGGCAGCAGCTGATCGTTCTTCCAGGCCGAGATGCGCCAGCGCGCCTTGTCCGGGTCCAGCCCGATACGCGCCTTGCTGATGAGTTCGGCGATCAGGTGCCCGCTGTCCTGGCTGTCGAAGATGGAGAAACCCGCCTTGAAGCCGAGGTGCTTGTGCTCGCGGCGCAGGATGTTCAGGCCCAGGGTGTGGAAGGTCGAGACGCTCAGGCCCTTGCTGCGCTCGCGCGGCAGCAGGCCCGCGACGCGCTCGCGCATCTCGCGCGCCGCCTTGTTGGTGAAGGTCACGGCCGTGATGTGCGCCGCGTCCATGCCGTGGTTGCACACCAGATGGGCGATCTTCTGGGTGATGACGCGCGTCTTGCCGCTGCCGGCGCCGGCCAGCACCAGGAGCGGGCCGTCGACGTACTGGACGGCGGCGCGTTGGCGGGGATTCAGTTCGGACACGGCAGGCGCGGTTCGGCGTGGGGAAACGTCGGCAGGATTCTACCCGCTCGCGGGAGGCACGGATATCTTGACCGCCGCCGGGATTGGGGGTACCGGACGTTCCGGCCCTTCAGGAGAACGGCATCCAGCCGTGGCTGCCGGCGACCGCGCCCGCCGCGGTGATCAGGCTGACGGCCAGCAGGATCCGGTGCATGCGCTGGATCAGCCGGAAGGTGCCATCGGGGTCGCGTTCCGCCCGCTGCCGGAACCAGCGGTGCAGCACCAGCGGCTCCAGCACGAACAGCATGAGCGTGAACAGAATCCACACCAGCGTCATGGCGTGCACCCACCAGAAGCCCGGCTGCAGGTAGCGCTCCCAGGCGTTCAGGACGTGCAGCATGTAGAAGCCCGACAGGCCGGTGACCAGCGTGCTGATGCGCGACTGCGCGGCGAAGCGGTGCTCGATGCGCTCGAACGCGTTCACCTGGTCGGCGCGCGAGGCGAATTCGCGCACCGCCGGCAGCAGCACCGTGGTGACCATCGCGACGCCGCCGATCCAGAAGATCACGCCGAGCACGTGCGCCACGCGCGCGAGGATGAGTTCGTTCATGGTGCAGCGAGTATAGCGGATGAACGTGAAAACCCTATTGGCCGCGGAAACACACGGAAGCACACGGAATGCAAAGCCCACGGCATCCCCGCCTTCTGTGTATTTCCGTGTGTTTCCGTGGCCAATACGCTTTTCGGGATGACCCGCGCAGCCAATGGGCAGCCGCAAAGCCCGGGGCGTCGTCCGGGAGCCGCGGTCAGTGGCGCGAACGGTCCAGGTTGCGGTAGCCCAGTGCCTCGCCCAGGTGTTCGGCGGCGATGGTTTCCGTTGCGGCCAGATCGGCGATGCTGCGCGCCACGCGCAGGATGCGGTGATAGCCGCGCGCCGACAGGCCGAGCCGGTCCAGCGCGCTGCGCAGCAGGGCCTCCTCGGCGGGGCCGAGCCGGCAGTGGTGGTCGAGCGCGGCGCCGTCCAGCTGCGCATTGGTGCAGCCCTGCCGCGCCAGCTGGCGTTGCCGCGCCGCAGTCACGCGTGCACGCACCGCGGCGCTGGTCTCGCCGCGCGGGCCCTGCAGCTCCCGCGAGGGCAGGCGCGGCACCTCGACCTGCAGATCGATGCGGTCGAGCAGCGGGCCGGAGATGCGCTGCCGGTAGCGCTGGATCTGATCCGGCGCGCAGCGGCAGCGGCCGCCGGGGTCGCCGAGATAGCCGCAGGGACAGGGATTCATCGCCGCGACCAGCTGGAAGCGGGCCGGGAACTCGGCCTGGCGCGCGGCGCGCGAGATGGTGATGTGGCCGTTCTCCAGCGGCTCGCGCAGCACCTCCAGCACCTTGCGGTCGAACTCCGGCAGCTCGTCCAGGAACAGCACGCCGTGGTGGGCCAGCGAGATCTCGCCCGGTCGCGGTGAGGAGCCGCCGCCGACCAGGGCCACGGCCGAGGCGGTGTGGTGCGGCGCGCGGAACGGCCGCCGGCGCCAGTGCGCGCTGTGGAAGCCCTGCGCGCTGATGGAGGCCACGGCGGCGGACTCCAGCGCCTCGGTCTCGGTCATGGGCGGCAGGATGCCGGGCAGGCGACTGGCGAGCAGGCTCTTGCCGGTACCGGGCGGGCCGGTCAGCAGCAGGCTGTGGCCGCCGGCCGCCGCCACCTCCAGGGCGCGCCGCGCCCGCGCCTGCCCGCGCACGTCGGCGAGGTCGGGCAGGGCGGCGTCGATGGTGTCGATCGCACCGGGGGACGGCGGAGCAGCGGACGCCAGGTCCGCCCGTTCGTTGAAATGCCGGGTGACGCGCAACAGATGTTCGGCCGCCAGCACGCGCCCGGCATCGACCAGCGCGGCCTCGGTGTGATTGGCCAGGGGCACGATCAGCCGGCGCCCGGCGGATGCCGCGGCGATCGCGGCGGGCAGCACCCCGGCGACCGGCCGCACGTCGCCCGACAGCGCCAGCTCGCCGACGAACTCGTAGTCGCCCAGCGCATCGGCGGCCAGCTGCCCAGAGGCGGCGAGGATGCCGAGCGCGATGGGCAGATCGAAGCGGCCGCCCTCCTTGGGCAGGTCGGCGGGCGCGAGATTCACGGTGATGCGGCGGGTGGGAAATTCGAAGCGGCTGTTGACGAGCGCGCCGCGGACGCGGTCCTTGCTCTCTTTGACCGCGGTCTCCGGCAGTCCGACGATGGACATGCCCGGCAGGCCATTGGCCAGATCCACTTCGACGGTCACCAGCGGCGCCGAGACGCCCAGCTGGGCACGGCTGTAGACGACAGCGAGCGGCATCGGTCCCTTCCCTGGGTCGACTGCAAAAATCCTATGGCCACGAAATCCGCGAAACCCGCGAAAATCGTTTAGGGTTTACTGCTGTGCGCTGACCTGCCCACGACAGCGCGCAGGACGATCGCACCCTGAGCAGGCGATCTTTTCCTGTTCACGGTTCGTGGGTTTCGTGGATTTCGTGGCCATCAAAACCGCCGTTCTCAGCCGCCGTCCATGTCCTGGTCGTCGCCGGCGGTCGGGGCGGTGCCGAGCACCCGGGCCTCGAGTTCGGCGACGCGGCGGGTCATGGCGTCGAGCTGCGCGCGGGTGCGCGCCAGCACCTTCGCCTGCACGTCGAATTCCTCGCGCGTGACCACGTCGAGCTTGCCCAGTGCCGCCTGCACGGCCGCGCGCAGGTTGCGGTCGACGTCCTGCTGCAGCGCGCGCACGCCTTCCGGCAGCGAGGCATGCAGCCGGTGGCTGAGATCATCGATGAATTTCGGATCGAACATGAGGCGCACTGTAGCGCAGCGCCGCGCGCGCGGTCCAGCCTCGCGCCCGGCGGGGATGTCGGGGTGCGGGATTCGGGATTCGGGATTCGGGATTCGGCGCACCAACTTGGAGCATGGCGTCCCGGCGCTCCCGGGATCGGTCACCAATATGGTGCAACGGGCGCGCCGGGGCCTTGAAAATATGCGGCAACATAATGTTTTTAAAGAATTAACCAAACATGGCACAGGAGCTGCAAAACCACCCTGCAATCCGGGGCCACGCCCGTTCGCAGCGACCCGCGGCGCTGGATGACCACGTCAAATCCATTACTGGAGATCCGCCATGAACCTGTTTGCCAAAACCCTTCTCACCGGCGTCCTGTCGTCCGTCACCGCCGTTGCAGCCGCCGAGGGCATCAGCGCCAACGTCGGCCTCGCCTCCGACTACATGTTCCGCGGCGTGTCTCAGACCGACAACCAGATGGCCCTGCAGGGCGGTTTCGACTGGGCGCACGAAAGCGGCTTCTATGTCGGGACCTGGGCCTCCAACGTCGATTCGGAGCTCTTCGGCGGCGCCAAGGACCCGCAGCTCGAGGTCGATCTGTACGCCGGCTATACGCAGGAGGTCGGCGCGTTCAGCTACGACCTGGGCGTGCTGGCCTACTTCTATCCCGGCGCCGATGCCTCCGCGGTCGACGACTTCCAGACCATCGAGTTCTACGTCGGCGGCGGTTATGCACTGACGGACGCCCTCTCGCTCAACGCCAAGCTGTACTACGCCGACGAGCTGAACTTCGCCGGCGTCAGCGAGGATGGCCTGTACCTCACCGTCGGTGCCGACTATGCGCTGATGGACAACCTGACGCTGTCGGCCGCGGTCGGGCACAGCAGCGGCGACGCCTTCGAGACCCTCGGCGGACCCGGCGGTCCGGACAGCTACATGGACTACAGCATCGGCGTCTCCACCTCCTTCGCCGGTGCCGACTTCTCGCTGAGCTACATCGACAGCAATGACGACGCCGAGGATCTGTTCGGCGACAGCATCACCGATGGCCGCGCCGTGTTCACGATGTCAAAGAGCTTCTAGGTCTGTGTGCGTGAACCGCCCCATCCGGGGCGGGGACCGCCCAAAGGAGAGTCGCAATGAAATTAGTCACTGCCATCATCAAGCCCTTCAAGCTCGATGACGTCCGCGAGGCCCTGTCCGAGATCGGCGTGCAGGGCGTCACGGTCACCGAGGTGAAGGGCTTCGGCCGCCAGAAGGGGCATACCGAACTGTACCGAGGCGCCGAGTACGTGGTCGATTTCCTGCCCAAGGTGAAGCTCGAGGTGGCCGTGAAGGCCGAGCTCGCCGAACGCGTCATCGAGGCGATCAGCAAGGCGGCCAACACCGGCAAGATCGGCGATGGAAAGATCTTCGTATTCACCCTCGATCAGGCCATCCGCATCCGCACCGGCGAGACCGGGCCGGACGCGCTGTGAAGATCGATCGATAACACCCGGCAGACCCCGTTACGGAGGGCTCAAAAGTGGAACAGTTGCTTGAACTGAGTTACGCGCTGGACACGTTTTATTTTCTGATGTCCGGTGCGCTTGTGATGTGGATGGCCGCGGGCTTCGCGATGCTCGAGGCCGGCATGGTCCGTTCCAAGAACACGGCCGAGATTCTCGCCAAGAATATCGCCCTGTTCGCGGTCGCCAGCGTCATGTACATGCTGGTCGGCTACGGCATCATGTATCCTGGCGACAACGCCGTGAGCTCCTGGTGGCCGGGCCTGCACGGCATTCTGGGCAGCACCGACAACGAGGCCGCGGCCGTGGTCGCCGGCGGCGAGGATGCGCCCTACTATTCGACGCTCTCCGACTTCTTCTTCCAGGTGGTGTTCGTGGCGACCGCGATGTCGGTGGTCTCCGGCGCCGTGGCCGAGCGCATGAAGCTCTGGGCCTTCCTGATCTTCGCGGTGGTGATGACCGGCTTCATCTATCCGCTGCAGGGCTACTGGAAGTGGGGCGGCGGCTTCCTCGACGGTCTGGGCTTCAACGACTTCGCGGGCTCGGGCGTGGTGCACCTGGCCGGTGCGACGGCGGCGCTGGCGGGCGTTCTCCTGCTCGGAGCGCGCAAGGGCAAGTACGGCCCGGATGGCAAGGTCCATCCGATCCCGGGCGCGAACCTGCCGCTGGCGACGCTGGGCACGTTCATCCTGTGGCTGGGCTGGTTCGGCTTCAACGGCGGCTCGGAGCTGAAGATCTCCAACGTCAGCGAAGCGAATGCGGTGGCCCTGGTGTTCGTGAACACCAACATGGCGGCGGCGGGCGGTCTGATCGCGGCGGCGCTGACGGCGCGGCTGATGTTCGGCAAGACCGATCTCACCATGATCCTCAACGGTGCGCTGGCCGGTCTGGTGGCGATCACCGCCGAGCCGCTCGCGGGCAGCCCGCTGCTGTCGACCGTCATCGGCGCGATCGGCGGCGTGCTGGTGGTGTTCTCCATCCTGGCGATGGACAGGCTGAAGATCGACGATCCGGTCGGTGCCATCTCGGTGCACGGCGTGGTCGGCATGTGGGGCCTGATCGCGGTGGCGTGGAGCAACCCGGAGGCGACGCTCTCGGCGCAGTTGATCGGCCTGGTGACCATCTTCGCCTGGGTCTTCGTCGCCAGCCTGATCGTCTGGGGCGTGATCAAGATGGCCATGGGCATCCGCGTCAGCGCGGAAGAGGAATACGAGGGTGTGGATCTCACGGAGTGCGGCCTGGAGGCCTATCCCGAGTTCACCGGCTCCAAGGGTTCGGGAATCTGAGTCCCCTTATCCAGGGACGGATGCGACGGGCGCCTCGCGGCGCCCGTTTTTTCAATTCCGGAGTGCCGGTCGCATCGCGCAGCCATGCGTTGCGAATGCGCGGCATCCGTGGTGGCGCCGATCCTGCGATGTCGAGGCGCCTTTCGTCTGTATCCACGCAAGCATTGCCAAAGGAGATCCGCAATGAAACTGGTGATAGCCATCATCAAGCCCTTCAAGCTCGATGACGTCCGGGAAGCCCTGTCCGAGATCGGCGTGCAGGGCGTCACGGTCACCGAGGTGAAGGGTTTCGGCCGTCAGAAGGGCCACACCGAAATGTACCGCGGTGCGGAGTACGTGGTCGATTTCCTGCCCAAGGTGAAGATCGAGGCCGCGGTGAAGGCCGATCTCGTCGACCGTGTCGTCGAGGCCATCCGCAGGACGGCGAATACCGGCAAGATCGGCGACGGCAAGATCTTCGTCATGCCGCTCGAACAGACCATCCGCATCCGCACCGGCGAGACCGGTCCGGACGCGCTGTAGAAGGAGGATCACGACATGTCAAGACGCTGCAAACAGGGCCTCGGCCTGCTGGCGCTGGCCGGCCTCCCCGCGCTGGCCATGGCCGAAGAGGCGGTGCTGAACACCGGCGATACCGCATGGATGCTGACGGCCACCGCGCTGGTGCTGTTCATGACCGTTCCCGGGCTGTCGCTGTTCTACGCGGGCATGGTCCGCGCCAAGAACGTGCTGTCGGTGATGATGCAGTGCTTCGCCATCACCGCGCTGATTTCCGTGTTGTGGGCGCTGTACGGCTACAGCCTGGTGTTCGACACGGCGGGCATGGAGGCGGGAACGGTGAATGTCGCGAGCTTCATCGGCGGTCTCGGCAAGGCCTTCATGAGCGGCGTGACGGTGGACAGCCTGACCGCCGCGATTCCGGAGAGCGTGTTCGCGACCTTCCAGATGACCTTCGCCATCATCACGCCGGCGCTGATCGTCGGCGCCTTCGCCGAGCGCATGAAGTTCTCCGCCATGCTGTGGTTCATGGCCATCTGGTTCACGGTCGTGTACGCGCCGATCGCACACATGGTGTGGGGCGGCGACGGCGCGCTGATGTGGGACTGGGGCGTGCTCGATTTCGCGGGTGGCACGGTGGTGCACATCAATGCCGGCGTCGCGGGCCTGGTGGCCGCGCTGGTGCTGGGTCCCCGCAAGGGATATCCGATCGTGGCCATGCCGCCGCACAATCTCGGCTACACCCTGATGGGTGCCGCGATGCTGTGGGTCGGCTGGTTCGGCTTCAACGCGGGTTCCGCCGTGGCCGCGAACGGCACGGCCGGCATGGCCATGCTGGTCACGCAGATCGCGACCGCGACGGCGGCGCTGGGCTGGATGTTCGCGGAGTGGATGAGCCACGGCAAGCCGTCGGTGCTGGGCATCGCCTCCGGCGCGGTCGCGGGCCTGGTCGCGATCACGCCGGCCGCGGGCACCGCCGGCCCCATGGGCGCGCTGGTGCTGGGACTGATCTCCGGCGTGCTGTGCTTCTTCGCCGCGACCCGGCTGAAGCGCGCGCTGGGCTACGACGACTCGCTGGACGTGTTCGGCGTGCATGCCGTGGGCGGCATCGTCGGCGCGATCCTCACCGGCGTGTTCGCGGACGCGGGCCTCGGCGGTGTCGGCCTGGCGGAAGGCGTGAGCATCGGCGGGCAGGTGGCGACCCAGATCGGGGGCGTACTGGTCACCATCGTCTTCACGGCCGTCGCGAGCTTCGTGATCCTCAAGGTCATCGACAGTTTCATCGGCCTGCGCGTGACCGAAGAGGCCGAGACCGAGGGACTCGATCTGTCGCAGCACGACGAGCGCGGCTACAACCTGTAGCGGAACCGAACGAAACCGGGGACCCCCTCAGGGCGGAGGCGGAACCGGATTGCCCGGGGACAGACTTAAGTCTGTCCCCTACGGCCTGCGAATCCCGAATCCCGAATCCTAGAGCTTCTTGTGCGTCCCGTCGCAGAACGGCTTGTCGTTGCTGTGCTTGCAGCCGCACAGCCAGACCTTCTTTTTTTCCGTCAGCTCGAAGCGCACCGGCTCGAACTCCGTGCCCTTGTGCGAGCCATCGCAGAACGGCTGATTCCTGGAACGGCCGCAGGCGCACCAGTAGTAGGCGCCGGCGTCGAGCTCCAGCGCGTAAGGGGCCTTCTGTGGAATCTCCGGTTGTGCCATGCTGCCTCCTTCGGGCGGGATGTCGTGACGCACGCTTCGCCGCACGATACCGTGCGCCATTTTGCGGGTAAAGCCCGCGGGTCCTGAGGTTTTCGGAACAGATACCGGGTGGAACGGCTACGCGTCGCAGCGCTGGGCGGAGACGGCTGGGGGCCGATCGATCTCGTCGTGGAGGCGGGCGCGTGCGTGTGCGTGTCGGGTCCGTCGGGCGCGGGCAAGACCCGCCTGCTGCGCGCCATCGCCGATCTCGACGTGCACACCGGCAGTGCGTTTCTGGACGGTCTGTCCGCACAGCGCGTTCCGCCGCCGCTGTGGCGCCGCCGCGTCGCCCTGCTGCCGGCCGACAGCCGCTGGTGGGCGGAGACCGTGGCCGAGCACTTTCCCCGCGATGCGCGCCCGGACTTCGGCGCCGTCGGCCTGCCGGACGAGGCGCTGGGCTGGCGCATCGAACGCCTGTCCAGCGGCGAGCGCCAGCGTCTGGCGCTGCTGCGTCTCCTGGCGAACACGCCGCAGGTCCTGCTGCTCGACGAGCCCACCGCCAATCTGGATGCGCGCAGCGCCACGCGCGTGGAGGCGCTCATCGCCGCCTACCGGCACGAGCACCGGGCCGCCGTGCTGTGGGTCAGTCACGACCCCGAGCAGATCGAACGCGTCGCGAGCGGCCATCTCCGCCTGGAGCGGGGGCGTATCGCGACCGATGCCGAGGCGGCGGCATGATCCATCTCGACGCCACCGATCTGGGCATCGCCGCGGTGCTGGTGGTGCTGCTGGCGCTGCTGTCGGCGCGCCTGCAGCGCTCGCTGGCGATCCAGATCCTGGTGGCCGCGGCGCGCACCACGGTGCAGCTGCTCCTGGTCGGTCTGGTGCTGAAGGCCTTGTTCGGCACCGCGCACCCCGGCTGGGTGGCGCTGATGGCGCTGTTCATGCTGCTGGTGGCGGGGCGCGAGGTGACGGCCCGGCAGGAACGCCGGCTGCGCGGCGGCTGGAGCTTCGGCGTCGGCACGCTGTCGATGTTCCTGTCGTCCTTCGCGGTCACGCTGTTCGCGCTGGCCGTGATCATCGGCAATCAGCCCTGGTATGCGCCGCAGTACGCCATTCCCCTCCTCGGCATGCTGCTCGGCAACACCATGAGCGGCGTGGCCATCGCCATGGACCGCCTCACCCAGACCGCCTGGCGGCAGCGCGCCGAGATCGAGGCGCGGCTGATGCTGGGCCGGTCCGCGCGCGAGGCCCTGCGCGACTACAAGCGCGAGGCCGTGCGCGCCGGGCTGATTCCCATCATCAACGCCATGGCCACCGCCGGCCTGGTCAGCCTGCCCGGCATGATGACCGGCCAGATCCTGGCCGGCGCGCCCCCGGTGGAGGCGGTGAAGTATCAGATCCTGATCATGTTCCTGATTGCGGTGGGGACCGGACTGGGTACACTGGGTGCGGTGGCGATCGCTTCCAGGCGGCTGTTCGACGAGCGTCAGCGCCTGCGGCTGGACCGCCTGCGGGAGGCGCGACCCTGAGTCCGCGGCGCGCGCGCCGGGCATCAAGCCCCCGGCCGCCGGGCCGATGAAAGTTGTCTCTGCGGCTCTTCTTTATCCATCGCCGGGGCGATGGCGGAACGATACCGGAACGATACCGGCGGGCCGGTCGTATCGGCACACCTGATTGAAGGGGGCTATCTCATGTTCAGCCGTCTGTGCGGACCGGTGGGATTGCTGCTGTGGGCGGTCGCCGCCGTGGCATGGGCAGGGAATGGGGTGCGCGCGCCGGAAGAGATACCGGGCGTCGTGCGGCTCGATGCCGAGGGTCTGATCGAAACCGTCCGCACGGTGGAAGGCCTGGTGCTGATCGATTCGCGGATCGCGATGGACCGCAAGCAGGGTTACATCGAGGGCTCGGTGAGCCTCCCCGACGTCGAGACCGACTGCGAAAGCCTCGCGGTCGTCATCCCCGCCAGGACCCATCCGGTTCTCTTCTACTGCAACGGCCCGAAATGCGGGCGCAGCGTGGCGGCGATCCGGATCGCCCAGGCCTGCGGCTACAGCAATCTCTACTGGTTCCGCGGCGGGTTCAAGGAATGGAGCGAGAATGGCTATCCGTTCCTGAAGGAGTAGGCAGGCGCATGCGGTGGTTGCCCGGAGGACCGGTATCGATCCGTACCATCATCGGCCTGATGATCGGGCTGATGGGACTGCTCGGGCTCGCGCTGGCCCTGTTCGCCGGCAACATCCATCGCAATCTGGTGGTCGAGAACCAGCGCGCCTCGCTCGCCCGGCTGGTCGATCTGAAGGTCGCGGATCTTCTCGACGGCACCGAAGCGCATGCCCGCGATCTGGGCGTCGCATTGCAGACGGACGTCGTGCTCCGCCAGGCCTTCGACATGCGCAACCGCCGGGTGCTGGAGCATACGCTGGAGCAGCAGTTCCACCAGTATTTCGTCACCGCGAACGTGCTGAAGATCGAGCGGCTGATGGTGTTCGACACGGATTACCGCCTGCTGGCGCAGGCCGTGGCCGACGAGACCGCCGCCGGGGCGGGCGAAGACGCGGTCTGTTCCGGGCTGATCGAGCGGGCCCGGAGCCGCGACGGTGCGCGGCAGGCGCAGGTCATCGCCGATCTGTGCCCGTCGCCGGACGGTGCCGTCCAGATGGTGATCGTCCCCCTGGGCGGGCTGTGGCCGAAGGGCTATCTCGCCGTGGTGGTCGATCCGCTCCCGGCGCTGCTGTCGCTGGAGAAGGTCCTGGGCATGCCGTTGCGCATCCGTCGGACCGGGGCCGTCGCGGCCGCGTACCGTTCGCCGGAGTGGCCGGAGGCCGACGCGCTGCACGACGCCCTGATCGCGGAGGCGACGGTTGCGGATGCGGACCGGCAGCCCCTCCTCGAGGTGGCCGTCGCCAACGACTATCGCCAGCTGCATGCCCAGCTGCGCGGCGCGCGCCAGGCCCTGATGCTGACGGCGGCGCTCATGACCCTGATCGTCATCACCGTCGCCCTGGTGATCTTCCGCAACACCACGGTCAAGCCGCTGCGCCTGCTCACCGCGCAGCTGCGCTACGTCGGCCGCGACCGGTCCAGCCTGCTGGGCGCGGTGCCGCCGCGCGGCGCGGCGGAGCTGCAGGCGCTGGCGGCCGATTTCAACCGCATGGCCACCGAGCTCAGCGATCTCTACGCGACGCTGGAGAGCATGGCCTTCCTGGACGGTCTCACCGGCCTGCCGAACCGCAACCGCTTCCACGAGCGCCTCACCGCCCTGGTGAGCGGCGAGGCGTCCGCGCGCCGGCCCTTCGCCCTGCTGCTGATGGACCTCGATCGCTTCAAGGCCGTCAACGACACGCTCGGACACCATGTCGGCGACGAACTGCTGCGCGAGATCGGCACGCGCCTGCGCGCGGCGGTCGCGGCCCTGAACGGCGGTCATGACGGCCAGGCCTGCGTGCATGACGACGGCGAGAGCTGCCTGGTGGCCCGCATCGGCGGAGACGAATTCGCCGCGCTGCTGACCTGCATGGGAACCCCTGCGGATGCGGAGCGCACGGCGCGGCTGTTCCTCGAGGCCATCGAAGGCCCGTGCCTGATCGCCGGACACCGTCTGATGCTGGGCGCGAGCATCGGCATCGCCTGCTATCCGGAGCACGGCGACGATGCGCATACGCTGATGCGGCGCGCCGATCTGGCGATGTACCATGCCAAGGGCGCGCGCGCGGGCTACGCCCTGTACGAAGCCGTGCTGGACGAATCCGGCCTGGTGCACCTCAATCTCGAGGGGGATCTGCTCCGCGCCATGGATCGCGACGAGCTGTTTCTGGAATATCAGCCGCAGATCGATGTCCGCAGCGGCGAGATCGTCGGCGTCGAGGCGCTGGTGCGCTGGCTGCATCCCGAGCAGGGCCGTCTCGGCCCCGATGTCTTCATCCCGGTCGCCGACAAGACCGGCATCATCCAGAGGCTGACCGAATGGGTGCTCAATCGTGCGCTGTGCGATTGCGCGGTGTGGCAGCGCGAAGGCTTCGGGTTCGGCGTGTCGGTGAACCTGTCGCCGCTGAATCTCCACCACCCCTATATGGTGAAGGTGGTCACCGAGGCGCTGGAGTCCTGGAAGGTCGCGGCCGCGTCGCTGACGCTGGAGCTCACCGAAAGCGGCGTCATGGCCGATCCGGAATACGCCATCCAGGTGCTGGGCGCGCTGGCCGATGCCGGCGTCGGCATCTCGATCGACGACTTCGGCACCGGGCACTGCTCGCTCAGCTACATCAAGAAGCTGCCGGCCGGCGAGATCAAGATCGACCGCTCGTTCGTCGCCGACATGGGCACCGACGCCAACGACCGCGTCATCGTGCGCTCGACCATCGGGCTCGCGCACAACATGGGGCTGACCGTGGTCGCCGAGGGCGTCGAGGATCATGCGATCCTCGGCGAGCTGGAGGCGCTCGGCTGCGACCGCGCGCAGGGCTACTGCATCAGCCGGCCGCTGCTGCTGGGCGCTCTGCTGGGCTGGCTGCAGGGCCGGCGCGAACTGCGCGAACGGCAGGGCGCCTGACCGCTCAGGGAAAAACCAGCCACGAAACCCACGAAATCCACGAACGTGTCTGAAATGGGTTGGAGATGAATGGCGCTTACTTAAGCGGGTTTGCACCCGATGTAGGGTGGGTTAGGCGCGTTTTCCGCGCCGTAACCCACCAGCCGTGCCGTCAGGCACTCCTTAAAGCCGCGTTGTGTTGCTTCGCAACGCCCGGCGGGTTACGCGGACTACGCTAACCCACCCTGCATTTGAGCTTAAGGAACGTCTGATTTATTCGTCATTGCGAGGAGCGTAGCGACGCGGCAATCTCCAAACTATTGATCTACCGTAGAAGGAGATTGCTTCGCTTCGCTCGCAATGACGGTACGACGAATTGATCAGAGGTTCCTTAAGTAAGTGCCATTCGGGTTGGAGATCAGATTTCTTTCGTGGGTTTAGTGGGTTTCGTGGCCATCCGAACGTTTTCAGCCCTCCAGCAGGCGGCGGAAGAATTCGGGCATCGCCCAGGCGGCACGGTGGATGTCGGCGTTGTAGTAGACGGTCTCGAACGGCTTGCTGCGTGCGTCGGCCTCGCGGAAGGTCTTCAGGTCGAGGTTCTTGCCGGCCATGGTGCAGCTCCACCAGCCGGAGGGGTACACCGGCTGCGGGAAGAACAGCGTCTGGGTCTGGCCGAAGCCGGCCGCGCGCATGGCGCCGTGCAGGGCCTTGAGGATCTTGCCGTGATACAGCGGCGATTCGCTCTGCTGCACGATCACGCCCTGGTCGCCGAGCGCGCGATGGCAGTCGCGGAAGAAGGCTTCCGTGAACAGACCTTCGGCCGGGCCGACCGGGTCGGTGCTGTCGACGATCACCACGTCGATGCTGCCGGGCGCGGCATCCTTCATGAATTTGATGCCGTCCTCGAAGCGCAGGCGCGCGCGCGGGTCGCCGTTCTTTTCGCACAGCTCCGGGAAGTACATCTCCGATACGCGGGTGACGCGCTCGTCGATCTCGACCTGCCAGGCCTCCTCGACGCCGGGATGCCTGAGCACCTCGCGCAGCGTGCCGCAGTCGCCACCGCCGATGATGACGACCTTCTTCGGCGCCGGATGCGTGAACAGCGCCGGATGGGTCATCATCTCGTGGTAGAGGAAATTGTCGCGGCCCGAGACCATGTACAGCCCGTCGATGGTCATCAGGTTGCCGTATTCCTCGGTGGCGTAGACCTCGATGCGCTGGAATTCGCTCTGCTCCTCGTGCAGCTTCTTCGTCACCTTGAGCGAGAAGGCCGAGCCGCCGTCGGCGTGGATTTCCGTGAACCAGTCGTTGCCGAGGGTCATAGTCGCACCTTGGGATGAGGGGAAAATCGGGGCCGCCAAAGATACCGGATTTGGGGGGGTGATTAAAGACGTGAATG
>JAJJPM010000052.1:0-4643 GCA_032907525.1 Gammaproteobacteria bacterium
GCACCCCGCGCCGCTTGAACAGCGGCACCAGCAGCAGCCCGGCGACGAAGCCGCCGATGTGCGCGCCGAAGGCGACGCCGCCCTGCTGCCCGGCGGCGAGCACGGAACTGACCAGCTGCATCAGGAACCAGAAGCCCAGCACCCAGCCGGCCTTGAGCGACATGGTGTGCAGATAGAAACCGAACGGGATGGCCACCAGCACCCGCGCGTGCGGATACAGCAGCAGATAGGCGCCGAGTACGCCGGAGATCGCGCCGCTGGCGCCGATCATGGGGATGGTGGACTGCGGGTCCGGCAGAGCCTGGGCGAAGGCGGCGGCCAGACCGCAGACGACATAGAAGACGATGAAGCGCGCATGCCCCATGGCATCCTCGACGTTGTTGCCGAAGATCCACAGATAGAGCATGTTGCCGATCAAGTGCATCCAGCCGCCGTGCAGGAACATGGAGGTGAACAGCGTGACCTCGGGCGCGACCAGCGCGATCCCTTCCGGCAGCTGGGCGTGCCCGAACAGCACCGCCGGGATCACCCCGAGCGCGAAGACCACGCGTTCCTGCTGCGCGCCGAACGACAGCTGCCAGAAGAACGCCAGGACGCAGGCCGCGATCAGCCCGACGGTCAGCACCGGCGTGATGGAGGTCGGATTGTCGTCGCGCAGGGGGATCATGGGGGTTCCGTCTTCGCTCCGGGCACACGGCATTTAACCAGAATGGCACTTGCTAAAACCACTCTTGGCCATGGAACCCACGGAATGACACGGAAAAATACTTATTGTAAAAACCCGGAAACCCGACCGCGGAGGGATGGTCCTGGGTTTACGCAATGCATGCTTTCCGTGTCGTTCCGTGGGTTCCGTGGCCATCCTTTTCAAGACATCGGCTTAAGTAAGCGCCATACCACTTGACCGCGAAGCGCACAGGTTACACTAAGCCGGTCCCGGATCCCCGAGCCCGCCCGAGCCCCATGCTGCCCGTCCTGATCATCCTCGGCCTCACCCTGGCGCTGCTGACCTGGCCCGCGCTGCGCTCGCGCCTGCGCGAACGCCGGCGCGCGGCCCTGCGCGCACGCCCCTTCCCGCCCGGGTGGATCGCCCTGCTGGAGGCGAACGTGCCGCTCTACCGGCGCCTGCCGCCGGCGCTGCGCACGCAGCTCCACGGCCACGTCCAGGTGCTGCTGGCCGAGAAGGATTTCCACGGTACCCACGGACTGCAGGTCACGGACGCGATGCGCGTCGTCGTCGCGGCGCAGGCGGCACTGCTGCAGCTCAACCGGCCGCCCGACTACTTTCCCGACCTGCACAGCATCGTGCTGTATCCGGCCCGCTTCGTCGTCGACCGCGAGGTCTGGGACGAGGCCGGGGTGCGGCGCAGCGAACGCCAGGTGCTGAGCGGCGAGTCCTGGGAGGAAGGCCAGCTGGTGCTGTCCTGGGACGACACCCTGGCGGGCGGAATGGAAAGCGGCGACGGCTACAACGTCGTGCTTCACGAATTCGCACATCAGCTCGATCACCGCTCCGGCGCCACCAATGGCGTACCGGCCGGACTGGGGCGGCGCGAGCGTGCCGCCTGGACAGCCGCCTTTCTGCCGGCCTACGAACGCCACTGCGCACGCGTGGATGCCGGCGAGGATCCCTGGCTGGATCCCTATGCCGCGGAAAGCCCCGCGGAATTCTTCGCGGTGCTCACCGAGTACTTCTTCGAGCTGCCGCAGGAGCTGCGGGCGGAATATCCGGACATCTACGCCCGGCTGCGGGACTACTACCGGGTCGATCCGGCCGACTGGCCGGCCGCCTGATCCGGACCGGGAGCGGTGCCCTGGATTTCCCCGGGCCGGTCCGTATACTGTGCGCCGCGACGGTCCGCACCATCACCGCCGGGCGATGCCCGCGGACCGCACGCAGCTGTCAGCACCATTCCCCGGCGGAACTTTCAGCCCCGGCCGCCGCCCACCGGCGTGAGGGCCGCGATCCCAGGTTCATGCACAAGTCCAGCTTTCTCATCGCGATCGCGATCGCCGCGCTGACCATCATGGGTTGGGCGCTCTACAACAGCCCGGACTCCGAGCCGCCGTGGCCGGAACGCATCCAGGGCTTCGCCTTCTCGCCCTATCACGCCAAACAGGGGCCCATCTGGAGCAAGTACCCCAGCGAGGAACAGATCGACGCGGATCTCGCGCTGCTGTCGGGCAAGACCCACGCGGTGCGCACCTATACCGTGGAGAACACCCTGGGCGAGATCCCCCGGCTGGCGGAAAAGCACGGCATCAATGTCGCGCTGGGCGCCTGGGTGGATGCCAGGGAGAAGAAATCCTGGGCCGAAGTCGACCGTATGCTGCACATCGCCGCGCGCTCGCGCAACGTGGTGCGCGTCATCGTCGGCAACGAAGTGCTGCTGCGCAACGACATCCCCGTCAAGGAGCTGATCAAGTATCTGGACCACGCGCGCGCGCGCATCGACATCCCGGTGAGCACCGCCGAGCCGCCCTACATCTGGAAGGACAATCCCGAGCTCGTCGAGCACGTGGACTACATCACCGTGCATCTGCTGCCCTACTGGGAGGGCATCCACCTGGACGAAGGCGTGAACTACGCCATCGACAGCATCAACGAGCTGAAGCGGCTCTATCCCGGCAAGCCGATCGTCATCGGTGAGGTCGGCTGGCCCAGCAACGGCCGCACCCGCGGCGACGCGGTCGCCTCGGCCGCCAACGAGGGCGTGTTCCTGCGGCGCTTCCTCGACGTCGCGGCAAAGAAGGATTACGTGTACTACATCATGGAGGCCTTCGACCAGCCCTGGAAGCGGGAGACCGAAGGCGCCGTCGGCGCCTACTGGGGCGTCTACGATGTCGAGCGCCGGCCCAAATTCCAGTTCTCCGAACCCATCGTGCGGATCCCCAACTGGCCGGTCCTGGCCGGCATCTCGGTGTTCGTGGCGTTCGTGACCTTCGCGCTGCTGCTCATCGACAGCACACGCCTCGCCGCCCGCGGCCGCAGCTTCCTGGCGCTGGTCACCTATGCCGCGGCGACCGCCGCGGTGTGGATCGTCTACGACTATCTCAATCAGTACCTGACCGTCACCAGCGTGGTGGTCGGCCTGCTGCTGATGATCGGCATGATAGGCGTCATCGTGGTGCTGCTGGCGGAGGCGCACGAATGGGCCGAGGCCCTCTGGACGCGCGAACATCGCCGGCTGTTCCGCCCCGTGGCGGTACCCGACGAGCAGCTGCCGAAGGTATCGGTGCACGTGCCGGCCTACAACGAGCCGCCGGAGATGATGATCGAGACGCTGAACGCCCTGGCGGCGCTCGACTATCCCGATTTCGAGGTCATCGTCATCGACAACAACACCCGGGATCCGGCGGTCTGGGAGCCGGTGCGCGACCACTGCGCGACACTCGGGCCGCGCTTCCGCTTCTTCCACGAGGATCCGCTGGCCGGCTTCAAGGCCGGCGCGCTCAATTTCGCGCTGCGCCACACCGCTCCCGATGCGGAGATCGTCGCCGTCATCGACAGCGACTACATCGTCCATCCGCGCTGGCTGCGTGATCTCACGCCGCAGTTCGCCAACGAGCGCATCGGCATCGTGCAGGCCCCGCAGGACTACCGCGACGCGCGCGAGAACGCCTTCAAGGCCATGTGCTACGCGGAATACCGCGGCTTCTTCTACATCGGCATGATCACGCGCAACGAGCGCAACGCCATCATCCAGCACGGCACCATGACCATGGTGCGCAAATCGGCGCTGGAGGCCGTCGACGGCTGGGCGGAATGGTGCATCACCGAGGACGCGGAGCTGGGGCTGCGCATCTTCGAACACGGCCTGGAGGCGACCTACATCCCACGCAGCTACGGCCGCGGCCTGATGCCGGACACCTTCATAGACTTCAAGAAGCAGCGCTTCCGCTGGGCGTTCGGCTCGGTGCAGATCCTGCGCCGGCACGCCGGCCAGCTGCTGCGCCGCGGCAGGAGCCGGCTCACCGCCGGCCAGCGCTATCACTTCGTCGCCGGCTGGCTGCCCTGGCTGGCCGACGGCGTCAATCTCGGCTTCAACATGGCGGCCCTGGGCTGGTCGTTCGCCATGCTCGTGGCGCCCGACCATATCGATCCGCCGCTGCTGGTGTTCTCCATCCTGCCGCTGGCGCTGTTCATCTTCAAGATCGGCAAGCTGGTGTATCTGTACCGTACCCGGGTCGGCGCCACCACCGTGCAGACCCTCGCCGCGGCGCTCGCGGGCCTGTCGCTCACCCACACCATCGGGCTGGCCATGCTCACGGGCTTCTTCGTGCGCAGCAAGCCCTTCTTCCGCACCCCGAAGCAGGCGCACAAGCAGGCGCTGCTGAAGGCGCTGAGCGCGGCACGCGAGGAAACGCTGATCTGCGTCGCACTGTGGCTGGCGGGCGGATCCATCATCTACAGCTTCGGCACCGAGACGCTGGACCTGCTGATGTGGGCGGTGATGCTGCTGCTGCAGTCGGTGCCCTATGCCGCCGCGCTGATCGTATCCATCATCAGCGCCTTCCCGAGACTGCCCGCCCGCTGGATCGGCGAGACCGGCAGCATGCAGCAGATGGCCCGCGCCGTGCTCGACCCGGCCGAGCCCAAACTGCTGGAGAAACCCTGAGACCGCATGCCCCGGCGGCGCGCC
>JAJJPM010000053.1:0-4618 GCA_032907525.1 Gammaproteobacteria bacterium
TTTTCTCCCCCGGCCGCGCTTTCCGCTACAATCCCCCGCATCGTCACCGCCACCGGATGCACGCCATGACCATCCTCGTCCTCAACGGCCCCAACCTCAACCTCCTCGGCGCCCGCGAGCCCGAGCACTACGGCAGCACCACCCTGGCCGACATCGACGCGCGCCTGGTGGCGCTCGGCAGGGAACTGGGCGTGACGGTCGAGACCTTCCAGTCCAACGCGGAACACGAACTGGTGGGGCGGGTGCAGCAGGCGCCGCCGGCGGGCGTGCGGTTCATCCTCATCAATCCGGCGGCCTTCACCCACACCAGCGTGGCCCTGCGCGACGCCCTGGCGGCGGTGCGCATACCTTTTATAGAGGTCCACCTGTCCAACGTGCACGCCCGCGAGCCGTTCCGGCACAGGTCCTTCCTGTCGGACATCGCCGTCGGCATCATCGCCGGCCTGGGGCCGATCGGCTACGAACTGGCCCTGCGCGCCGCGGCGGAGCGGCTGCGGGGGTAGGTGTTTTTTGGCCACAGAAAGCTTTTTAGCCACGAAATCCACGAAACCCACGAAAAGATGTGAGGGCGAAGAGCCTCATGCGCGGAAACGGAGGACGATCGCCTGAGCTGTCTCCGTGCCTCCTACGTTTTCCGCGGCGGGTTTCACATTCATGACTTTCGTGGGTTTCGTGGATTTCGTGGCTAAAAAAGCGTCTCGTGGCCACCGGCGGGTTTTGTGTTCCGCTGTGCACTCGGCCGGAAATCCCAAAATTTCCCCTCGATTTGCTGCGAACTTGCGCTAAAATGTGCGCCGTTGTCCGGCCGCCCGGTGCGTTTCACCGGCCGTGCCCGGCCCCGTCCCTGCGCCACAAAGTGACTGCCATGGATATCCGAAAAGTCAAGAAACTCATCGAATTGCTGGAAGAATCCGGGATCGCGGAGATCGAGATCCGGGAGGGCGAGGAGTCCGTCCGCATCAGCCGCTACAGCCAGAGCGCGCCGCCGGTGGTGATGCAGGCGGCCGCGCCGGTTCCCATAGCGGCCGCGCCTGCCGCCGCGCCCACTGCGCCGGCCGCCCCCGCCGCGCCGGCGGTGCCGGCCGGCCACACCGTGGATTCCCCCATGGTCGGCACCTTCTACCGCGCCCCGTCGCCGGGCGCCAAGGCCTTCGTCGAGGTCGGTCAGCGCGTCAACGTCGGCGACACGCTGTGCATCATCGAGGCCATGAAGATGCTCAATCAGATCGAGGCCGACAAGGCCGGCGTCGTGACCGCCATCCTCGTGGAGAACGGCCAGCCGGTCGAGTTCGGCCAGCCGCTGTTCGTGATCGAATGATTTGCATGCGCCACGAAATCCACGAAACCCACGAAAACGTTCATGGGGGGTGGAGATTGTGAATGTGGTCGTTTCCCAAGGAAGGGAGGTGTCGAATGTTGCTGAAGGGCGAGTTGTGTTACCGGGTGCAGGGCTGTGTCTATGAGGTCTACCGGCAACTGGGACACGGCTATCTAGAAAAGGTCTACGAGCGCGCACTGTGCCGGGAACTCGAATTCCACGGTCTGAGCGTGAAATGCCAGGTGCCCTTCACCGTTTCATACAGGGGCGCCGAGATTGGTGAATACTTCGCGGACATGGTCGTCGAGGATGCGATCCTCATTGAACTCAAGGCGCAGGATGGCTATCCGAAAGCCTGGGATGCGCAAGTGCTCAATTATCTGAAAACGAGCGGTCTGAAAATCGGCCTGCTGGTCAATTTCACATATCCCAAGGCCACCGTCAGACGCCTGGTGATATGACATAAAGCTTTTCGTGGGTTTCGTGGATTTCGTGGCCATTTACAGATGAACCTAGACAAAATCGTCATCGCCAACCGTGGTGAAATCGCCCTGCGCATTCTGCGCGCCTGCCGTGAGCTCGGCATCCGCACCGTCGCGGTGCACTCCAGCGCCGACCGCGATCTGAAGCATGTGCGGCTCGCCGACGAATCGGTGTGCATCGGGCCGCCGCCGTCGGCGCAGAGCTACCTGAACATCCCCGCCATCATCAGCGCGGCGGAGGTGACCGACGCGGTCGCCATCCATCCGGGTTACGGCTTCCTGTCGGAGAACGCCGACTTCGCCGAGCAGGTCGAGCGCAGCGGCTTCGTCTTCATCGGCCCGCGCCCCGACACCATCCGCCTGATGGGCGACAAGGTGTCGGCCATCCGCGCCATGAAGGAGGCCGGCGTGCCCTGCGTGCCGGGTTCCGACGGACCGCTCGGCGACGACGGCGACCGCAATCTGGAGATCGCGCGCCGGATCGGCTATCCGGTCATCATCAAGGCCGCCGGCGGCGGCGGCGGGCGCGGCATGCGCGTGGTGCATTCCGAAGCGGCACTGCTCAACGCCATCCAGCTCACCCAGTCCGAGGCGCAGGCGGCATTCGGCAATGCCATGGTCTACATGGAGAAATTCCTGGAGCATCCGCGCCACGTGGAGTTCCAGGTGCTGGCCGACGGCGAGGGCGGCGCCATCCATCTGGGCGAGCGCGACTGCTCCATGCAGCGCCGCCACCAGAAGGTCGTCGAGGAGGCGCCGGCGCCCGGCATCACGCCGGAACTGCGCGCCGAGATGGGCGAACGCTGCGCCGAGGCCTGTCGCCGCATCGGCTACCGCGGCGCCGGCACCTTCGAGTTCCTGTTCCAGGACGGCGAGTTCTACTTCATCGAGATGAACACCCGCGTGCAGGTCGAGCATCCCGTCACCGAGATGATCACCGGCGTGGACATCGTCAAGGAGCAGCTGCGCATCGCCGCGGGCCTCGGCCTGTCCTATACGCAGAGCGACATCGAGATCACCGGCCATGCCGTCGAATGCCGCATCAACGCCGAGGATCCGCGCAACTTCATGCCCTCGCCCGGCACGATCACGCAGTTCCATGCCCCCGGCGGCCCGGGCATCCGCTGGGATTCGCACATCTACAACGGCTACCGCGTGCCGCCCAACTACGACTCCATGATCGGCAAGCTCATCGCCTACGGCGAGGACCGCGCCACCGCGCTGGCCCGCATGCGCGGCGCGCTGGCCGAGATCGTCGTCGACGGCATCAAGACCAACATCCCGCTGCACCAGGAGATCTGCGCCGACACCGCCTTCCTGCAGGGTGGCACGGACATCCATTACCTGGAGAAGAAGCTGGGGATGAAGTGAGGGGCTAGGGACTAGGGACTAGGGGCTAGGGGCTAGGGAGGGTCCGAGATGGAGATACGGTGCTATCGTGATCTGGCCGTATGGCGTGAAGCCATGAATTTGGCACTCGAGTGTTATCAGCTGGCGTCGAGTTTTCCGAAACATGAGCGTTTCGGATTGGCAAACCAGTTACAACGCGCGGCCATATCGGTGCCCGCGAACATTGCAGAAGGTCATGCTAGGGAGCACACGCGCGATTTCCTCCGGTTTTTGTCAATTGCGGCGGGGTCGGTGGCGGAACTCGAAACGCATTTGATTATTGCGGTTCGTCTTGGCTACCAAGCGTCAGATCAAATGCAACAGACTTTGAATAAGGCAGACGAAGTTGGCCGCATGCTGAGGGGTTTGCAGAAAGCGTTGCATGCAAAACTGAGTACCAACAATCCCTAGCCCCTAGCCCCTAGCCCCTAGCCCCTAGCCCCTAGTCCCTAGCCCCTAGCCCCTAGTCCCTAGTCCCTCACGATGTGGACCCAACTGACCCTTCCCGCCGCCGACGCCGATCCGCAGGTGCTGGCCGATTTCTTCGATGCGCTCGGCGCGCTGTCCGTCACGCTGCAGGATGCCGCGGACCAGCCGCTGTTCGAGCCGCCGCCGGGGGCGACGCCGCTGTGGTCGCAGGTGCGGGTCACGGCGCTGTTCGAGGCCGGCGCGGATCTGGCGCGCATCCGGGCGCAACTCGCGGAGCGCTTCGGCGCGGCCTGCGCCGCGCGCCTGCAGGCCGAGCCGCTCGATGATCGCGACTGGGTGCGTGCCTGGATGGACGGCTATGCGCCCATGCGCTTCGGTGAACGCCTGTGGATCGTGCCGACCGGTTTCGAGGCGCCCGATCCCGGGGGCGTGAACCTGCTGCTCGATCCGGGGCTGGCCTTCGGCACGGGCACGCATCCGACCACCGCGCTGTGCCTGGAGTGGCTGGACGCGCACCCGCCGGTCGATCAATGCGTCATCGATTACGGCTGCGGCTCCGGCATCCTCGGCATCGCCGCCCTGAAGCTCGGCGCGCGCGAGGTGTGGGCGGTGGACAACGATCCGCAGGCGCTCACCGCCACCCGCGACAACGCCGAGCGCAACGGCGTGCTCGGCCGGGTCAGGACCGTGCTGCCGGGCGATCTGCCCGAAGTGCCGGCCGATCTGCTGCTGGCCAATATCCTTGCCAACCCGCTCATCGAGCTCGCCCCGCGCTTCGCCGCGCTGGTGCGCACCGGCGGCGGCCTGGTGCTGTCGGGCATCCTCGCCGACCAGGCCGCGGACGTGGCCGCCGCCTACCACGCCGCCTTCGCCCTCGCCCCGCCCGCGCAGCGCGAGGACTGGGTGCGCCTCGACGGCCGGCGTGTGTGACGCCGCCGGCATCGGCCACCGAAGCCCGTAGGGTGCGTCGAGGCGCAGCCTGACGCACCGGGCCGCGCGC
>JAJJPM010000054.1:0-19499 GCA_032907525.1 Gammaproteobacteria bacterium
CCGCAACCCCGATCGGCCCTCGCCGTGCATTCGTGTGGCTGTCAGGCCTTGGACATGACGATGATCACGGCCACGAGCACGCCGCCGGCGAGGGCGACCAGGCTGAACCGCCTGCGTTCCTGTTCCGCCCTGGGCAACAGGTGGGTGGCGCCCACGTACACCAGTGCCCCCGCCGACAGCGCCAGCAGGGCGCCCAGCGTTTCCCGTCCGATTGAGCTGACGAGCGGATAGGACACCAGCATGCCGAGCGGGGTGGTCAGCGCCACGGCCAGGAAGGCCAGAAACATCGCCCTGCGTTCCGCGAAACCGCCGCGGATCAGCAGCAGGTAGGTGATGATACCCTCCGGAAATTCGTGCAGCACCATGCCCAGCGTCGCCAGAAAGCCGGTCAGGATGCTGACCGTGAAGGCGACGGAATAGACGAAGCCGTCGATGAAGGAATGGAAGCCGATGCCGAGCATCGGGATTACGCCGATGGCGTATTCCTTCCGGTCCGGGTCCTTCTCGCAGACGAATGCCGTGAGAAAGCGGTTGAACATGTGCAGCCCCAGGAACCCGACCAGCAGCCAGACCGGCGCCTGCGGATTCATGGAGAAGGACTTCGGGATGATGTGCAGAAACGACGCCGAGATCAGCACGCCCGCCGCGAAGCACATGAAGTAGGCGGTGTTGCGGTGCCCCCAGGCGGCATAGCGTCGTATCGTGTAGATGCCGAGGGAGGTGACCAGCGCGGCCAGCGTGCTGGTTCCCAGGGCCGTCCAGAACGTATTTTCCATGCCCAGCGCCCCTCCGGGAGGACTATGGCTGTCCGGTGTCGGCCGACGACACGCCGTTGGTCGCGGCCACCACCACGAATGCGCACTGACCGTACCCGGGCCGCAGCGGTTCGATCTCCCGCGTCTCGGGCAGCGGATGTGCCAGCGTCTGACCCCAGGCGTCGATGGTGAAGCCGCTGGCGGTTAGCAGTCGCGCCACCTCGTCGGCCGAGAAGAACGTGGCCTCGCGGTAGAACACGCTCTCCGCCTGGTGTGCCAGATAATGCCGCCCCAGGGCGCTTTCCCGGTCGATGAAGCCGATCACCAGGCGTCCGCGCGGCTTGAGCACGCGGCGCGCCTCGGCGAGCATCGCGTCCGCGGAATCCACGAAGCAGATGGTCGTCACCACCAGAGCATAATCGAAACTGCCGTCTGCGAACGGCAGCTGCTCGGCGGAGCCGCGCACGGTCTCGATGCCCCGCGCCGCGGCATGGACCAGCATGGCCGGCGAGGGATCCACGCCGACCTGCACGCCGAGCGGCGCGGCGAAGCGGCCGCTGCCCACGCCGATCTCGATCCCTCGTCCTTCCCAGGGCAGAAACGGCCGCAGGGCGAGCAGTTCCGAGATGTAAGCGGCCTCGTGCCTGCCGAACCAGGCCTCGTAACGCGCGTGATGGGACTCGAAAGCGGCGATCCTAGGCATGGCGCTGTCCCCTACTTTTCCTTGATGTTGCGCACCCAGGCGATGTGCGAGTAGTAGCTGTCGATGGACAGGCCGAGCAGGGCTCGGTGTAGTAGTTGCTGTGCGGCACCTCGGCCTGCGCGGCGGCGATGGCCTCGTCCAGCGGCGGCAGGGGATTCTCGCAGAGCAGCAGTTTGATGCCGTGAAAGGCGGCGCCGCCCTTTTCCGCGACATGACTCATGGCCGGTTCCGTCCGCCGTGACGATGGCGTGCGCCCTGGCCGCAGCCGCCGCGCCCGCCGCCCCGTACGCACTGCTGAAAGGTCGGCAGATGACGCTGCTGCGAGGCTTCCTGGAGATTGCTCAGCACCGTCAGGATGTCCGGCCGTTCGGTCGTTGTCAGCAACCGGTCGTACATCGATGTCGGCGCCCGGCACGGCTCCCGTACATCACTGGATGCGGAGGCGACCGGAGACGGACCGTCGTTGCGCATGTGCTCGTCCATTAATGCCCCTCTACACAGATCTCCTGCTGCTTGATCGCCAGCGCCGTACGCAGCACCAGGCCAAGGATGATCAGACTGAGCACCGCCAGCAGCAGCGCCGCCAGGGAGCGGAAGAAGCCGCCGCCGGCATGCCGGCCCATGATCAGCGTGGCGATGGTCATGGCCGCGAGCGGAAAGGAATAGGCCCACCAGGACAGGAAGAACGGCAGGCGCAGGAAGCGCGGCAGCTGCATGAACAGCAGCAGGGTCAGGAACAGCGCACCGTAGTAGAGGACGTGGGCGAAGGCGTCGATGCCGTCGGTCAGCCGCACGTAGGCGATGAAGCCCACCGCGGGCGGCGCGATCAGAATGAACAGCGTCGGCAGCAGCTTCTCGGGCAGCGGGTTGTGGAAGATCATGCGGTAGACGATGATCGTGAACAGCACGATCCAGAACAGCAGACCGATGCTGAAATAAAACCAGCTCAGTTCGTGCGCGCCGTGCGCCACGCCGGCCACCGGCACCAGGATGTTGCCGACCACGGGGATGAACCAGGCCGGGCTGATGTGGTGGATCTCGAAGTGCGGCTGGTAGATCCAGGCATTGAGCACGTACAGCGTGAAGGCCAGATGCAGGCCGGAGCCGGCGGCCCACAGCCACCAGGACACGGCCGGCGCGCCGTCGAAGAACGCGATGCTGAGCAGTACCAGGCTCACGGTGATGGTGGCGCCGAAGCTCATCTTCACGGGGTGACTCAGCTCCTCGCGCACCGCGGCCGGGTAGCGCGCGAGCTTGGCGGCGTAGAGCGCGCACAGCACGACGAACACCGCCGCGCTCGCCAGCGCCGCGGCGGTGCCGGCCCCGTGCAGCCCGGCCATCAGCGCATCCGCCCGCTGCAGGGCGATGGACAGACCGCTCAGTCCCATGACCATGGAAAAGAACGAGACGGGCAGAAACTCCAGCCGGTCGTTCATATCACCTCATCTCCCGCGTACGGATTTCGGATCAGTTCATCGCAAGCGCCACGGCCGCCAGCAGCGACAGCCCCCAGGCCGCCAGCGGCCCGAGCGCCACGCGCAGCAGGCGGTTGCGCGGGACGAAGCCGACGCCGTGCACGAAGCCGGCGGCCATGCCCCACATCAGCAGCGTCAGCCAGCCGTGGTCGACGCCGCCGTCCGCGGTCATCACCAGCGTGGGCCAGGCCAGCACACCGACGCTGATCGCGAGTGCCACGGCGAGCGAAACACCGCGCGCCCAGCCACCGTACAGCGCGGATTCACTCGCCACGCCGCTCGTCATCGGCCGCGCCCAGGCACTGCTCGGCCTCCAGCCACATCACGTTGATGATGCCGAAGGCGACCGCCAGCAGCACACCCAGTATCCAGGCGAAGTACCACATTGATGCCGAAGGCGACCGCCAGCAGCACACCCAGTATCCAGGCGAAGTACCACATGAGTCAGTCCTCCCTTAATACGCCGAATGTGTATTGTCGCGGATCTGCTGCACCGTCACCCGGCCCCACATGGCGCGGTAGGTCCACACCGTGTAGGCGAGGATGATGGGCACGAAGATCACCGCAGCCCAGAACATCACCGTCAGCGTGCGCAGGCTCGACGGCGCGTCCCATACGGTGAGACTGCCGCTGGGGAAGCTGGAGGACGGCATCACGAACGGGAACAGCGAGAAGCCGGCGGTGAGGATCACGCCGCTGATGGCCAGCCCGCTGGTGACGAAACCCCAGCCGGGCCGGTCGGCACGTGCGAGCAGGATGGTCATCGCCGCCCCGACGAAGCCGAGGATGGGTGCGAGCATCATCCACGGATACCGCGCGTAGTTGGCCAGCCAGGCACCATCGCCGACGACGACCTCCTTGGTCAGCGGATTGGGCTGCGCATCCGTGGGCGGCATGGACACGATGTGGTAACCGTCGATGCCGAGGTACACCCACAGCCCGGCCAGCGCGAACGCGGCGATCAGGATCGTCGCGGCCCATTGCGCCGCACTGCGGGCGCGCCGTGCGATCACGGTGTCGGCGCGCAGCTGCAGCCACAGCGCGCCGTGCATGGCCAGCATGGATACGCTGATCACGCCGGCGAGCAGCGCGAACGGGTTCAGCAGCGCCCAGAACGAGCCGGTGTAGGTCGGGCGCAGGAACTCGTCGTACTGGAACGGCACGCCGAGCAGCAGGTTGCCGAAGGCCACGCCGAATACCAGGGCGGGCACCGCGCCGCCGGCGAACAGGCCCCAGTCCCAGGTCCTGCGCCAGGTGGGGTTCTCGATCTTGCTGCGGTAGTCGAAGCCGACCGGCCGGAAGAACAGCGCGAACAGCACCAGCAGCATGGCGAAATAGAACCCCGAGAAGGCCGCGGCGTACACCGCCGGCCAGGCGGCGAAGATCGCGCCGCCGGCGGTGATGAACCACACCTGGTTGCCGTCCCAGTGCGGGCCGACGGTGTTGATGATCACGCGGCGTTCCTCGTCGTTCCGCCCGAGGAAGGGCAGCAGCATGCCGGCGCCCATGTCGAAGCCGTCGGTCACCGCGAAGCCGATCAGCAGCACGCCGACCAATACCCACCAGATGAGCTTGAGCGTTTCGTAGTCGAGAATCATGGTGCGTCTCCTTCAGTCCAAACGCTGTTGGGGTTGGCTGGCGAGCGCCGCCGCGCCGCTGCGTTCGAGGTCGTAGCGCCCGGTATGCAGGCTGCTCGGGCCCAGGCGTGCGAAGCGGAACATCAGGTACAGCTCGACGATCAGCAGCAGGGTATAGAAGCCGATGAATCCTGCCAGCGAGAAATACAGGTCGCCGGTCTGCAGCGTCGAGGTGCTCAGATAGGTGGGCAGCACCTCACCGATGGACCAGGGCTGGCGGCCGTACTCGGCGACGAACCAGCCGGTCTCGGCGGCTATCCACGGCAGCGGGATGCCCCACAGCGCCATCTTCAGAAGCCAGCGCTTCTGGCCGGCCTGGCGCCTGGCGCAGTAATAGAAGCTCGCCGCGAAGATGAACAGCATCAGGAAGCCGGCCGCGACCATGATGCGGAACGACCAGAACAGCGGTGCGACCTTCGGGATGGTGTCGCGTGCCGCCTGCTGAATCTGTTCCTCGGTGGCGTCGACCACATTGGGCGTGTAGCGCTTGAGCAGCAGGCCGTAGCCGAGATCGGCCTTGACCGCCTCGAAGGCCTGCTTGTCCGCCTCGGTGTAGTCGCCGCCGCGCAGCTTCTGCAGGAGTGCGTAGGCGCCGATGCCGTTGCGGATGCGTGTCTCGTGTTGCGCGATGAGTTCCTTGATGCCGGTGACCTCCTCATCGATCGAACGCGTCGCGATCAGGCCGAGCACATAGGGGACCTTGATCGCGTAGTCCGTGGTCTGCGTCTCCTCGTTCGGGAACCCGAACAGTGTGAACGCCGCCGGTGCCGGCTGGGTCTCCCATTCCGCTTCGATGGCCGCGAGCTTGGTCTTCTGCACGTCGCCCAGCTCGTAACCGCTCTCGTCCCCGAGCACGATCACCGACAGGATCGAGGCCAGACCGAAGCCGGCGGCGATGGCGAAGGAGCGCTTGGCGAAGGGCAGGTCGCGGCCCTTCAGCATGTAATAGGCGCTGATGCCGAGCACGAACATCGAACCGGTGACGTAACCGGCGGCGACGGTGTGCACGAACTTGACCTGCGCCACCGGATTGAAGAACAGCTCCGCGAAGCTGGCCATCTCCATACGCATGGTCTCGTAGTTGAATTCGGCTCCGACCGGGTTCTGCATCCAGCCGTTGGCGATCAGGATCCACAATGCGGAGAGGTTCGAGCCCAGCGCGGTGAGGAAGGTCACCAGCAGGTGCTGGCGCTTGGACAGGCGGTCCCAGCCGAAGAAGAACAGGCCGATGAAGGTCGACTCCAGGAAGAACGCCATCAGGCCCTCGATGGCCAGCGGCGCGCCGAACACGTCGCCGACGTAGTGCGAGTAATAGGCCCAGTTGGTGCCGAACTGGAATTCCAGCGTGATGCCGGTGGTCACGCCCAGGGCGAAGTTGATGCCGAACAGCTTGCCCCAGAAGCGCGTCATGTCCTTGTAGATCTCGCGGCCGGTCATGACGTAGACCGATTCCATGATGACCAGAATGAAGGACAGGCCGAGGGTCAGCGGCACGAACAGGAAGTGGTACATCGCCGTCAGGGCGAACTGCAGGCGCGAGAGGTCTACGACGGACGCTTCGATCATTTCGGGGTCTCCTCAGGAATGCGGGTGGCGGGGGTGCCCGCCACATGCGCGCCGACCTGTGCCTCGCCGATGCGCTGCTCGTCGGGCAGGTCGAAGAACGCCCACCACAGGCCGAAGATCAGCGCGAGCTTCACCGCCACCACGACGGTGATCTCGCGGACCAGCGGGTTGCGCCACCATTCGGTGTCCGCGGCGGTCGCGGGTACGGGATCGGTGTGCATGATTCGCTTCAGCCGCCGATGCGCCGGGTCGGTGCGGGGGCGGACGTCGGTATCGGTACGTTGCTCATGGCGTGTGCTCCTGTGGCCGGATGGCGTCATGGGTCAGGGTCGTGCGGTCGCCGGAGAGCGCATCGCGGCGACGAAGGCGTCGCGCGACAGGCGCAGATCGGCGTTGGTGAGTTTCTCCTGGGCGATGCAGCTGACGCGGCGGCCGTGCCGGTCGTGGCCCGGGTAGACGAGATACTCGTCCGGCAGACGGAACAGGCGCGCGTGCACGCTGTCGTGGAGCGTGCCGGCGTCGGCCTGGGGGCCGGCGAGATCGCCGGCGCGGCCGATCCAGAGCGTGTCGCCGGTGAACAGGCGGTCGTCCCAGCGGAAGGTCGACGAACACGGGGTGGCGCCCGGCGTGTGGATGATCTCGAGCAGTTCTTCGCCCAGGTAGACCACGTCGCCGTCGCGCAGCCGCTGATCGCAGTCGGCCAGCGGCGCCGCGGCGTGGGCGGCGAGGCGGGCGCCGGTCTCGGCGCGCAGTCCGGGCAGGGTATCGGTGACGCCGTCCGGCCGGGCGTGGGTCCTGAGCACGTAGCGCAGGCTCAGGCCGAGCCGCCCCAGCAGCGCCCGGAGGGTGTCCAGCTGGGCGGACACCGGGTCGATCAGCGCCGCCGCGCGCGTCACCGGGTCGGCCACCAGATAGGTCAGCGTCGCCGAGGCGGGATCGAAGAGTTGTCTGAACAGAGGCATGGCGTCACGGTCGTCGGCGGTTCCAGGGTGCGGATGGCACCTTCTGCCCAGGTGCAGAGCAACGCCCCGCTGCACGACCGGCATTGCTACGAGGTGTCGCACGGCTACGTCGTGCCCTGCGATCAGGCCGGCGAAAGCTGCCCCTTGAAGAATAGTCTGGCGAGCGGACAGCCGCAGCGCGTGCTGCACCTGCACTACTCGCCGGCCGGCGAGGAGCACGTGGACGTGAGTCTCATGCCGATCCGCGACGCCGAGGGCAGCATCGTCTATCTGCTGGAGAAGATGCGTGTGGCCGCGACCGCCAGCTCGCGCCCGGCGGCCGAGGGCCTGGTGGGGCGTTCGCGCGTCTTCAACCGGATGCTGGAGCTGGTGCAGCGGGTGGCGCCGAGCGGGACCGCCGTGCTGCTGCTCGGCGAATCCGGCACCGGCAAGGAACTGGTGGCGCGCGCCATCCACGCCGCCAGTCCGCGGGCGCGCGGACCGTTCGTGCCGGTGGAGTGTTCCGGGCTGTCGGAGACGCTGTTCGAGAGCGAGCTGTTCGGGCACGAGAAGGGCGCGTTCACCGGCGCGCACACGCGCAAGCCCGGCCTGGTCGAAGCGGCGCGCGGCGGCACGCTGTTCCTGGACGAGGTCGGCGACGTCCCGCTCAGTCAGCAGGTGAAGCTGCTGCGTCTGCTCGAGACCGGCACCTTCCGCCGCGTCGGTGGCGTGGAGCCGCTGCAGGCGGATTTCCGCCTGGTGCTGGCGACGCACCGCGATCTGGAACACATGGTGCGCGACGGCGCGTTCCGCCAGGATCTCTACTACCGCATCAACGCCTTTCCCATCGCGCTGCCGCCGCTGCGCGCGCGCGGCGAGGATCTGCCGCTGCTGATCGACACCCTGCTGCAGCGGCTGGCGCCGCAGCATCCGCTGCGTCTCGCCGCCGAGACGCTCGACCTGCTGCACCGCTACGCCTTCCCCGGCAATATCCGCGAACTGCGCAACATTCTGGAACGCGCCATCCTGCTCGCCGACGGCGAGGTCATCCTGCCGGAACATCTGCCCGACGCCTGCCGTGCCGGCGGCGCGGCGCCGCCGGCCTCGCAGGACGACGAGATCGTCACTCTGGAGGAGAACGAGCGTCGCTATCTGCTGCGCGTGCTGGCCGCGCATCCCGAGGATCGCGAATCACTCGCGCAGCGCCTGGGCATCAGCAGGCGCACGCTCTACCGCAAGCTGCGGCAGCTGCAGCGGGGGGAGGCGGAGGCGGACGGATAAGGCGAAACCGGCCGCGATCCGGATCACGCGGCCATCGTCAGGTACCGCGGTCCTTCGTCGGCGGCGCGTCCGCGTCGTCACGGGCGGCCTGCGCCGCGTCCCTCGGCTTCATTTCCCTGAGCACCCACCAGATCGCCAGACCGGTCAGGCTCACGTTGAGCACGATGCCGAGGATCCAGAACCCGCTCATGTCGAATCTCCACGCCGATGCGCCGGTGCGCACGTCCCGCAGTGAGCGGAAGTGCCTGCCGGGATGGTAGCAGGGACGGCGACGGCATGTGCATACCGTTGCCCGGACGCCGCGCCGATGCGCGCGGTCGTTGATTTTCGGCAAGGCCGGGAACGGAAACGGCGGAGCGGTGCGGGTACTCTGATACCGTATCCGCAGGACGCGCCGTTCCTGCGCGGCCGCGTGTTGCCGGAATCCTCATCATGACCGCATCGCCCTTCCATCCCGGCGAGCTCGACGCGCAGCGGCGCTGGGGCGATCCGGCGCTGTGGACGGAGGCGCGCCGCGGCCAGCTGCTCTGGGATCGCCTTCCGGAGCCGGTCCAGACGCGCATCGCGGCGGCTCCCTTCTTCTTTCTCGCCACGAGCGCGCCCGACGGCCGCTGCGATTGCTCGTTCAAGGGCGGCGGCCCCGGACTGGTCAGGGTGCTGGACGCCAGGCGTCTCGCATTTCCGCATTTCGAAGCGCGCGTGAAGGGCAACGGCGCCTACATGAGCCTGGGCAACATCCTGCTCAATCCCCATGTCAGCCTGCTGTTCGTCGACTTCGGCGACGGCGCGCGCCTGCGGGTGAACGGCCGGGCGTCCATCCATGACGATGGCGCCGCGCTGGCGGCGTTTCCGCAGGCCGAATGCGTCGTCGTCGTGGATATCGAGCTGGTCGTGCCGAGCTGTCCGAGCTACGTGCCGCGCATGGTTCCGGCGCAGCCGCCTCCGGAGCCGGGGCAGTGAGCGCCTATCGCGTCGCCGTCAACGTCGAATGGACCAGCAAGTGCAACGCGCTGTGCGCGATGTGTCCGCGGGGGCTGATAGAACATCCCATGCTGATGACGGAGGAGGTGTGGCGGCAGGTCCTCGACCGCCTGTCGCCGGCGGACGTGTTCCGCGCCGTCATCGCGGGCTATGGCGAGCCCACCACGCACACGCGCTTCCTTCGCTTCGTCGATGATCTGCGCGGGCACCCGATCCGCTTCGACATGGTGAGCAACGGCCAGCAGCTCGACGCCGAACGCATCCGCCACCTGGACGGCGCGATCGATCTGCTGCTGATCTCGTTCTCCAGCATCGATCCCGAGGTGTACCGGCGGGTGCATGTCAACCTGGATCAGGCGCGCGTGATGGACAACATCCGCACGGCCCGGCGCCTGCTCAGACGGACCCGGCTGGCCATCAGCCTCACGCCCATGCCGGAGTGCCTGCACTCCCTGCCGGAGACCGTCGCCTGGCTGCGCGGGCAGGGCGTGGAGACGCTGACCATGTCGCCGACCCTGTACAACCGCGGCGGAAGCCTCGAAGAGCACACGCTGGACACCGGCAGGCTGCGGCAGGCCATCCGGCGGCACGGCCTGCGTTCGCAGGAATTCGATTTCATCCCCGGCGCCTGGGACGTGTTCCGGCAATGGCGCAGCAACCGGTTCAAGTGCACGCCGCGCAACGTCGACGTGTTCATCGCGTCCAGCGGGGATTACCTGTACTGCTACAACGACGTCGGGCACGGGCACGCCATCGGCCACGTGGCGGAGATGAGCCTTCGCGACGTGCTGGCGAAGCGCGAAGCCATGGCGCCGATCCCGGAACTGTGCGACGGCTGCAATATGCTCGGCCGCTACGGCGCCGGAGAGCTGCTGAGGGCCGGCATCGCGTATGCGCGCACCCGGCTGGGATCGCGCGACCACGGCTGACGTCGGCGCTGCAAGGTGTCGTCACGCCGGTGGTCGGCTGCCGCGCCGCGGGTCGACGCATCGGCGTTGATATTCGGCAATGCCGGGCCGCGAATGGTGCGTCCCGACTCCGCACCCCCGATTCCCGGGCCGCCATGCCGCCTGCCGTCGCCAGCCGCACGGCCTCGTAGGACTTCGGTCGACACCGACGGCCCGCAGCCCCGGAATCCCGTTCCGTTCGTCCGCCTCCGACGCGCGCCCGCGCACTGCCGCCTGCCGCAGGCGCGCGGCCGTCTTCCCGTCCGTCCGACACGCCGACGGCATTCCGCCGATATGAAGCGCCGCGGCGTTCAAATACCTTCCGATATGTCGGTGTTTGCCGGCGATAACCAATAACGACTTCCATCGATCGATGAATGTCGGACACAGCGCTAATAACAAGTACCGAGGAGGACATCATGAGAATGGGATACGTGGGGAGGCAGGGCCTGGCCGCCGGCATCGCGCTGGCGCTCGGGGTGTCGGCGGCTTCGGCGCAGCAGTACGTGACCGAGATCGACGCGCTGGGCTACCGCGGTTCGGTCGGCACCATCACCTTCGACGACTGGGGCATCACCGGCCCGGGCGGCGTGACCGCCGAGGACTACCAGGTGGGCAACGGCTTCGACCGCTCGAGGCTCGGGCAGATCCAGCGGGTCGAGATCGTTCCGCCGGACTGGCGGACGCCGGACCGGCCGATCGACGTGGTCATGCCGGAATTCACCGGGACGAATTATTCCAACGCCAGCGTCGACGGCGGCGTCAACTTCTACCGTTGGCTCTATACCACGCCCTACTCGGAGTTCAACCACATGCTCATCGACAAGTCGGGCAACTATTTCGTCGCCCGCAACGACATGAACTGGGGTTTCTTCGACACCTTCGTCTATCACGACGCGAGCGGCGGTGCGGACAGCGGCGTCAATGTCGATATCGGCCTGCTGGACAGCTACGACCTCACCGCGGGCTACAGCGCTTCGGATTCGAACGGCGGGCTGGGCGACGTCGACGTGGCGCTGGAGAGCCGCAGCACGGAAGTCACGACGCAGCTGCAGTTCAAGGCGTATGCGATCTCCGACGCCACGGGCTGGTGCGGTTCCGTGCTCGCGTCCCATCCGCTCGCGCTCGAGCGGATGGCCGGCCAGCTCAGGTTCGGCGTCGCCTTCGATGTGTACGTCGCCATCGGCGGCATCCGCACGGGCGAGCCTCTGCCGAACCTGATCCCCGATTTCGTCGCGCGCAGCTACGGGACGCTGGAGGTGGATGTGACCACGGCCTACGGCGACCGGCAGCACTTCGTCTCCAACGCGGTCATCAACAACACCAGTCCGGAAACCGGAGCGGTGGACGCGGCACGGCACAACCGCGTGTCCTTCCACGGCGCCGGCGTGATCCCGACCGGTGCGTGGACGTCGCGCGATTCCTGGGAGAAGACCGGCCTGCTCGGCACGCTCAAGCGCCGGCTCAATCCGGACGGAACCTGGAAGGTCGACGTCGTGCCGGCCGGCACGCCGGGGGCGATCTACTACGCCAATCCGTTCGCGGGCTATGCCTTCATCCTGCGCGCCGACGGCGTGCGCATCCTCGAGGCGCTCGACAAGGACCATTACACCGACACGAGTAACGTGCCGGCGGGTGCGCTCGACAAGGTGCAGGACCTCTGACGGGGCGGGGCCGCCGGCGGGCGGCCCCGGCCGAATCACAATTCCAACAATCCCTGCAGAAGGACAAAGATCATGAACAATCCACACAAGGGCCGTCTGACGGCGGCCATCGCAATCCTGGGCATGAGCCTGTCGGGGGGCGCCAACGCCCTGGTGCTTTCCGGGGCCAGCTCCGGCTACGCGGCCTACGTCGATCTCGCCACCCTGGCCGATCCGGTTCTGAGCCTCCACGTCAGTCCGATACCCATGGGCGCGGGCGGCACGGCGCCGGCGCCGTACAGCCGCTATGACGAGGTGCGCAGCCTGAACGCGGGAGACAGCGTGTGCCTGACGTCGGTTCTCGGTATCTGCACCGGCTCGCTCGGCGCCACCGTCGATACCGGACTGCTGACGGGCCAGGCCGACTCCGACGTCGACGGCGGCGTCGGAGTGCGGTCCGCCTCGGCCACCGGCACGGTGAACGATGCGGCCGTGAACATGGGCACCGGCAGCCTGCTCGGCCTCATCGGCACCTCGCTGTTCAGCCTGTCGGCCACCACCCTGTCCGCATCCGCGCTGGTGAGCGGCGACTACGGCGGCTTCAGTGCGACGGGCTCCAGCGTCATCGAGGGCGCCAGCCTGCAGGTGGCGGGGCTGGACCTCATCACGCTCGCCGCCGATGCCGCGCCCAATACCGTCGTCGATCCGCTGGGTGCGCTGTCGCTGCTGGGCCTGACCGTGGTGCTCAACGAACAGCTGTCGAGTTGCGGTGCGGAAACGTGCAGCATCGCGGTCAATGCCCTGCGGCTGAGCTTCGACGACTTCGCCCTGGGCAGTGCGCTGCTGAACGGCGACATCGTCTTCGGCCATGCGGAAGCGGGTCTCGCGGCGTCTCCCGTTCCCGTGCCGGCCGCGGCCTGGCTGTTCGGTTCCGGCCTCGCCGGCCTGGCCGGCCTGGCACGTCGCGGGCGCCGTCGGGTGTGACGGCCGGAGCCCGGGCGCCTGCGGGCGTCCGGGCCTTTCGGGAATCGCGTCACGCCGCCGCGTAGCGCACCGTCTCCAGGATCCCGCGGACGACCACGCTCACCGCCAGCGCCACGCTCACCGACAGCGCCACGGAGAAGAACGCATCGCGCCGGCCGATGGTCTTCAGCATCACCGCGAAGGTCGACACGCAGGGGATGTAGAAGGTGAGGAACAGCAGGAAGGTGGTGATCTGCACCCAATCGAGCTGCGTGCCGACCTCGAAGGTGCCGAGCGCCTGATAGATCATCAGCAGCGACAGCTCCTTGCGCAGGATGCCGAACAGGATGGGCACGCCGAGCACCACCGGCAGGCCCAGCGCCCAGGCGGTCACCGGCGTGAACAGGGTGTTGATGACGTCGTCGGCGCCGACGTGGCCGAGCAGCGCCAGGATCACGCTGCCGCCGACCAGCAGCGGCGTGACGATGGTGAGGATGTCGCGCGTGCGGTTCCAGGTCTCGGCCAGCAGTTCGCGGCCGTCGGGCAGTGCGTAGGCGGGGATCTCCTGCACCTGGCCGGGACCGAGATCGCGCTCGCGCCGGGCGAGCAGCCGGCCCATCACGGCGATGACGACGATGGTCAGGGCGAAGATCGCGAACACGCCGACGCCGCCGAGATACTTGCCGGCCAGCGCGAGGATGATGGCCGAGCGCGCCGAACAGGGCACGAAGGTGATGAGCACCGAGGCGATGACGCGCTCGCGGCCGCGGCTCGCCCGGGCGGCGCCGGAGATCGCCGGCACGTTGCAGCCGAGCCCGAGCAGGAAGGGCACCGCGACGCCGCCGTGCAGGCCGATGTGGTGGAAGCCGCGGTCGACCACGAAGGCGATGCGCTGCATGATGCCGGCCTGTTCCAGCGCCACCAGCAGCAGCACCAGCGGGATCATGTAGGGCACGACGATGCCGATCAGGCCGATCAGCCCGTCGGTGACGGCGCGTCCCACCACGCCGCCGGTCGTCTGCGGCTGCCAGCCCTCCAGCGCCGCGATCAGGCGCGCGGCGGTCATGCCGTCCAGCCAGGCGCTGACCTCGAAGACCACGAACAGCACGGCGGCGAACACCGCCAGGCTGCCGAGCAGACCCCAGTGCGGGTGCAGGAACAGCTCGTCCAGCCAGTAGCGCCAGCCGCGTCCCTCGTGCGGCGCGCCGACGCGCGTGACCGCTTCGAACAAGGTGGCCGCGCGATGATGCCGGTCGGCGTGCAGCTCCTCGGCGAGCGGGCGCGGCAGGCGCCGGTCGGCGGCGGCGCGCAGCGCGACGATCTCGGCGTGATGCTCGGGGAAGTGTGCGCGGATCTCGTCGAGAAAATAGTCGTCGCCGGCCGCGATCTGGGTGAGCAGAAAGGCGTGCGGCGCGCGGAAGGCGGTGCGGATCTCGGGCCGGTTCAGCACGCGGCCGAGCGGCTGCAGGCTCTCGCAGATGTGCGGGCTGGCCGGCTGCGGCAGCGGGCAGGCGGCCTCGCGCACGGCATCCGCGGCGGCGGCGAACAGCTCGGCGATGCCATGGCCCATGTGCGCCACCGTCGCCACCACCGGCACGCCCAGCAGGCGGCTCAGCGTCCTGACGTTGATGTGCAGGCCCTTCTCCCAGGCCTGGTCCATCATGTTCAGCGCGATCACCATCGGCCGGCCGATCTGGCTCAGCTCGAGCGTCAGTTCGAGGTGGCGGTCCAGGGCGGTGGCGTCGATCACCTGCACGATCACGTCCGGCGGCGCGAACGGCGCCGGCGGCCCGCCCGGCTCGTGGCGCGCGACCAGCGGCCGCTCGTCGCCCCACAGCAGGTATTTCAGCGTCACCCGGTCGTCGGGTTCGAGGTGGTGCAGCGCATGGATGCTCGGCAGGTCGACCAGGTTGGCCTCGTCCAGGCCGATCTGCACCCGGCACTCGCCGTAGGCGCGGTGCGTGCCGGCCAGCTCGCCGGTGTGGATGGCGGTGCTGGAGACGGCCTTGAACAGCGTGGTCTTGCCGCCGTTGGGCAGGCCGACCAGGGCGATGCGCAGGTGCTTCTCGCCGCGGAACAGGGGGGTGCGCAGGGCGACGCGCGCTTCGGACGAGGGCTTCTTCATGCGGCTATTGTTTCGCAGCGGGGAGGTGGCGACAAGCGCGGCCGGTGCGATGAAGAAAAAAGGGGGCCCTGCGGCCCCCTTCTCACGCTGCGCGCGGACCCGCGTCCGCCCCGGCCGTCACCGCACCTGCAGCACCTTGACGCTCGCGTCGACGGCGCTGTCGTCGATGTAGCCGATGGCATCGGGATGGCCGGCCACCCATTTCTTCACGGCGGCATCGTCGCCGACGGCCTGCGGCGGCTGGCCCTTGCCGGTGAAGATCAGCCGCGACCAGTAGGCCGTGACCTGGCTTTCCGACTTGTCGATGAAGCGGGTATAGAAGGCCTGACGCGACGGCGTGCCGGTCGCCTGGTCCACGGGGACCACGGCCGTTCCGTCGGCGAGCGTGCCGCTCTTGCCGAGATAGATCCGGCGCAGGTCTTCCACGCTGACGGCGGAGGCGGCGTTGCCGGGGTGCACGATCGGCACGGGCTCCGCGGCGGACAGTCCGGTACCCAGGCAGAGCAGGGCCGCGAGCAGGCGCGGTGCATGTTTCGAATTCAGATGTCCCATGATGCGTTTCCTCCTCAGAAGACCACGTCGACGGCGAAGCTGAACACGTTGACGTCCTCGCCGGGCGGGGCATCGAACAGCCCGGCGGTGCCGTCCAGCGCCTCGGCGCGCTGCCATTCGGCCTTGAGCGCCGTGCTGGTGTTCAGATCGTAGCGCAGGCCCAGGGTGGTGGAGCGCTGCTTGCGGGCGAGCGGCGTGGCCTCGTCGGTGTCGCGCTCGGCGACGGTGACGTGCGGCAGGAATTTCCCGTGCCGATGGCCCACGGTGACGTACCACGCGGTGGAGTCGGGGAAGGACTTGGCGATGCTCGTATCGGTGTATTCCGAGTAGACGACGAAGTCGTTCCAGTCGAGCATGGCGCCGACGCCGAAGAAGCGGGCCTGGTCGTCGTTCAGGGCGATGTCGACCCCCGGCGGCAGCGGCGCGGGCGCGGTGAGCCGGCTGGTGATCTTGCTCTCCATGTAGCCGGCGCGCACGGTCAGCACCTCGGTCGAGGCCGACAGGTTGATGCCCATGACGTCGCGCATGTCGCTGGACATCTGCAGCCCGCCCGGTTCGGTGTCCTCGGAGTTGCTGCCGAAGTAGGGCTGGACCAGCAGGTCGAAGGCCCCCATGTCGCGGGTCACCAGCGCGTCGACGCCGGAGATGGCGTTGAGCGGCAGTCCGCCGTAGACCTCCTGCGGCGGGCGGATCCAGGGGTAGGCGTAGCCGACCTCCACGTAGTCCGACACCAGGAACAGCGGGAACTTGATGCGGCCGGCGCGCAGCTTCAGGTCGTCATCGAGCGCGTAGCTGAGGAAGGCCCAGTCGGCGCTGATGTCGTAGGTGTCGTCGTCGGCCGACGCCAGCAACTGCGCGGTGATGTCCAGGCCGGGCACCACCGAGCCGCTCAGCTGGATGCCCAGCACCGAGTCGTTCTCGAAGCTGGCCTGGTCGGTGATGCCGTTCAGATAGGCGACCTCCGAATCGCTGACCGAGCCGGCCGCGGTGAGGAAGCCGTTGATGGCGATCCGCGGCTCGGCGGACGCCGCGGCAGTGGCGAGAATCAGGGCCGGAAACGCGGCCCGCACAGCGATCGACTTCGTGTTCATGCGCCCCTCCTTCAGGGTACGGTCTGTTGCAGGTCGAAGCGGGCGCGCGCGGGGTGCGTGCGTCCGATCCGTGGTCGTGCTCGGGTGTGGCCGGCGCGGCGGTCCGGCGGGTCTCAGGCGTTGCGTGCGCTCATGGCAGCCTGCTGGTGCGGAAATCGCCGACGATGGCCTGGAGCTGCGTGGACAGCCGGGCGAGTTCGTCGCTGGCGGTGGCGGTCTGCGTCGCGCCCGCGGTGGAGTCTCCGGCGATGCGCTGGATGGTGGTGACGTTCTTCTGGATCTCTTCGGCGACGTTGCTCTGCTCTTCCGTCGCGGCGGCGATCTGGGCGGTCATGCCCTTGATCGTCGCGACCCGGTCCCGGATGGACTGCAGCGCCTGACCGCCCTCGTCGGCGTTGCGGACGCTGACCCGCGATTCGTTGCGGGCGATCTCCATGACGTCCACGACCTGCCGGACGCTGCTCTGCAGCTGGCCGATGGTCGCGTGTATCTTGCGGGTGGATTCCTGGGTGCGCAGCGCCAGCGCCCGCACCTCGTCCGCGACCACCGAGAATCCCCGGCCGTTGTCGCCGGCGCGCGCGGCTTCGATGGCGGCGTTCAGGGCGAGCAGATTGGTCTGCTCGGCGACCGTCCGGATGACGTCGAGGACGACGGCGGCGCTGCGCGTGTCCTCCTCCAGGCGGGCGATGACCTCCGCCGCACGTTCGACTTCGTCGGCGACCGTGGTGTTGGCGTCGATGATGTGCCGCACGATGTCCGCGCCGCGTTGCGCGTCTTCGTCCGCGTGTCCGGTGGCATCGTCGGCCTCCGCGGTGCTGCGGGCGACGTGGCGGATGGTGTCCAGCATCTCGCCCATGGCCTGCGCGACCAGTTCCGTCTCCCTGCGCTGCAGCTCGATGCCGTCGGTGGTGCCGTTGGCGACGGTCGAGAGCTGTTCCGCCGCGACGGCGACCTGGGTGATCGACGCGGCGATGCCGCTGATCATGGATTCGAGCTTTTCCACGAAGGCGTTGAACCAGTGCACGAGCTCGGCGATCTCGTCGTTGCCGCGCGCCGCGAGGCGGCGCGTCAGGTCGGCGCGGCCGCTGGCGATCTCGCGCAGCGAGTCGGAGACCAGCCGGATATTGCGGACGACCAGCGACGAGACGCTCACCGCGGTGACCGCGAGCACGATCATCGTGACGAAGCCGAACGCCAGTCCCACGCGCAGCGCGGTGCCGGCCGCCTCGTCGGCCACGGTCAGCGTGCCGGTGAAGCGCGACAGGGCGGAGGCGTGCAGGTCGGAGAGGGCTTTCTTGAGTTCGTCGTGGTGCCGCGTCATGCCGGCGACGGCCGTGCCCAGCGTGTCCGGGGGGACGCTGCCTTCGATCATGCCCAGGGACAGGCTGCGCGCCGCGTCATAATAGGTGGCGAGGTCCTGCCGGGCGGTTTGGATGTCGGCCGTCAGCGTACCGTCCAGCGATGGAATCCCGGCGAGACGTTCGTCCATCGCGTTCTTCAGCGCATCGGTGGAGGCGAGCAGCTCCGCCTCGCCGGTGCCGACGGCGGCGTTTAGCATCTCTTTGATGCGCTCCAGGCCGAACAGGCTTTCCTTCGCCACGTCCAGAACGGGGAAGTTGACCTGATGGGTCAGGCGCAGCAGACGGGTGTTCTCGCTGACCACGGTGTAGTAGTAGGCGAGGTAGAGCGAGAAGCCGACGATCCCGACCAGCGGGATCAGCAGGATCTTTGCGCGTATGGAAATTCTCGGTGTCCTTGGCATGTCGATGTCCGTCGTGCAACCGTGCGTTGTTGTTTGTGTCGGTGCGCTGTTTTCGGCATGCCCTTCCCGAATCTTTGTTACGGTGAGTAACGGAAATGTAAGCGGATATGGATAATCGCCGCGGGCGGAGCGCAGCGTGCGAGTGCAGGGAAGAGGAAGGGGATGCTGCAGTGGCGGAAGATTGACTCGCGCGCCACGCCCTTTACACGCCTGCCGTCATGCCCGACCATGACCTTGTGGATACGCCTGCACAGAACACTCCGGTCCCGGCACCCGATCCGGCCGTACCGCCGGCTCCGGCCCCCGCGCCCGGGCGGCGCTTCGACTGGCTGCACATGGTGCTGCTGGCGCTGGTGGCGGTCCTGCTCACCGCCGGCGCCGCGTACTGGGTGTTCAAGGTCTATCTGTTCCCGTCGGAGTTCACGCCGGTCACGCTGAGCGCGAAAGAGGAACGCGCGCTCGAGGCCAAGCTCGAACGACTGGAATCGCTGGAGTCCGGCCGGCCGCGTGCGCGGGCGCCGGAGCTGCCGGCCGGCCCGCTGGAGCCGGAGGCCTACAGCGAGGAGGGGGCGAGCCGCGAGGTGGCGCTCACCGAAAAGGAACTGAATGCGCTGCTGGCGAAGAACACCGACCTCGCCCGCAGGCTCGCCATCGACCTCGGCGATGATCTGGTCAGCGCCAAGCTGCTGGTGCCGATGGATCCCGATTTCCCCATCTTCGGCGGCCAGATCCTGAAGGTGCGCGCGGGCGTCGAGCTGGCCTACCGCGACGGCAGGCCGGTGGTCGTGCTGAAGGGCGTGAGCCTCATGGGCGTGCCGTTGCCGAACGCGTGGATCGGCGGGCTCAAGAACATCGATCTGGTGCAGGAGTTCGGTGCCGAGCGCGGCTTCTGGAAGGCCTTCGCCGACGGCGTCGAGGACATCCACGTCGAGGACGGCCGGCTGAAGATCAGGCTCAAGGAATGACCGCTCCCGTAGACGCCGTTATTCTACGATTAGGGGACAGACTTAAGTCTGTCCCCTCCTCACTCCTCACTCCTCACTCCTCACTCCTCACTCCTCACTCCTCACTCCTCAC
>JAJJPM010000055.1:0-4468 GCA_032907525.1 Gammaproteobacteria bacterium
TGAGCCCGACGAGCTACCAGACTGCTCCATCCCGCGACGCGCATTCTACAGCTTTCGCTGGTGCTGTCACGGATTAAATTGGGTTCCGCCAATTATTTGCGTCAGGCACGGCACGAGGTGGGTGAATCGATGGGCTCGACGACCTGACGCTGATGGCACCGGGTGCCAGGTTGCCTGGACTGGTATCTGCGTGCGATGCGCAGCATACCCCACAGCATGGCGAGCGCGGCCGAGGCCCAACTGCAGATCATGGTCGCCAGTATCAGCGCAACTTCCATCGGGTGCTCCTCCTGTGCGATGCAATTCCTTCCGTTGTGGTTGTGACCCCGTCTGGCTGCAAGCGGTTCCGGTTGGCCGTCGGTCGCCGGCTGCGCACTCCTCGGATAGCCCACTGCCTATAGATCAACAAGCGGAGGATTCGAACATGCGTATTCAGTCAGTCGTAATGCTGGTGGCGCTCGTTTCGGCAGCGGGCGCCCAGGGCGTAGATCTATCGGCGGCGGAGCGGCAGCTGGCCCAGAACACGGCTGCGCCGGATCGTGGCGCGGCCGGCAACGGCTCGATGGGTATTGGCGAGGACATCCAATATCTCGACGAGCAGGACCGGCAAGGGCAGGCGGTATCCAACGAGGCGCAAGATGCGCGGTCCGGGCGCGTCGAACGTGACGCCGAGCCCGGCCATGGCGGCAACGAAACCGACATGGAGCACCGCCGTCGTCCGACGCTGGACAGGCGTGAAAACTGACGTGGTGTTCAAATGTTGAGGAGGTAGCCATGAGGCGGTTGATTGCATCGGTTATGGGGTTGGCCCTGGTGAGTTCGATCGGGGCTTTCGCTGGAGCAGCGGACGAGGCGCAAGACGATGCCCAGCGGGCGGAGGTAGTGGGTGAACGGCAGCCGAACCCTTCCACGGACAGCAACCAGCGTCCAACCGACCGGCGGGAAGATCGCTCGCAGGAGGGCGGCGCCGCTCTGGGCACCATGGGCACGGGCAACTCCGGCACTACCGGCGGAATGGGTGCGACCACCGGCACCGACACGATAGGCGGGACTATCGAAGAGTGAGCGGATAGGCCGGCCTGGCAACGGCGCATGATTCATAAAGGGCACGCGCATCCGTACAATGCCGGCCTTTTCATCATGTAGTGGCCGGTATGCAGATCGCTTTGGCGCCCATGGAGGGGCTGGTCGACGAAATCCTTCGTGACGTGCTCACCCGGGTGGGTGGCGTCGACTGGTGCGTGACCGAGTTCATTCGGGTGTCCGATCGCCTGTTGCCGCAAAGCAGCTTTGACAAGCTTGCCGCGGAACTGAAGGCCGGCGCGCTCACTCGTGCCGGGACGCCGGTGCGCGTTCAACTGTTAGGCTCCGATCCGATCTGCCTGGCAGACAACGCCGCCTTTGCCTGCACACTCGGCGCCCCGGCCATCGACCTCAATTTTGGCTGCCCGGCCAAGACGGTCAACAAATCCCGCGGCGGTGCTGTGCTACTGAAGGAGCCGGAGCTGCTGCATTCGATTCTCTGCGAGGTCCGCCGAGCCGTGCCGGCGCACATCCCGGTAACCGCCAAGATGCGCCTCGGCTTCGACAGCCCGGACGGCGCGCTCGATTGCGCCCGTGCGCTGGTGGCCGGTGGGGCAGAGCAGCTGGTGGTGCACGCCCGAACCAAGGTCGAAGGCTACAAGCCGCCGGCGCATTGGGAGTGGGTCGCGCGGGTGCAGGAGGTGGTCGCGGTGCCGGTTTACGCCAATGGCGACATCTGGTCGCTGGAGGACTGGCGCCGCTGCCGTGAGGTCAGCGGGGCAGAGAACATCATGCTGGGGCGCGGGCTGGTTTCACGACCGGACCTGGCCCGGCAGATCGCTGCGGCTAAAGCCGGCCAGCAGGTCGCGCCGATGAGCTGGGAGGAATTCCGACCCGTGCTGCTGGATTTCTGGCAGCAAGCGCGGGGAAAGATCGCACCGCGTTATGCGCCGGGTCGGCTCAAGCAGTGGCTGGCCCTGCTGACCCGCAATTATCCGGAGGCGGTGGCGCTGTTCGCCGAGCTGCGCCGGGAAAACGATTGCGCGCGGATCGATGCGATGCTCGGCGTCGATACGCGCGAATTGCGTGCCGCCGCATTGGCCTGAGCCGAATCAACGCCCACCGGCTACATCCAGTAGCGCTCCGCTGGTATAGCTGGCCTTTTCGCTGGCGAGCCAAAGGATGGCTTCGGCGATTTCCTCGGCTTGCCCGCCGCGCCCCATCGGCACACTTGCCTTGACCCGCTCGACACGATCCGGCTCGCCCCCGGCGGCATGGATATCGGTATGAATCACGCCCGGGCGCACGGCGTTGACCCTGATGCCTTCGCTGGCGACCTCTTTGGCCAGGCCCAGGGTCATGCTGTCGATGGCGCCCTTGGCGGCGGCGTAGTCGATGTACTCACCCGGTGCGCCGAGGCGGGCGGCCACCGATGAAAGATTCACGATCGCGCCGCCCTTGCCGCCGTGGCGCGTCGACATCCGCTTGATTGCCTCGCGTGCGCACAGGAAGCTGCCGATCACGTTGGCGCCCAGCACGCGGCTCCAGCGCGCCGCATCCATCTGTTCCAGGCGCATCTGCTGCTCGAGCATGCCGGCGTTGTTGACCAACACGTCCAGGCGGCCGAACTCCCGGTCGATGACGTCGAACATGTGCAGTACCTGGGCCTCATCAGCGACGTCGGCCTTTACGGCAATCGCCGTTACACCCAGGCCACGGACCTGTTCGAGTACCGCGTTCGCGGCATCAGCGCGCTGGTGATAATTCAGGCACAAGGCATAGCCCTGTTGCGCCGCCAGTCGTGCAGTGGCGGCGCCGATGCCGCGGCTGGCGCCTGTGATCAGCATGACTCTGGACATGTGCTACCTCTCGTCGCCTGGCTCGTTTACAGCCTCTTGAAATCCGTTGTGCGGTTCCTATCTAGGGCTCAGCGGGATGCCGAAGTCGGGTCCCGCCCGTTTCAACTCGCTGATTTCAGGAGGTTTATCATGAGTTCATTCCCCATGGCCCCTCTGTTCCGGCAATCCGTGGGCTTCGATCGCTTCAACGACCTGTTCGAGTCGGCCCTGCGTAACGACACCGGCAGCTCGTACCCGCCCTACAACATCGAGAAGCACGGCGACGATCACTATCGCATCGTGGTCGCAGCCGCCGGTTTCCAGGAGTCTGACCTCGATCTGCAGGTAGAGCGTAGCGTACTGACCATCACTGGCGGCCGCCGCGAGAACGAGGCGGAGAACGTCACCTACCTGCACCAGGGCATCGCCCAGCGGGCGTTCAAGCTGTCGTTCCGTCTGGCCGATCACATCGAAGTGAAGGGCGCAGCGCTTAACAGCGGCCTGCTCCACATCGATCTGGTCCGTGTCGTGCCGGAAGAAGCCAAGCCCAAACGCATCCCGATCAATGCCGACCAGCGACCCGCGCTGGAGGGCTGATACGCAGACACGAGAAGGGCGCCGCATGGCGCCCTTTTTTCATTCTAGCCAGTCAGTCGCGTTCGGCATCCAGCAGCGCGATGAAGGCCCTCGCCGCATTGGACAGGGTGCGTTCCCGATGCAGGATGTAGCCGAGCTGGCGTGTCAGCTGGATGCCCGGCAACGGCAGGCTGACCACCTGATCGTCCAGCATGCGGCGTGGCAGCACGCTCCAGGCGATGCCGATCGAGACCATCATCTTGATCGTTTCCATATAGTTGGTGCTCATGGTGATGTTGGGCGTCAGCCCCTCGCGCTCGAACAGACGCTGGGCGATATGGTGGGTGAAGGTATTGCCGCCGGGGAATACCGCTGGATGGCCGGCGATATCCGCGAGGGTGATATCCGCCTTGGCGGCCAGCGGATGTTCCGGTGCGACGACGAAATCCAGTGGATCGTCCCAGACCTTTACCGCCAGCACCGGCTCGGCGGTCTGTGGCGCCAGGGTGATCACCGCCAGCTCGGCACGGCCGTGCAGTACCTCGTCATAGGCCACTTCCGAATCGAGAAAACGGATATCCAGGCTGACCTGCGGATGGGCGCGGGTAAAGGCGCGCAACAGCGGTGGTAGACGATGCAGGCCGATGTGATGACTGGTCGCCAGGCTCAGTCGTCCGCCGATATCGCCGTTGAGGTTGGTCAAGGCGCGGCGGGTGTCGTCCAGTACATTCAGGATCTGATACGCGCGGGGCAGCAGGGCGCGGCCGGCCTCGGTGAGACTGATCTCGCGGCCCAGTCGATCGAACAACCGCACGTCCAGCTGCGCTTCCAGCGCGGCGATGCGCTTGCTTACCGCGGGTTGGGTCAGGTGCAGCCGTTCGGCAGCCAGCGAGAAGCTATGGGTTTCCGCGACAGCGATAAAGGCGTTGAGGTTGGCGAGGTCCATGAGAGTCTTCCGGTGGCAGTGAATTCCAGACAGGAATGCATTGGATGAAAAATATGAATTTGAGTAATTCAACGCAAGCCCCTAG
>JAJJPM010000056.1:0-4397 GCA_032907525.1 Gammaproteobacteria bacterium
CTGAGTGGCGGATGGGCTGCAATGGATTGAATTATGGCTTCCCGACCCGATAGCACATAAACAGGGACAGACCACGGTTTCAGAGACTGTCCCCTATTCCCACGCGAATCCAACCCCACGCCCTGAATGACCGACCCCCTCATCTCCGCCGCCCTCCTGATCCTGTGGACCGTCGCGGCCGGGACATGGCTCTCCGGCCACCCGTCCCGGAGGGTGGCCTTCTGGGGTTCCACGATTCCGGCGCTGGCGCTCGGCCTGCTGTTCACCGCCGGCGCCTATCATGTCCGCAACGCCTATCTGAGTCTGCCGTCCTCGCCGGGGATCATGGCGGTCGTCGGGTTCGTCTGGGCGATGTATCTGGCGCTGCCGACGGCGGTTCACGCCAGGTTGATGTCGGCCAGGCGCAGGGGGCTCGGGGAGAGGTTCGGTTACAGCGTGGTCGCGGCGTTCCTGCAGGCGGTCTTTTGCGTGGCGCCGAGTTTTCCATGGCTTATCATGCTGTCCTTGGAGTAACGGGCATTCCGGGGGCGGGGCGATGAGCCGGCGGCGTCGCGCGGTTCCCCGGCCGTGCCTTCGCATTTAACGGGAGCAGCCATGATCACCTTCGAATTCCTCGTCACGTCGCTCGTGGTCGTGCTCGTGCCCGGCACCGGCGTCATCTACACCGTGTCCGCGGGACTCAGTGGCGGGCGCGGGGCGAGTGTCTATGCGGCGCTGGGCTGCACGGCGGGGATCGTGCCGCATCTGCTCGCCACGGTGTTGGGACTCGCGGCGGTCATGCACGCCGGCGCGCTGGCGTTCCAGGTGCTGAAGTACGCCGGCGTGGCGTACCTGTTCTATCTCGCCTATGCGACCTGGCGCGACAGCTCGGCCTTCGCGCTGGACGGAGGTTCTGCGCGCGCGGGCGCGTCGAGGCTGGTGGTCAGGGCCTTCCTGCTGAACATCCTGAACCCGAAGCTGACGATCTTCTTCCTGGCGTTCCTGCCGCAGTTCGTCGAGCCGGGCGCGGGCCGGCCGCTGCCGCAGCTGTTGCTTCTGAGCGCCGTCTTCATGGCGATGACGTTCGTGGTCTTCGTGGTGTACGGCTGTGTGGCGCACGCGTTCCGGAGGTTCGTCGTCGGGTCGGCGCGCGTGCAGCGCGGGCTGAGGTATGGCTTCGCCGCCGCGTTCGCCGGGCTCGGGGCGAAGCTGGCGCTCGGCGAACGATGATGGGGCGCGGTTCCTGCGGTGTGCGCCGAGGCCGGAGGCAGGGATGGCGGCGGTATGGCGGCATATCGAAGGGGACAGACTTAAGTCTGTCCCCGGCCGTGGTGTTAAGTCTGTCCCCGGTTGTGGCGTTAAGTCTGTCCCCGGCCGCGAAAGCTGTCGAGGGCCGGGGTGGCGGTGTGTCGATGGGGGCAGACTTAAGTCTGTCCCCACTCATGTTGCCGATCTTGCGGGCCGTGTCATGACCCTTTCCAGCATCGCCGCGCTCTTCGCCGCCATGACCCTGCTCGCGGCCATGCCCAGTGTGAGCGTCCTGGCGGTGTCGGCGCGCGCGGCGTCGTCGGGGTTCGCGCACGGCGCGTGCACGGCCCTGGGCGTGGTGGCCGGCGATCTGCTGTTCATCCTGCTCGCGCTGTTCGGGCTCGCGCTGCTCGTCGATGCGCTGGGCGGACTGTTCGTGCTGGTCAAATATGTCGGCGGTGCGTACCTGATCTGGCTGGGCATCGCCCTCTGGCGGTCGCGGACGCGGCCGGCGCGGGCCGGTGCCGCGGGCGGCGCGTCGCTCGGGTCGAGCTTCATGACGGGCCTGCTCATCACGCTGGGGGATCAGAAGGCGATCCTGTTCTATCTGGGCTTCCTGCCCGCGTTCATGGATCTGTCGGCGGTCACCTGTGCCGATGCCGCGGCGGTCGCGGCCGTCGCGGTGCTGGCGGTCGGCGGCGTGAAGCTCGGTTATGCCTATGCGGCGCACAGGGCGGGCGCCGTGCTCGGCGGCCGGGTGGGCGGGTTCATGAACGGCGCGGCCGCGCTGCTCGTGATCGCGGCCGGCATCGTCGTGATGGCGAGGGCGTAGGCGACGCATGGCCCGTCTCCCGCATGAGATGAGGTCGCGTTCCGGTCGACGGGGACCGCGCGCGCCGCGCCCGGGGAGGGCGGAATCCTGATGTCCGCGCCACCCCGCCTGGACGTCCGTCCCAAGACGCCCGCCGACGACGCCGCCGTCGCCGGGATCCTCGCCGCCGCCACCGCGGAGCTGCGCCGCGTCTACCGGCGCGCGCCTGCACCCGGAGGATCGGCCGGCGCGGACGGCGGGGAGGCCCCGCAGACACTCGTGGCGGTCGAGGACGGCGCCGTGGTCGGCGTCGTGGAATGCTGTCTGCGGCCGGACGCGGTCTACGTCCGCGGGCTCGCCGTGCATCCGCGGCACCGTAGGCGGGGGGTGGCGCGGGCGCTGCTGCGCGCGGCCGAGGCGATCGCCGTGGGCGCGGGGCGCGCGCGGCTCACGCTGTGCGCCATCCGCGAGACGGGCAATCCGGCGATCTTCGCCCGGCTCGGGTTCGCCGCGACCGGCGAGGCCGCCGCCGAAGGCTTCGAGGGGGCGGACGGACAACCGGTGACGCGCGTCGACATGGGGCGGCCGGTGGGCCGGTGACGCGCAGGGCGGCGCGCGCTCCAGAATCCCCGCGCGGCGGACGCTACAGGACGACGCAAAACCGGATCCGGACAAAGAAGAAGGGGGGATCATGATCACGTTGTCCTTGAAAGAGAGCGCGGCGTTTCTGGGGACGATCGACGAGGCGGATCTGCAGCTGCTCGTCGACCAGCTCGAGGAGGAGCATGCGCGGGACACGGACTACTACGTCTGTCCGACGACCATCGACATCCTGGAGCAGAACGGCGCCAGCATGCACCTCGTCCGCCTGCTGCGGGACGCGGTGGGCGACACGGACGGCGTGGAAGTGGCCTGGTCCCGGGGCTGAGCGCTCAGGCCGGGTCGCTGCGCCGCAGACCGTGAAATACCTCGTCGCGATACTCGCCGGCGCGTTGCTCGTCGGGCTCGCGCTCGCCGTGGGCGTCTATCGGTTGTTCGGGGCCGAGGTCGGGCACTTCTTCGCGAAGTTCCTGGCGGGCCCGGCGGGCCTGGTCGTGTCGGGCGCCGCGTTCGTGGTCTACGACACGCTGTGGCCCAGAAAGCGGCCGGAGAAGCCGCGACACGGCGAATAACAGCCGGGGCGCACGGCGCGGAACGCCGCGGAGTGCCCTCCCGCCGCCATCGTCTAAGCTTGATTCTCCCAGGGAAGACACTGTGGAGGGCACGCGATGCCCGACCCTTCGCTCCAGGCCCGGATCGATTCGGCGGCGGCCTACGAGGCGCTGATGGTGCCGGCGCTGTTCGGGCCGTGGGCGCCGCGGGTCGCGGACGCGGCGGAGATCCGGCCGGGCCAGCGCGTGCTGGACGTGGCCTGCGGGACCGGGGTGCTGGCCCGCGAGGCGCTGGCGCGCGTGCGGCCGGGCGGATCGGTGAAGGGGCTGGATGCCAACCCCGGCATGCTGGAGGTCGGCCGGCGGATCGCGCGCGAGGTGGACTGGTGGCGCGGCGTCGCCGAGTCGCTGCCGTTCGCCGACCGCTCCTTCGACGCCGTCGTCAGCCAGTTCGGGCTGATGTTCTTCGACGACCGCCGCGCGGCGCTGCGCGAGGCCCTGCGGGTGCTCGTGCCGGAGGGGCGCCTCGCGTTCGCGGTCTGGGACGCCCTCGACAACATCCCCGCCTACGCGGCCGAGGTCGCACTGCTGGAACGCCTCGCCGGGCCGGCGGCGGCCGACGCCGTGCGCGCGCCGTTCGCGCTGGGTGACCGGGACGGCCTCGCCGCCCTGTCGGAGGCGGCGGGTGTCGCCGCCGTCGCCGTCACCACCGGGCGCGGCACGGCGCGTTTTCCCAGCGTGCGCGTCATGGTCGAGGCCGATCTGCGCGGCTGGCTGCCGGCGATGGGCGTGGTCCTGGAGGAGGACCTGATCGCCCGCATCCTCGACGAGGCCGAGCGGGCGCTCGCCCCCTACGTGCGCGCCGACGGCGGCGTGGAGTTCGCGGCCCGTGCGCATATCGTCACCGGGCGGAGAGGCGCGGAGCGCGGCTGATGCCAGAAAGGGACAGTCTTCGGGGCCTGGCAAGGGCCAGGCAAGGGGGACAGACTTAAGTCTGTCCCCGGCGTCCCCCTCCTTTTCCCACACACAGGAGCGAGGGGACAGACTTCAGTCTGTCCCCGGCATCCCCCCGATCCACCGCCCGTGTTCCACGCCCGCGTTCGCGCCGTTCCAACCTGGAACGGCGGGCGTGCCGTATCTTTCCGTCGCCGCGCGCGGCCCGTGACGAGGACGTTGGCATGCATTCCACCGTCTTTTCGAATCAGCCC
>JAJJPM010000057.1:0-19032 GCA_032907525.1 Gammaproteobacteria bacterium
GGTTTTACATTCCGTGTGCTTCCGTGTGTTTCCGTGGCTGCCTTTCGCCTTTAACGACTTTCGTGGGTTTCGTGGGTTTCGTGGCCATACCGGTTCCGCTCAGTCCCCGCTGCGCGGTTTGAACAGGGCATCGAGGGCGGCGCGGGCGCGGTCGGCCTCGGTCTGCGGGGTGCCGTCGGCCGCTGCGGGACCGGGGGCGCGGCCGAACAGGGCCTCGAGCTGGGAGCGCGCCGCCTGGGCGGCGGTCTCGTCGCGGGGACGGTAGGCATCGGGGCGCAGCTGGAAATAATCGCAGAAGTTCGCGCGCTGCTTGTCCTGCACCTCTTCGGCGATGGGTTCGCGGCAGTGCTTGGCCTTGGCGGTGTCGTAGAATACGCAGGCGCGGCACACGTGCAGCTCGGCGTGGCAGACCGGACATTCGGCCAGGCGGTGGATGGGCACGGGCACATCCTCCAGCGGTGCGCCGCATTTCCAGCACTCGGGCAGCGTCGCCATACGGGCCTCCTCACCGACGCTCGTGGCCCCTCATCATAACCCAAGACTTCCGCTGCCGGCCCCGTCCGGCGGCGGACCGGAGACCAGGCCCCGCATGTCCCGCTACCGACCACCGCAGCCCAGGTCCTCACCCTACATCACCCCGGAGGGCTACCAGCGCCTGCAGGACGAGCTCAAGGCGCTGTGGCAGCGCCGTACCGGCGTGACCCAGGCCCTGGCGGCCGCCGCCGCCGAGGGCGACCGCTCGGAGAACGCCGAATACATCTACCGCAAGAAGGAACTGCGCGAGATCGACCGCCGCATCCGCTACCTGCAGAAGCGCCTCCCCGATCTCCAGGTGGTGGACCGGCCGCCCGGCGATCCGAACCGGGTGTTCTTCGGCGCCTGGGTGAGCCTGGAGGACGAGAGCGGCGCCCGGCAGGAGTACCGCATTGTCGGCCCGGACGAATTCGATCTGCGGCGCGGCTGGATCAGCATGGATTCGCCGCTCGCGCAGGCGCTGCTCAAGCGCGCCCTGGATGACGAGGTGCGCGTCCGGACACCGCAGGGGGAGCGGCACTATTGGCTGACGGGCATCCGCTACCCGGGCGGTGCCGGGGGCTAATACCGGCCACCCATTCCATGGCGAAGTTCCAGTTTTAGCGGGCCACCGCGGGGAGTACACTGCGCCCATGGCCGATGAGGAAGATCCCATACTGCGGCGCGCCGTCGATGCCCTGAAGCGCGGCGATTTCGAGACCTCGTTCGTGCTCACCGAGGCGCTCGCGATCGACGGCGACCTGCTCGCCCAGCATTTTCTCGGCTGGCACTACCACAAGGGCCTCGGCATTCCGGCCGACGACAACAAGGCCGCCTTCTGGTGGAAGCGCGCCGCGGCGGGCGGCATCCCCGAAGCACAGCAGGGGCTCGGCTGGGCCTACGAGCACGGCCGCGGCGTCGAGCGCGATCCCGAACAGGCCTATGTGTGGTACAGCCGCGCCGTGGCCGCCGGCGACGCCACCGCCCGCGAAAGCCTCATGCAGCTCGCGACCCGCCTGAGCCCCGAACAGGTCAAGCGCCTCGAGGCCGAGGCCCAGCTCCCGCCTTCGGACGACTAGCGCCCGTCTCTCCCGCGTCCGTCCCCTCCGCATCAGCGGGGCTCGGAAGCACCCCGCATGCCGCATCGTGAAACGGGTCCACCTGCCGTTCGCTCCCGTGGCGAGCGACTATAGTTATGGCGTCGCACCCGGCTGCGTCAGATGCACCACCCGAATGCGCCAAATCCCACACTTTCTTGATACGCGTCAAGGTCGGTTCCGGACCGTGATGATTAACTTGCGAACCTGTATCTGCGCCGCATGATTGAAGAGGTTTCCTTTGCGCCGATTCCTGCTCCTGATGTGCCTGTTGCTGATCGCCGCGCATGCCGGCGCCGCCTCGGTCGCCGCCACCTATCCCGCGGCAAAGCGCTTCTTCCCTGACGCGGACCGGTTCACCGACTTCGAGGGAGAGCCCCTGGCCGCGGCCGCCATGAAGGGCGATCAGGTGATCGGCTATCTGTTCCGCACCGACGATGTGGTACGGATTCCCGCCTACTCCGGCAAGCCGGTCAATCACCTCGTGGGAATGGATACCGAGGGAACGATCGTCGGCGTGAAAGTGATCGAGCACCATGAGCCCATTCTGTTGGTAGGCATTCCGGAATCGCGGCTGGACGAGTTCGTCGACCAGTACAAGGGCAAGAAGGTCACCGAGCGCATCAAGGTCGGTGCCGGCAAACGGCCCGGCTACGTCAACGTCGACGCCATCACCGGGGCCACCGTGACCGTCATGGTCATGAACGAGGGTATCCTGCGCTCGGGCCGCAAGATTGCAGAGTCGCGCGGCATCATCAAGCCGGACGTCACCGCACCGACCCAGCCGGCACGAGTGCGCACCGAGTTCTTCGAGAAGCAGGACTGGAAGTTCCTCACCGGCAACGGCGCCATCCGCCGCCTGCACCTGACCCGCGGGGAAGTGGACGGGTCCTTCAAGGGCACCGAGGCCGAGGGCCTCGAGGATGCGCCGCCCGACAAGGTCAACGACACCTTCATCGACCTGTACTACACCTACCTCAACGCGCCCACCGTCGGCCGCAATCTGCTGGGCGAGTCCCAGTACAACTGGCTGATGGCCGAGCTCAAGCCCGGCGAACACGCCATCGCCGTCATGGCCAACGGCATCTATTCGTTCAAGGGTTCCGGCTACGTGCGCGGCGGCATCTTCGACCGCGTGCAGCTCATGCAGGGCGGCCGGGAGATCTCGTTCCGCGATCTGGACTTTCACCGCCTGAACGACGTGTATGCCGAGGGCATGCCCGAGTTCAGCGAAATGGCGATCTTCATCATCCGCGACACCCATGGCTTCGACCCGGGCCAGATCTGGCGCCTGGAACTGCTGGTGAAGCGCCAGACCGGGCCGCTGGACAGCGTGTTCTCCAGCTTCGGCGGCGAATACGCCATTCCCGAGACCTACATCGAACGGCCCGAGCCGGTCGCCGCCCCTGCGGAGGTCGAGGAGGCGATCTGGGTCCAGGTGTGGCGCGAACGCAAGTTCCAGATCTTCGTGCTGGTGAGCAGCCTGGCCCTGCTGACCCTCATCATGGCGCTGCAGGACTGGCTGGTGCGCTTCCCGCGCGTGATCTTCTATCTGCGCACGGGCTTCCTGGTCTACACGCTGTTCTTCATCGGCTGGTACATGCTCGGCCAGTTGTCGGTGGTGAACGTGCTCACCTTCATCAGTGCACTCATCACCGACTTCAAGTGGGACACCTTCCTGATCGATCCCACCATGTTCATCCTCTGGACCTTCGTCGCCGGCTCGCTGCTGCTGTGGGGGCGCGGCGTGTACTGCGGCTGGCTGTGCCCCTTCGGTGCGCTGCAGAAGCTCGTCAACGAGATCGCCCGGCGCTTCCGCGTCCGCCAGTTCGTGCTGCCGCAGATCATCCACGACCGCCTGTGGGGCATCAAATACCTCATCCTGATGGTGCTGTTCGGCATCTCGCTGCAGTCGCTCGGCACCGCCGAACGCTATGCCGAGGTCGAGCCTTTCAAGACCGCCATCACCCTGCGCTTCGACCGCGAGTGGCCCTTCTTCCTGTACGCCTTCGGTCTCGTGGTGGTATCCGCCTTCAACTGCAAGTTCTACTGCAAGTACCTCTGCCCGCTCGGCGCCGCGCTGGCGGTGCCCAGCAAGTTCTCGCTGGCGACCTGGCTGCGGCGCCGCCGCGAATGCGGCAAACCCTGTCAGATCTGCGCCAACGAATGCGAGATCCAGGCCATCCACGCCACCGGCGAGATCAACCTCAACGAATGCCATTACTGCCTGGACTGCCAGGTCACGTACTGGAACGACCACAAGTGCCCGCCGCTGATCGAGCGCCGCAAGCGTCACGAACGCGCCGGCCGCGCGCGTGAAAAGGCGCGGGAGATGGAAGCGGATCTCGCCGCCAAGTCCGGCCTCGAGGAGATCCCCGTCACGGTAGAAAAAGGGCGCTGAAGCGCCATCGGTCAACACAGCAAGCAACCCACGAGAAGGAGGTAGAGAAATGAGCAAGGATTCCGAAAAGACCGGCGTAACCCGCCGCAACTTCCTCGGCGCCACTGCACTCGCCGGCGTCGCCGGAGCCGGTCTCGGCACCGGCATGATGGGCATGACGCCCGCCCAGGCCAAGGAGAACGGCAACAAGGTGCACGTCGAACCGGGTGAACTCGACGAGTACTACGGCTTCTGGAGCGGCGGCCACTCCGGCGAGGTGCGCGTCCTGGGCGTGCCCTCCATGCGCGAGATCATGCGCATCCCCGTATTCAACGTCTGCAGCGCCACCGGCTGGGGCATCACCAACGAGAGTAAGAAGGTGCTCGGTGACAGCGCCAAGTACCTCAACGGCGATGCCCACCATCCGCACGTCAGCATGACCGACGGTCGCTACGACGGCCGTTATCTGTTCATCAACGACAAGGCCAACACCCGCGTCGCACGCATTCGCCTGGACATCATGAAGTGCGACAAGATCACCACCATCCCCAACGTGTCGGCCATACACGGCCTGCGCCTGCAGAAGGTGCCGCGCACCAACTATGTGTTCGCGAACGCCGAGTTCCCCATCCCGCACCTCAACGACGGGCGTGATCTGGAGGACCCGAGCAAGTACCTCACCATGTTCAACGCCATCAACGCCGACACCATGGAGGTCGCCTGGCAGGTGATCGTCGACGGCAACCTGGACAACACCGACGCCGACTACACCGGCAAGTATGCCTGCTCGACCTGCTACAACTCCGAGGGTGGCGTGACCCTGGCCGACATGATGCGCAACGAGCGCGACTGGGCGGTGGTGTTCAACATTCCGCGCATCGAAGCCGCGGTCAAGGCCGGCAAGTTCACCACCCTGGGTGACTCCAAGGTGCCGGTCCTGGACGGCCGCCACGGCTCGGAACTGACCCGCTACATCCCGGTGCCGAAGAGCCCGCACGGCCTCAACACCTCGCCCGACGGCCGCTTCTTCATCGCCAACGGCAAGCTCTCCCCGACCGTGACCATGATCTCCATCGAGAAGCTGGATGACCTGTTCGAGGGCAAGCTGAAGGACGAACGCGACGTCGTCGTCGGCGAGCCGGAACTCGGTCTGGGCCCGCTGCACACCACCTTCGACGGCCGCGGCAACGCCTACACCACGCTGTTCATCGACAGCCAGGTCGTCAAATGGAACATGGACGACGCCATCAAGGCCTACCAGGGCCAGAAGGTGAACTACATCCGCCAGAAGCTCGACGTCCACTATCAGCCCGGACACAACCACGCCAGCCTGACCGAGTCGCGCGACGCCGACGGAAAGTGGCTGGTGGTGCTGTCCAAGTTCTCCAAGGACCGTTTCCTGCCCTGCGGCCCGCTGCACCCGGAGAACGACCAGCTCATCGACATCTCCGGGGAGGAGATGAAGCTGGTGCACGACGGCCCGACCTTCGCGGAACCGCACGACTGCATCCTGGTGCGCCGCGACCAGATCCGTCCGATCAAACTGTGGAAGCGCGATGATCCGTTCTTCGCCGACATCGCCGCCCAGGCCAAGAAGGACGGGGTGGTGCTGGATCAGGACAACAAGGTCATCCGTGACGGCAACAAGGTGCGCGTCTACATGACCTCCTCGGCGCCGCAGTTCGGCATCACCGAGTTCAAAGTCAAGAAAGGCGACGAGGTGACCGTCTCGATCACCAACATCGACCAGATCGAGGACGTGAGCCACGGCTTCTGCATCGTCAACCATGGCGTCAGCATGGAGATCAGTCCGCAGCAGACCTCGTCGGTGACGTTCGTTGCCGACAAACCGGGCGTTCACTGGTACTATTGCAACTGGTTCTGCCACGCGCTGCACATGGAGATGAGCGGCCGCATGCTGGTCGAGGCCTGAGGCCGGGAGACCGGGCGACGGCGGCGCACGCGCTCCGTCGCCCGGATCGTCTCCAGGCGGACGGCGCCGCAGGCGCCTTCCCGTCGTGCGGCATGCCCTGTGGAGACATCGAAGGCCGGTATTCTGTCCCATTCGCTGCACTACGACGGACTGATCAGATCTCCCCTATGACGTTCCCTCTGCGTACCTTCGCGCCGCGACTGCTGCTCGGCTTCCTGCTGCTGGCCGCCCTGCCCGCCCCGGCCGCGGTACCCGCAGCGGAGGAGCTCACCCTGGCCGCGCAGGAACGGGACATCCAGGCGGTCCTGGACCGGCTGCCGCCCGGCGCCACGCTGCGCATCCCCGCGGGCCGCCATATCGTGCACCTGCACATCCGCAAGCCGGTCACCCTGACGGGCGACGCGGGGGCGATTCTCGACGGCGAGGGCCACGGCGACGTCATCCGCATCAGCGCCCCGGACGTCACCATCCGCGGACTGACCATCGTCAATTCCGGCCGCAATCTCACCCACATGAACGCCGGCATCTTCGTGGAGCGCGGTGCCGAACGCGTCACCATCCGCGACAACCGGCTCGACAACAACGCCTTCGGTATCTGGCTGGACGCCTGCAAGGGCCCGCGTGTAATCGGCAATAAGGTGCACGGCATTCCGGAGATACGTTCCCAGGACCGCGGCAACGGCATCCACCTGTATTCCGTCACGGAGGCCGAGATCCGCGGCAACGAGATCTGGGAAACGCGCGACGGCATCTACATCGACACCAGCCAGAACAACGTGCTGGCCGACAATCTGCTGCACGATCTGCGCTACGGCGTCCATTACATGTACTCGTATTCCAACAAGGTCATCGGCAACCGGACGTACAATACCCGTACCGGCTACGCCCTCATGCAGTCGAAATACCTGACCGTGCTGGACAACGAATCCGACCGGGACAGCAACTACGGCATGCTGATGAACTACATCACCTACAGCACCATCGCCGGCAACCGCGTGCACGACGTCCAGGAGGGCACCGGCTACGTCACCGGCGGCGACGGCGTCACCGGAGCCGAAGGCAAGGCGATCTTCATCTACAACTCCCAGTTCAACGAGATCCGCGACAACCTGTTCGCCGACAGCGACATCGGCATCCATCTGACCGCGGGCTCGGAGGACAACACCGTCTTCGGCAACAGCTTCCTGCGCAACCGGGTGCAGGTTAAATACGTCGCGACCCGCGATCAGGACTGGTCGCACGAAGGCCGCGGCAACTTCTGGAGCGATTATCTGGGCTGGGACCTCGACGCCGACGGCATCGGCGACAAGCAGTACGAACCGAACGATGCCGTCGACCACCTGCTGTGGAAATACCCCATCGCCCGCATCCTGATGAGCAGCCCCGCGATCGAGACGCTGCGCTGGGTGCAGGAACAGTTTCCGGTGCTCAAGCCCCAGGGGGTGCGCGACAGCGCCCCGCTGATGCTGCCGCCGGAGGAGCACGCATCATGAATGCCGTTGTCGAATTGCGCAGGGTGGTGAAACGCTTCGGCGACTTCACCGCCCTGCAGGACATGGATCTGCAGCTCGCCGAAGGCGAGATCCTCGGTCTGCTCGGCCACAACGGCGCCGGCAAGACCACCACCATGAAGCTCATCCTCGGCGTGATCGGGGCCAGTGCCGGCGAAGTGCTGCTGTTCGGCGAATCGCCGGTCGGTGAGCACGCCCAGGTACTGCGCCGGCGCATGGGCTACCTGCCCGAGAGCGTCAGCTTCTACGGCCAGCTCACCGGCCGCGAGGTGCTCGACTACTTCGGCCGGCTCAAGGGCGTGGACAGAGCCGAACGCACGGCGCTGCTGGAGCGCGTCGGCATCGCCCATGCCGCCGACCGGCGGGTGAAGACCTATTCCAAGGGCATGCGCCAGCGTCTGGGCCTGGCGCAGGCCCTGCTCGGCCATCCCAGGCTGCTGCTGCTCGACGAACCCACCGCCGGACTCGACCCGACGGCGACGCGCGAGTTCTACGAGATGCTCGACGAGCTGCGGCGCCAGGGCACCACGGTGCTGCTGTCCTCGCACATCCTGCCCGGCATCGAGCGCCACATCGACCGTGCCGCCATTCTCGGCGGCGGCCGCCTGCTGGCGGCGGGCAGCCTCGACGAACTGAGCCGCAAGGCCCATCTCCCGCTGACGATACAGGTGCGCGGCCGCTGCAGCCGCGACGGCTGGCGGCAGCGCTTCGACGCCCAGGGCGTACAGGTGCGCGAGGTCAACGGCACGCGCCTGGAGCTCAAAAGCCCTGTGGCGAACAAGATGGCGGTCATGCGCCTCCTGCTCGACGAGCCGGAGGTCCAGGACGTGGAGATCATCACGCCGACGCTGGACAACCTGTACGCCTTCTACAACCAGCCCGCCGCACGCCGCGAGGAATCCGCATGAACCCAGGATTCGCCACGGAAGCACACACAGGCACACGGAAGTACACAGAGGACGGGAACAGGACGGATTTTGCATTCCGTGCGTTTCCGTGCGCTTCCGTGGCCCGCATGAGGTCTTCAGAATGAACGCCCTGCTCATTGTCGCCAGCAAGGAATTCCGCGACGGCCTGCGCAACCGCTGGGTGCTGGCCATCACCGTCGTGTTCGCGCTGCTGGCGGTCGGGCTCGCCTATTTCGGCGCCTCGGCCTCGGGCGTGGTCGGCTTCACCTCGCTGGCCACCACCATCGTGAGCCTGGCGAGCCTGGCGATCTTCCTCATTCCGCTGATCGCCCTGCTGCTCGCCTACGACACCATCGTCGGCGAGGAGGAACAGGGCACCCTGCTGCTGCTGCTCACCTACCCGCTCGGCAAGGTGCAGCTGCTCGCCGGCAAGTTCCTCGGCCACGCGGCGATCCTGGCCGTGTCGACGACCGCGGGTTTCGGCATCGCCGCGATATTGATCGGCATCCTCTCGGGCAACATCGGCGATGCGGAACTGTGGCGCGCCTTCGCCTTCTTCATCCTGACCTCGGTGCTGCTCGGCTGGGTGTTCGTGGCCATCGCCTATATCGCCAGCGTCGTCGCCGGCGAGAAATCGCGCGCGGCCGGCGTGGCGCTGCTGGTCTGGTTCTGGTTCGTGCTGGTGTTCGACCTGCTGCTGCTCGGCGGGCTGGTGGCGAGCAAGGGCACGCACGGCGGCGACTGGCTGCCCTATCTGCTGCTGCTCAATCCCACCGACGTGTTCCGGCTGGCGAACCTCGCCGGCTTCGAGGCGGCGCGCAACTACACCGGCCTCGCCGCGGTGGCCACCGGTCCGCTGTTCCAGCCCGGCGTGCTCGCCGGGATCCTCGCCCTGTGGGTGGCGGCGCCCCTGGGCACGGCGCTGTGGCTGTTCAAGCGCCGCCGCGTCTGACACTTTCAACGGAGGTTCTGGTCATGTACCTGCAGGTTGTGCGCGGGAAATCTGTCTTGCGGCTCGTCATGCTGCTGGCCGCTTTGGTTCTGGGCATGTCCGGCTGCGGACGGCAGGAGGACACGCCGGTCGCGGGCCACGAGCTGCAGCCCATCGCCGCCGGCGACGAATGCCATGTCTGCGGCATGGAGATCGCGGCGTTCCCCGGCCCCAAGGGCCAGGCCTTCATCCGCAACCGTGCCGCGCCCCTGAAGTTCTGCTCCACCGTCGACCTGTTCAGCTGGCTGCTGCAGCCGGAGACCGCCGCGGTGCTCGAGGCGGCGTACGTGCACGACATGGCCGGCAACGACTGGGAGCGGCCCGACGACAACCGCTATGTCGACGCGCGCGACGCCTGGTACGTGGTCAGTCACGAGCAGCGCGGCGCCATGGGACCGACCCTGATGAGCTTCGCCGACAAAGCGGCGGCCGATCAGTACGCCGCGCAGCATGGCGGCCGGGCGATGGCCTATGCCGAGGTCACGCTGGAAACGCTGGCGGCCCTGAGCGGTGCCGGTGCACCGCACGACGATCACGGCGGACATCAGCACTGACGGCGGGAACCCGCCCTGCGCGTTACCGCCTTTCGGCCTGATGCGCGCGCGTATCTGTAGTCCGGCTGGCTGACGGGCTCCGGCGGCCCCGTGCGAAAGATGAATCTGCGAGGGGGTAAACCCGCGGTATCCGGCCGGCAGCCCTGCACCATGGCCGGTCCCGTCACCCCGGGCGCCGGACGGCTGCCGGACCGTTGTGTACGAAGATATGCGGGCGGCTCACCCCGTGATGTAATGGATGAGCTGATCGATGATGAACTTCTGTTCGTCGATGATGGCCTTGACCAGATCACCGATGGAGATGATGCCGATGAGGCGGCCGCCGTCCATCACCGGCAGATGCCGCACCCGCTGGTCGGTGAGCACCGCCATGCATTCCTCGACGGTCTGGTCCGGGCGCGCATAGGGCACCCGCGTCGCCATGATCTCGCGCACGCGCGTGTCCTTCGAGAGGCGCCCCTTCAGAATCACCTTGCGGGCGTAATCGCGCTCCGAGATCAGGCCGACCACACGGCCGTCCTCCATCACCACCAGCGAGCCGATCTCCTTGTCGGCCATGGCGGCGATGGCATCGTACACGGACGCGTCCGGGCCGATGGTCTCGACCTCGAACCCCTTGCCTTCGAGCACTTGGCGGACGGTGGGCATGGCGCGGTTTCCCGGTCCTCGCCGACATGAACGGGTATCACTAAGCCTAGCAGCCGCGCGACGGAGCGCCAGGCCCGCGCCCGGCCGGTCAGGCGTCGTCGAGCGTCACCGGCGAGACGAAGCCCTCGGGCTTCACCGTCAGCACCGAACAGCCCACGGTGTTCAGCACCTTTTCCGCGGTGTTGCCGATCAGCAGGCCGGCCAGCCCGGTGCGGCAGAGCGTGCCCATCACCAGCAGATCGAAGCGCTCCTTGCGCACCAGGTTGGTGATCATGCGCGGCGCATCGCCGTGCACGACGTGCTCGTGCGCGCGGACACCGCCCAGATCCTGGCCGGCGACGAACGCGCGCAACTGCTGTTCGTAGTGTTCCCGCGTCTCCCGCCGCAGCTTGCGCAGAGCGCTGTCGTCCATGCCGCCGCGCGCCTGCATATAGCCCTCCTGGTACAGCGACCACGCCTGCACGACGTGCAGTTCGCTCCCGTCCATGCGCGCCAGCGCGGCGGCGTACTGCAGGATCACGGGATTGAGGGAGCTGCGACCGGAGAACTGGAATTCCTCGCCGATGTCCACGGCGGCCAGGATGCGCGCATAGCGCTGCGGGCCGTCGGCCTTCACCACCCAGACCGGACATGGGCACTTGCGCATCAGGTGCAGCGACAGGCTGCCGAAAAGCCGCTCCCGCAGACCCACCCGTCCCTCGGCCGCCTGGATCACCAGATCGTGGCCGTCGCGCAGCACCTTGCGGATGACCTCGATGAAGGGCCTGCCCACCGCGACGGTCGAATCGATCTCGATGCCTGCCGCGCGCAGGTCGTCGGCGGCCGCGGCGATGCCGGCACGCAGATCGGCGACGACCTGTCCCTGGAATTCCTCGGGCGGCAGCGTGCCGGTGACGGCGCGCGCGCCGCCGGGAATGTCGCGCACCACGCCGAACAGCGTCAGGCGCGCGCCGCTGTGCAGCGCCAGTGCGCGGGCGCGCCGCACCGCACTGTCCGACTGCGGTCCCGGCTCGACGACCACCAGCACGTTCTTGAACATGTCCATCGATACCCCTCTCGTCCGGCCGACGGATGCCGCCGCGCGGTCCTGGCGCATCATAGCATCGGCACCGGAAAATGGCCGGCCGCCTCAGTCCGCCTGCAGCACGCGGCGTTCGTGCGCGACGATGTCCGCCAGCTGCCGGCGGCGCACCTCCGGCACCGCCTCCAGCGCCAGCACCCGCTCGGCGTAGGTCCGCGTGCCCTGCAGGAATTCCTCGAACGACGATTCGACCTCGGCGCGGCGCAGACCGAAGACCGTGCCCAGCTCCAGCAGATTCCCGCGCACGGACAACGCGTCGTCGAAGGCGATGGGAATCGCCGAGCGCAGGTTGTGGCGCGGCCAGGCGCGCATGGGCGCGGGATCGTACACCGGTGCGACCCGCACGGCGCCGGGCCCGCCCAGGAAGGCGAGATTCTCCAGATGCATGTCACCGTTGCCGGTGAGCAGCGCGGCGCAGAAACGGCGGAATACCTCGCGCTGGGCCTGCCGGGGATCGAGATTCACCACGGTGGCGAGCTTGGCGAGCATGGCCGCGACGCCGTGCATATCGGTATCCGCGCTGCCCTGCACCTCGCGGCTGCCCGAGGCCATCACCGACAGGAAGCTCTCCATCGGGATGGGCAGCCCGTCACTGTCGCGGTCGAAGCGCTCGATGGCGAGCAGCCGCATGCCGTCGAGTTCCGTGTGCCAGGTGCGCGGCACCGCGAAACCGAGTTCGCGGTGCACGGCGTAGCACAACTCCTCGAGCGCGAGCACGCCCGCGTAGATCGGCGGTTCGATCTTCAGCACCACGTCGACGAAGGCTTCGCCCTTGTGCTCCCGCGTGCCGGGCGGCGCGAAGCGGCCGGACCAGCCGGCCCGGTCCGGGATCGCCGCCAGCAGCTTGGGGATCATGCCGCCGACCGAGGGCGTCGGACCGAGCAGGCGCGCGATGCTGGCGGCGTCGGTCTCCGGCACGGCCTGTTCGATGTCCTCGCGGATGAAGCGCCACACCGCCGAACGCTGGCCGATCAGCGTCTCGCGGACGGGTCGCCGCGCATACCACTGCTCCGCCGCGCGATCGTCGGCGAACACGTCGATGTGGCCGATGCCGCCGTGCCCGGCGAGCAGCAGCAGTTCCCATTCGGTGTCGAAGCCGGGGGCCGGCGGCGAACGGCGCCTGGCGAGGATCTCGGTATACAGGCGCCGCTGGATGTTGCCCGGCGCCTCGCCGGGGGTGAGCGCCATGAGCCGCGGGTGCAGCGGCATGCGCGCAGTGCTGCGGTAGACGACCGGGTTGGTTCCGAACAGGGCCGGCCCGGCGAGCAGCGCCAGGCCGTCCGGATTGCCGCTGGCGAGAAATTCGGCGGCGTAGCTGAAGCGGCATTCGCGGTCGGTCGCGACCAGGTTGCCCATCTTGAGCGGACCGCGGGCGGTGCGGGTCCAGACGACGGCGTGGCGGTCCGGCATCAGAAGAAGTCTCCGCTGCGGATGGCCTCGATGCGCTCGTCGTCGGGCACCAGGGCCAGCCGCAGACCCACGACCCGCGCCAGGGCGTCGAGCACGGCGGCGTCGCCCGAGCCGCGGCCCTTCATGCGCGACAGAGTCTCCGGCGCGATACCGGCGCGCACCGCCAGTTCCCTGGCCGGAATGCCCTGCTCTTTGGCCGCGGCCAGGATCTGCTCCAGCAGCGCCCGGATTCTGTCGTTATCGGATCTGCGGGTCATTTATTGATTAAATAGTCAATTTATAGCCTATCTATGGCGTATTTATAGACCATATTGACTTTTTAATCAACAAATGAAGCCTCAACCCCGGCGCCGCCCCCAGACGGCATAGACGGGGGCGGATTCCGCCATCCGGGCCGCGTACTTGTCGTCCTCGGGCCGCGGCAGGCCGCGCAGCGATTCGGTGCCGAGTTCGCCGTAGCGCGCCAGGGGATGGTTGAACTCCACTTCCGGACTGTCGACGGCCAGGATCCGTCAGGCAAAACCCAGCCACGCAAGCACGCGGGGCGACCGCGCCTCGGCAAGCCGGGCCCGGCTGCCCCGCCGTCGGAGGTGTTCCGATGTTCCACACGCGTTCCGGACTGGAACGCCCGGCCTACATGTCGCCTCGCGCCAGCGCCTCCAGAATCTCCCGTACGTCGTCGTCGAACTTGCGCAAGGCATCGCGCGCCTCGTCGGTCTGCGTGTCCGCCGGCAGCGACGCACCGATGAAGGACGGCCGCATGGCCATGACCAGCGTCCTGCCGTCCTTCTCGAACAATGCGAACCGGCAGGGCGCGAACAGTTCGAACTCGGGTGTGGTGCGCGTGACGCGATAGGCCTTCACGAGATTGCAGAATTCCACGATCTGGATGGGATGCGTATCGATACCGCGTCCATCGAGCGCCTCCTGCACGTTCAGCACATTGATGATGACGTAGTTTCTCGCTTCCAGCGCGGAGACGAGCAGCATCTTCGCCGACTCGATGTCTTCATCGAGCACCGCCTGATATTTGAGCGGATCGACGGCGGGCGCCGGCTCGTCCGCATGCGCGGAACGGCCCGCGGGATGCCCTCCCAGCAGGATGCAGGCCGCCAGAACCGCCATCAGTCGCATTGCACGGGTCGCTGAACTGTAGATCATGAGGGATCACCACGCTGAATTTCAGAAGCAGGAACCCCAGGTCAGCAATGCCCGTGCCAACCCGTGGGCCGGCCCGGATTTCTCACCGCCTTTCTACTGCGGTCGCCGATCCACTCGTTGTGACGGCGCCTCGACGCCCTCGCAACAACGGTGGTGAGAAATCCGGGCTGGCACTCCGCGGCACGCTCGGCGATAGTATCGGTGAGCGGCGCCGCCGCATGCCGGGAGGCATGGGGACGCGCGGGAACGATGCCGCCCCACACCAACCGCAAGGAGCCTGTCATGCGCCATCCCGTCATGAGCATTCTGCTGTTGCTGCTGTCCGCGCTGTCGCTCGGCGGCTGCGGCTACAACACCCTGCAGTCCACCGACGAGCAGATCAAGGCCGGCTGGGCCGAGGTGCTGAACCAGTACCAGCGGCGCGCCGACCTGGTCCCCAACCTGGTCAACGTGGTCAAGGGTTATGCGGCGCACGAGCGCGAGGTGCTGACCCAGGTGACCGAGGCGCGCGCCGGCGTGGGCGCGATCAAGCTGACGCCGGAACTGCTCGACGATCCCGACGCCTTCGCGAAATTCCAGGCCGCCCAGGCGCAGCTGTCCTCGGCCCTGGCGCGCCTGCTGGCCGTCGCCGAGAACTATCCCCAGCTCAAGGCCGACGGTCTGTTCCGCGATCTGCAGGCGCAGCTCGAGGGCACGGAGAACCGCATCACCGTGGCGCGCAACCGCTACATCCAGGCGGTGCAGGCCTACAACGTCACGGTGCGCTCCTTCCCCTCCAACCTCACCGCCATGCTGTTCGGCTACAAGGTCAAGCCCACCTTCCAGGTGGAGGACGAGCGAGCCATCAGCCGACCGCCGCAGGTGGATTTCGGCACGCCGTCGGCACCCGCCGGCGCGCCGTGACGGCCGGAGCCCACCCCCGGAGCCTTCCCATAGACGCCGTCCCCGGCCCGGTCCTGCGCGTGTCGATCGCCTGCCGCTGGCTCCTGCTGCTGTGGCTGTGCCTGGCCGCCGCGGCGCCCCGGGCCGAGGTGGCCGTGCCGCCGCTGGAGGCGCGCGTCACCGATCTCACCGGCACGCTGACCGGCGAGCAGATCGCGGCGTTGGAACGGCGCCTGGCGGACTTCGAGGCGCGCAAGGGCAGCCAGATCGCCGTGCTGCTGGTGCCCACCACCGGTCCCGAAGCGATAGAGCAGTACGGCATCCGCGTCGCCGAACAGTGGAAGCTGGGACGCGCCGGTATCGATGACGGCGTGCTGCTGCTGATCGCCAAGGACGACCGCGCGCTGCGCATCGAAGTGGGCTACGGTCTGGAGGGCGTGCTGCCGGACGCTATTGCCAAGCGCATCATCGAGGAGACGATCCTGCCGCATTTCCGGGACGGCGATTTCCATGCCGGCATCCTCGCCGGCATCCGGCAGATCGAGAAACTCATCGAGGGCGAGCCGCTGCCGCCACCGGCCGCGCGCCGCACGCCGCCGGCGGGCAACCTGCAGGACGTGCTGGCGCTGGCCTTCGTCGGTACCCTCGTGCTCGGCGGGCTGCTGCGCAACCTGTTCGGCCGGCTGCCCGGCGCCACCGTCGCCGGCGGGCTGATCGGTCTGCTGGTGTGGCTGATGGCGGCCTCGCTCGTCGGCGCCGTGGTGGTCGGCATCCTGGCCTTCCTGTTCACCCTGTTCGAAGGCGGCGGCTTCGGCGGCGGGCGCGGTGGCGGTTATTACAGCGGCCGTCCAGGCGGCTGGGCGGGCGGCCGTCCCGGCGGTTGGAGCGGCGGAGGATTCGGGGGCGGCGGTGGGGGTTTCGGCGGCGGAGGCGCATCGGGGCGATGGTGAATCTGCGACGCATGCTGAGACATCTGCTGCCGCCGCCGTGGCTGCTGCGGCGGCGCGCCTTCGATGCGCGGGCCCTGCAGGCGATCGAATCGGCCATCGCCGACGCCGAACGCGGCCACAGCGGCGAGGTCCGTTTCGCCGTCGAGGCCACGCTCGGTCCGCGCGCCCTGCTCCGCGGCCAGTCGGCGCGCGAACGCGCCCTCGAGGTGTTTTCCGAGCTGCGCGTCTGGGACACCGCCGAAGACAACGGCGTGCTGATCTATGTGCTGCTCGCCGACCACGACGTGGAGATCGTCGCGGACCGCGGCATCGCCGCCCGCGTCGACGCCGCGGAATGGGCGGCGATCTGCCGCGACATGGAAGTCCGCTTCAAGGCGGGCCGTTACGCAGAAGGCGCCCTCGCCGGCATCCGGCGAGCCGGCGCCCTGCTCGCGCAGCACTATCCCGGCGAAGACCGCGCCGGCAACGAACTGCCGGACCGGCCGCACGTGCGGTAGACGGCAGCGGGGCGGACGGCCGGGTGCGAGACGGCAATGCCACCTCATTCCGGGAGCGTGTACCGCGCGTTGATCAGCTCGCGGATCATCTGCCGGGTCTGCCAGGGCGCCAGGTCGTGGCGGCGCTCGATCCGCTCGATCTCCTCCGCCAGATGCGCGTCCCGGATCGCATCGCGGCACCAGCGGGAATAGTCGCCGCGACGCAGATGGAACATCCAGGTCTCTTCGTCGATGCCCTGCGCGATCAGGGAGAACATGGCGAGATTCTGGGCCTTGAGATTGGTCCTGCCCTCGGGCCCCCGGAAATAGAAACTGTGCCAGCGCAGATCGCCTTCCGCGTATTTGCGGTGATGGCGGATGCGCTCGGCGCGCCCAGGCTGCGGCCGCATCGGGAACGGCGCCTGCCCGGCCCGCGCGAACCAGACGACCACATGCCCGGGCTGATGGGTCAACGTCTCCGGCCAGTCCAAAGGCCGCCGCGCGGCCCGGGCGAAACCGTCCAGTGTCCTGTCGGGCGCCTGTCCGATCGCGATCGCGACGTCGACGGCGTCGAGCATCGCGGGCGTGATGTGCTCCGGGTGCACGGTGACCAGCAGCATCTCCCCCAGCTGCCGCGGCAGCGCCGACGCGGCGGGCCCCCAGCTGCTGGGCAGCATATGGTGCGCCTCGTCCAGGACCAGCCAGTGCGGCCGGCCGGTGCGGGCCCGCAACGCATGCAGATTCGGCAGCAACTGGGCGAGAAAATCCGAGCGGTCCTCCAGCGGTATGCCGAGCAGGTTGATGCTCAGATTCACCGTGGGATCCTCCAGGATCGACATGATCTCGCTGACGGCCGGGGCGCGCCATTGGTTGCCCAGGGCGACAACGTTCTGCAGCGTTCCATAGTCGCCCTCCGGGTCGACGATGCAGACCTGGTAATCCTTGTCGATCAGGCGCTCGATGATGCCGGCCGCCAGCGTGGATTTGCCGCTGCCGGATGGGCCCGCGACCAGGATGTTGCACCCGTAGGGTGCGATCAGGACGGCACCGTCGTCCGGGCGGCTGCCGAGCAGGATCCGGTTGCGGTCGATCTCGTCGTGCAGCCAGTCGAGGTCGTTGGCGATCAGTTCGTCGATCAGCTCGCGCACACCGTGGCCGTTCTCGCCCGCCGTGACGAACGCGACGTTCTCTTTCAGCGACGCCACACCGTTGGCCACGGCCACCGAGCATTCGCAGCAGGCCAGGAAGGAATGGTCGTTCTCGGCGTCGCCCACGCCGACCGCCTCATGGCGGGACAGGCCCAGTTTTCTCAGTGCATGGGCAAGTCCGCTGGCCTTGTTGATGCCGGCCGGCAGCACCATGACTGCGCCGCGATTGCCGATCACCTGGGCTTCGAGCCCCAGCTCCCACACCACGTCCTGTACCGTCGAACGATGGGGCTCGAGCGTCGCCACGATCACCTGGCCGATCTCCAGCGGCGCGACGCCGCGCGTGTGCAGCGCCCGCAGCAGGGCCTTGGTGGGAGGATTCGCGAGCACGGTCTCCTCGCGGGTGGCGGGGTCGTAGACCACCGCGCCGTTCTCGGCGACGATGAGGTCGAACAGTCGCGGACGGTCGCAGACCGCCAGCAGATCGTCCAGCCGTCGGCCGGTGACCAGAATGATCCGCCGTCCGGACGTCCGCAGGCGGTCCAGCGCCGATACGGTTTCTCCAGCGATACGGTCATGGGTGGCGAGAGTGCCGTCGTAGTCGGCGACCAGCGTCAGATAGCGCACGGCCTCGGCTCCTCCTTGGCGCCGCTATCACCTGCGGCATCCCTCAGTCTGGCACTCCGAACCGTCGTTGTCTCCCCGTCTGCGGGTCCACGCTCGCCCCGCCGCTTGTCACGCCGCGCGCCGCAGCGTCAACAGACCGAGCGCGGCGACGGCGGCGAAGCCGGCACCGGCCAGGAACGTGGCCGCGGGACCGATCGCGCTCCACAGCGCGCCGGCGATCACGCTCGCCAGCAGCAGCGCGCCGCCGCTGACGAGATTGAACATGCCGAAACCCGTGCCCCGCAGCCGCGCGGGCACCGTGTCCGCGATCAGCTTCGCGAGCAGCCCTTGGGTGAAGGCCATGTGCAGGCCCCACAGGGCCGCGCCGGCGAGGACGGTCAGGGCACCGCTCGCCATGGCCAACACGGCATCCGCGACAACGAGCAGCGCGAGTCCGATGAGCAGCAGCGTGCGCGGACGGGCGCGGTCGGCGGCCGCACCGGCGGGATAGGCGGCCGCGGCATAGAACAGATTCATCACCACCATGACCATCGGCACGAAACCGAGCGCGAGGCCGACATCCTCGGCGCGCAGCACCAGAAACGCCTCGCTGAAGCGCGCGAGCGTGAACACGGCGCCCAGCGCCACCACCCGCCAGTACCGCAGCGGCAGGCGTCCGGCGTCGGCGAGCCTGAGCGGTGCCTCGGCATGCGCGCGCACCGGTCCGCGCTCCGGTTCCCGCACATAGGCCGTCAGCACCGCCACGGCGATGAACGCCGGCAC
>JAJJPM010000058.1:0-4377 GCA_032907525.1 Gammaproteobacteria bacterium
ATTGTTGCGCGGGCGCGGGGCCGGGTGAGGCCGAAACCTGCGGCGCAGTGCGGCAGGGGGCAGGCGCAGGTGGAGGAATGGGGACAGACTTAAGTCTGTCCCCATTCCGGGGTCGTGTAGGGTGCGTCGAGGCGCAGCCTGACGCACCGCCTTGGCGCCTTGCCGCGTTGGTGCGTCGCTGCGCCGACGCACCCTACGGTGTGGAGCATCGGGAGAGAGTGGGGACAGACTTAAGTCTGTCCCCCTTCTATGGACGAGAGCGAGCGGATGGCGGCGGTGATCGTGGTGGCGGTGGCGGGGCTGATCGCGCTGGGGCTGAGCCGCTGGCTGGCCCATCCGGACGCGCCCATCCGCCTGCTGGACCATCCCAACGAACGCTCCCTGCACGCCGCCCCGACGCCGCGCACCGGCGGGCTGGCAATCTGCGCCGGGCTGCTGGCCGGCTGGGCGGCCTCGCTGCTGCTGCCGCAGGCCGAAGGCCTCCCGGTGCAGATCCTGTCCGGCGCCGTCGTCGTGGCCGGCATCTCCGTTGTGGACGACCGCTACGGCCTCTCCCAGGGCCTGCGGCTGCTGGTGCAGCTCGGGGCGGCGCTGCTGCTGATCCGCGGCGGCTTCGTCATTCAGGGCGAGATCCTGCCGGGACTGGCGTTCGCGCCCGGCGCGGGGCTGGCGCTGCTGACGGTGGTCACGGCCCTGTGGCTGACCAACCTCTACAATTTCATGGACGGCATGGACGGCTTCGCCGGCGGCATGGCGGTGATCGGCTTCGGAACCCTCGCGCTGCTGGCCTGGGGGCAGGGCGACGGCCTGTTCGCGGCGGCTTCCTTGACGGTCTGCGCGGCGGCGGCGGGCTTTCTGTGGTTTAATTTCCCCCCGGCGAGGATCTTCATGGGCGATTCGGGCTCGACGACGCTGGGCTTCCTGGCCGCCGCCTTCGCGGTCTGGGGCAGCCGGCGCGGGGTCGCCCCGGTGTGGCTGACGCTGCTGGTCTTCTCGCCCTTCGTGGTGGACGCCACCGTCACCCTGCTGCGGCGCGCGCTGCGCGGCGAGGCGGTGTGGCGGGCCCACCGCAGCCATTACTACCAGCGCCTGGTGCAGCTGGGCTGGGGGCACCGGCGGACCGTGCTGGTCGAATATGCGATCATGCTGGTCTGCGCCGGGGCCGCGCTGGCGATCCGGGGTGCGGATGCGCGCGTGCAATGGCTGGCCGTCGCCGGACTCGCGGCGGCTTACGCGGTCGCCGCCTTTGCGGTTCACGGGATGGAACGGCGCGCAGACCGATAAGGAATCATTCCGGCCACGGAATCCACGGACGACACGGACAAAAATCTATTGGCCACGAAACCCACGAAATCCACGAAACGGAATAAATTCGTAGGGCGCATTGCGCTGCGCTAATGCGCCTTACGGTCGGTTTTTCCGGCGGTCATCTCTTTCGAGGGTTTCGTGGATTTCGTGGCCATCCGAGGATCTTGTCCGTGTTGTTCCGTGTGCTTCCGTGGCCAACACGCTTTTTGGGATAAATGAAACGACTCCTTACCAATCGGCGCCTGCGCAATCCACTGGTCGTCTTCCTGCACGACCTCGCGATGATTCCGCTCGCCTGGTTCGGGGCGTACTGGCTGCGCTTCAACCTCGGCACGATTCCCGATTATTTCTTCCAGCCGGCCGTGACCTGGCTGCCGCTGGTGGTGGGCGTGCAGGCCGCGGCGTTCTGGTATTTCCAGCTCTATCGCGGCCACTGGCGCTTCGCCTCGCTGCCGGATCTGATCCGCATCATCAAGGCCGTCGTCGTCGGCGCGGTCGCGGTCCTGGTGATCATGCTGGTGGCCACCCGGCTCGAGGGCATACCGCGTTCGGTGTATCCGCTGTATGCCGTGCTGCTGGTCGGTCTGCTCGGCTTTCCGCGCATGCTCTATCGCTGGATCAAGGACCGTCGCCTGTACATCGGCGAGGGCCAGCGGGTGCTCATCGTCGGCGCGGGCCGGGCGGGCGACATGCTGGTGCGGGACATGGCCCGCGATCCGGCACGTGCGCTGATCCCGGTGGGCTTCGTCGACGACAAGCCGCACAAGGTCGGCATGGACATCCAGGGCGTGCGCGTGCTGGGAACGAGCGGGCAGATCCCCGAACTGGTGGAGCGCCACGAGATCGACATGATCATCCTGGCGATCCCGTCGGCGCACAGTGCGGACATGCAGCGCATCGTCGGCTTCTGCGAACAGGCCGGTGTGCCGTTCCGCACGGTGCCGCGCTTCCAGGATCTGGTCGCCGGCCGCGTGGCGGTCGATTCGCTGCGCGACGTCGGCATCGACGATCTGCTGGGACGGGAGCCGGTGACGCTGGACTGGCAGAGCATCCGCGCCGAGCTGCAGGGCAAGCGCGTGCTGGTGACCGGTGGCGGCGGCTCGATCGGCTCGGAGCTCTGCCGGCAGGTGGCGCGCATCGGGCCGGAGACGCTGGTGCTGTTCGAGCAGAGCGAGTTCAGCCTGTTCGAGATCGAGCGCGAGCTGCGCAAGGCGTATCCGCAGCTGGCGCTGGAGGTGTGCCTCGGCGATGTCACCGACGCGGTGCTGGTCGACCGGGTGCTCGCGCAGCACCGGCCGCAGGTGATCTTCCATGCGGCGGCCTACAAGCACGTGCCGATGCTGGAGCACCAGGTGCGCCAGGCGGCGCGCAACAACGTGCTGGGCACGCGCACGCTGGCGCTTGCCGCCGACCGCCACGCTGTCGAGGCCTTCGTGATGATCTCCACCGACAAGGCCGTCAATCCCGCGAACGTGATGGGGGCGAGCAAGCGCGTGGCCGAGATCTTCTGCCAGAATCTCGACCGCCGTTCGGAGACGCGGTTCATAACCGTGCGCTTCGGCAACGTGCTGGGGTCGGCGGGCAGCGTGGTGCCGCTGTTCCGCGAGCAGATCCGCGCCGGCGGCCCGGTCACCGTCACGCATCCGGAGATGATCCGCTATTTCATGACCATCCCCGAGGCCTGTCAGCTGATCCTGCAGGCGGGCGCGATGGGCAAGGGTGGCGAGATCTTCGTGCTGGACATGGGCGAGCCGGTGAAGATCACCTATCTGGCGGAGCAGATGATCCGCCTGTCGGGCCGCGAGCCGGGCCGCGACATCGAGATCGTGTTCACCGGCCTGCGTCCGGGCGAAAAGCTGTTCGAGGAACTGTTTCACGAAAAGGAGCTGTCGGGCACTTCCCATCAGAAGATCCTGCTGGCGCAGAGCCGGCCGGTCGAATGGGAGTGGCTGGAGGAACGCATGCGGCGCCTGGAGGAGGGTTGCCAGGCCCACGACGAACCTGCGATTATGCGACTCATCCGTGAGCTGGTGCCCGAGATGCAGGCACCGGCCGCCGTCGAGACCGACAACGTCATTCCCTTCGAGGCAAAGTCCAGACCATGAAAAACAAGATCAAGAAGGCGGTGTTTCCGGTCGCCGGCATGGGCACGCGCTTCCTGCCCGCCACCAAGGCGAATCCGAAGGAGATGCTGCCGATCGTCGACAAGCCCCTCATCCAGTACGCGGCCGAGGAGGCCATCGCGGCCGGCTGCGAGGAGCTCATCTTCGTCACCAGCAGCAGCAAGCGCGCGATCGAGGACCATTTCGACAAGAACTACGAAATGGAGACCGAGCTGGAGAAGCGCGGCAAGAAGGCGCTGCTCAAGATCGTGCGCGAGGTGGTGCCGCCGGGCATCGCCTGTGTCTACGTCCGCCAGCCCGAGGCGCTCGGCCTGGGGCATGCGGTGCTGTGTGCGAAGCCCGTGGTCGGCGACGAACCCTTCGCGGTGATCCTCGCCGACGACCTGATCGACGGTGACGGCAAGGGCTGTCTGCAGCAGATGGTGTCGGTGTTCAAGTATCACCGCACCAGCGTGCTCGGCGTGGAGGAGATCCCGCACGCCGACACCGACAAGTACGGCATCGTCAAGGCGGAGTCCTTCGGCGACCGCATCAGCCGCGTCAAGGCCATCGTCGAGAAACCCGCCCCGGCCGAGGCGCCGTCGAATCTCGCGGTGGTGGGGCGCTACATCCTCACCTCGCGCATCTTCGATCTGCTGGAGACGACCGAACGCGGCGCCGGCGGCGAGATCCAGCTGACCGACGCCATCGCGCGCCTGCTGGAGGAAGAGCAGGTCATCGCCTATCAGTTCCAGGGCACGCGCTACGACTGCGGCAGCAAGCTCGGCTATCTGATGGCGACGGTGGAGTACGCCCTCAAGCACAAGGAGCTCAAGGACGACTTCCGCGAATACCTCAACACCCGCTTCTGCGAACTGCCCGACACCCGCAGGAAGGCCTGATCGGGGGATGGCCACGAAATCCACGAAACCCACGAAAATCGGTGGTGCGTAGGGCGCATTGCGGC
>JAJJPM010000059.1:0-4372 GCA_032907525.1 Gammaproteobacteria bacterium
TCACTCGGCGTATGCGATGATCGTGAAGGACAAGGATCGGGAGTGAGGAGTGAGGCGCAACCCCCTTTATGGCCACGGAATCCACGGAACAACACGGAAAGAATTATTGGGGTAAAACCCGGGGACCATGGCGTCGGATGGTCCGGCCGAAGCGGCTGCGCCGCCTGAATGTCTTTTAGCAGAAGTATTTTTCCGTGTTGTTCCGTGGATTCCGTGGCCAAGATCTTTTCCTCCCACCCCTCACTCCTCACCCCTGGACAACCCGCGCGATCAGCAGCAGCGTCAGCGCGGCTGCGATGCCCGCGGCCAGGTCGTCGAGCATGATGCCCAGCCCCCCGTGGACGTGCCGGTCGAGTGTGCGGATCGGCCAGGGCTTCCAGATGTCGAACAGCCGGAAGCAGGCGAAACCCACGGTGATCCATACCCAGCCCGGCGGCGCGAACGCCATTGTCGCCAGATAGCCGACCACCTCGTCCCAGACGATGCCCGGATGATCGTGCACCCCGAGCGCGCGGGCCGTGCGCCCGCACAGCCACACCCCGGCCGCGAACACCGCCGCCAGCACCAGCAGATAGAACGCCGGCGGCAGCGCCGTGCACAGCAGATAGACCGGGATCGCCGCCAGCGTGCCGAAGGTACCCGGCGCACGCGGCGCCAGCCCGCTGCCGAAGCCAAGCGCCAGGAAGTGGCCCGGGTCGCGCAGCAGTCGCGCGGGAATGGGTGACGGCCCGCTCATCGCGGTCGCCCGCACTCAAGCGAAGTGTTCATAGCCTTCCCGCCCGATGCGGTACGCGTGCCCGTCGCCGGTGACGCAGCGCAGGCCCGGTTCCGCCTCGATCTCCCCGATCTCGGTCACCGCCAGTCCGCCCAGGCGGGCAGCGACGGCGTCCGCCCGGGCCGCCGGCACGGTGAAGCACAGCTCATAGTCGTCGCCCGCGGTGAGCGGGAGGTCATGCCAGTCGGGATTGCCCGCCTGCACCGCCTGCCGGAAGGCCGCGGAGCGTGGCAGGCGGTCGACCCGCAGCGTCGCGCCGACCCCGCCCGCCGCCAGCACGTGGCCGAGATCCGCCGCCAGTCCGTCCGAAACATCGATGGCCGCGCTGGCCAGCCCGCGCAGCGCCACGCCCGCCGCCACCCGCGGTTCCGGACGGTGCAGGCGCGCCAGCAGCGCCGGCCAGGGCTCCGCATCGGTGTCGCCGCCGGCCTGCAGGCGCCGCAGTGCCAGGCCGGCATCGCCGAGCGCGCCGGTCACGAAGATACGATCCCCGGGCCGCGCGCCGCAGCGCCGCAGCGCCCGGCCGGCCGGGACGGTGCCGAGGATCTGCACCGACACCGTCAGCGGCCCGCGCGTGGTGTCGCCGCCGACCAGTTCGACCTGGAAGCGCTCGGCCAGCGCGAAGAAGCCGTCGGCGAAGGCCGCCACCCAGGCTTCGTCCGCCCGCGGCAGCGTCAGCGCCAGCGTCGCCCAGCGCGGCTCCGCGCCCATCGCCGCCACATCGCTGAGATTGACGGCGAGCGCCTTGTGGCCGACGTCGGCCGGCGCGGTGCCGGGTGGGAAATGCACCCCCTCCACCAGCGTGTCCACCGCCACCGCCAGCGATTCGCCCGCCGGTACGTCCACCAGCGCCGCATCGTCACCGATGCCGAGCGTCACGTCGCCGCGCCGGCGGGCCCGTGCGGCGAAGTAGCGGTCGATGAGGGAGAATTCGGCGAGGGGCATGGGGGAATGATAAGACCTTTCAACACGAAGGCGCGGAAGGCGCGCGAAGGAAAACTCAGGCAGCCACGGAAAACACGGACAAAACCCTTTTAGCCACGAAATCCACGAACCCCACGAAAATTGAACAAATGGGTTTCACACGAAATATCTTTCGTGGGGTTCGTGGGTTTCGTGGCCATGAATCCTTTCCTTCGCGCGCCTTCCGCGCCTTCGTGTTCGACGCCTTTGAAATTCAGCCGCGCATCTCCACGGCGCGCAGGTCGCGCGCGAGTTTGTCGAGCGCCGCGTTGACGAAGGTGTGGCCCTGCTCGGCACCGTATTTCTTGGCCAGCGCCACCGCCTCGTTGAGCACGACACGATATGGCACATCCGGGCGCTGCTGCAGCTCGAAGGCGGCCACGCGCAGCACGGCGCGTTCGACCGGGTCGACCTCGTCCAGCGGCCGCGCCAGCACGGGCGCGAGCAGCGCATCCAGCGCCGTGTGGCCCTGCACCACGCCGCGCACCAGCGCCTCGAAATACTCGGTATCGGCGCCGCGATTGTCCTCGTCGGCGAGAAACTGCGCCAGGATGTCCGCAGCGTCGTGCGCGGTCATCTGCCACTGGTAGACGGCCTGCATGGCGAGCCGCCGCGCCTTGCTGCGCGCGGCGGCGGGGAACCGGCCGGACCCGGAGGCGGGACCGGCGGCCATCAGGACTCCAGCTGCTTGAGCAGGTCGACCATCTCGATGGCGGACATGGCCGCCTCGACGCCCTTGTTGCCGGCCTTGGTGCCGGCGCGCTCGATGGCCTGCTCGATGCTGTCGACGGTCAGCACGCCGAACGCGACCGGGAGATCGAACTCCATGCCGACACTGGCCAGGCCCTTGGTGCACTCGCCGGCGACATATTCGAAATGCGGCGTGCCGCCGCGGATCACGGCGCCGAGTGCGATGATGGCGTCGTATTTCTTCGACGCGGCCAGGCGCTTGGCGACCAGCGGCATCTCGAACGCACCGGGCACGCGCACGATGTGCAGATCCTGCTCCTGGGCGCCATGGCGCTTCAGACAGTCCACGGCACCCGCCACCAGGCTCTCCACCACGAAGCTGTTGAAGCGCGCCACCAGCAGCACGAAGCGCGCCCCGCGCACCTGCAGCTGGCCCTCGATTTCGGTCATCTTGCTCATCGCTCGTTTCCCATGTTTAGAATTGAGTCCAGTCTATCGTAACTTTAACCGCAAAGGACGCGAAGGCGCGCGAAGGGAAAAACATCTTTGCCACGGAAAACACGGACGACATGAACAAGGAAGGCCCTGGCCTACATCAGCCAAACCTTGCCGCTGGTGTCAGTCAGTCAACGACTGCCGGCAAGCATATTAATTTCCATGCTTTCCGTGTTTCCGTGGCCATAAATCTTTTCCTTCGCGCGCCTTCGCGTCCTTTGCGGTAAAAATTGCTGGCAATCACTCAATCGCCCGACACGTATTCGACCACTTCCAGGCCGAAGCCGGTGATGGCGTGCATCTTCTTCGGTGCCGACAGCACGCGCATGCGGGTGATGCCCAGGTCGGCGAGGATCTGTGCGCCGATGCCGTAGGTGCGCAGCTCCTCGCGGGCGCCGCTGCGGCGCGGCGCCTCGCTGTGCGGGCCGTCCTCGGCGTAGTGGCGGATGCGCCGCACCAGCGAGGCCGGGTCCTCGGGCTTGCCGAGTACGATCACCACGCCGCCGCCCTCGCGCGCCACCCGCTCCAGGGCGTGGCGCAGCGGCCAGCCGCAGTCGCCGGTCGTAGCACCCAGCAGGTCGCACAGCATGCCCTGCACGTGCACGCGTACCAGCACCGGCTGCCTGACGTCCAGCTCGCCGTAGACCAGCGCGAGGTGCACGTCCTTCTCGATGGAGTCCTCGTACGCCACCAGCCGGAAATCGCCGAACTCGGTCGGGAGCATGCACTCGGCGACGCGCTCGACGGTCTTCTCGTTCTCGATGCGGTAGTGGATCAGATCGGCGATGGTGCCCATCTTGAGATTGTGCTCGGCGGCGAAGCGCTCCAGATCGGGACGCCGCGCCATAGTGCCGTCCTCGTTGAGGATCTCGACGATGGCCGCGGCCGGTTCCAGGCCCGCCAGGCGCGCGAGATCGCAGCCCGCCTCGGTATGGCCGGCGCGGGTGAGCACGCCGCCGGGCTGGGCCATCAGCGGGAAGATGTGGCCGGGCATGACGATGTCGCTCGGCCTGGCATCGGGCGCCACCGCCGCCTGGATGGTCACTGCCCGATCCTGCGCCGAGATGCCGGTGGTCACGCCCTCGGCCGCCTCGATGGACACCGTGAAATTGGTCGAGTGCGGGGAATTGTTGTCGTTGACCATCAGCGGCAGCTTCAGCTGCCGGCAGCGCTCGCGCGTCAGCGTCAGGCACACCAGGCCGCGCCCGTACTTGGCCATGAAGTTGATGTCCTCCGGACGCACCTTGGCGGCGGCCATCACGAGATCGCCCTCGTTCTCGCGATCCTCGTCGTCCATGAGAATGATCATCTTCCCCTGGCGCAGGTCCTCGATGAGCTCTTCGACGGTATTCAATGGCATGCTGATTCTGACCTCAAGAAATTCTTACCGCAGAGGACGCAAAGGCGCACAAAGAAAAACCTCTTTAGCCACGAAATCCACGAAACCCA
>JAJJPM010000060.1:0-4351 GCA_032907525.1 Gammaproteobacteria bacterium
ACAGCCGTTCAATCCGACACTTCATGGCGCTTGACGTGGATAACAGTATCTACGGATCACGGCAGTGCCGCTGAAGACACAAAAAAGGGGCCTTGCGGCCCCTTTCGTGCGGCGGTCGTCGCCGTCCCCGCTTAGAACTTGAACGTCAGACCGGTGTAGATCGAACGTCCCATGCCGGGCACCGCGACGCCCCACGGCACGCCGGTGCCGGACATGGTCTTGCCCTGACCGAGGTAGGCACCGCCCAGCGGGTGGTTGTAGAAGCGGTCGAAGACGTTCTCGATGCCGATGTCGAAGCGCACCTGCTTCCACTCGTAGCTGCTGCGCAGATGGAGCAGGCCGTAGCCGCTGGTCTCGACCTCGTTGCGGGTCGCCGAGACGTCGGTCTTCGCCTCGACCAGTTCGACCTCGGCGATGTTGGTCCAGCCGCTCAGGCGCTGCTCCACGGCCAGCCGCGCGTTCAGCGGCATGATGTTGTAGAGGTTGTCGCCGGTGGTCTCGTTCTCGCCCTGGACGTAGTTCAAAACGCCGGTCGCGGTGAAGCTGCCGTAGCGCGTGCCCTTCGCCAGCGGGAAATGGCCCGAGACGTCGACGCCGTAGAGCGTGGCGGACTGGTTGACGAACTGGAGGTAGACGAAGGCGTCCGTCGCCGTCAGATTGGCCGCGGTGCAGACGGAACCTCCGCTGGAGCAGCGCTCGGCATCGATGTAGTCGTCGACGTAGGTGTAGTAGGGCGTCACCTTCAGCCCCCACTCCTTGCGTGCCGCGTCGTGCCAGTCGAAAGTCGCGCTCACGGTATGGGCGATCTCCGGTTCCAGATCGAGATTGCCCACGTAGCCGTTGCCGTCGCCGGCCCAGTTGATCATGCGCATGGCCATGCCGCCGGTCGACCAGGTGTAGCGCTCGTAGAGGTTGGGCGAGCGGGTCTTGCGGGCGTAGCCGAACTCGAGGGTGCGTGTGGCATCCGGCGTGAAGCGCGCCAGCGCGGTCGCGTCCAGGTTGTGGTCGGTGATGTCGCGGTCTGCGGCGTTGAAGGCGGTGGCGTCGGCGAGATAGGTGGCGTTGTAGCCCTGCACCTCGCCGGTGTTCATGTCCACGGTCTCGTGGCGCAGGCCGAACTGCGTCAGCCACTGCGGGTTCCACTGCGCCTCCCATTCGCCGAACACGGCCAGGCGGTCGCGCTCACCGTCGCGGATGTTCCAGAAGGTGTCCGGCCACATGCCCTTGCCGGAGGGATCCCACCAGTCGTCCAGCCGGTAGCGCTGCACCTCGCCGCCCACCCGCAGCAGATCGCGCGCCGACAGAGGGACTTCCGCCTTGACCACTGCGCCGCTGTTCTTGCCCTCGGTGTCCATGGGCATGCCCGCCGCGCAGCCGTTCATGCCGCCGCTCGGCGTGCAGGGCACGCCGTCGGGGAAGGGCACCCCGCTGTTGGAGCCGTACCAGAACAGCTTGTCGTCGTAGAACTGCATCTTGTGGCGGGTGTTCTCGTGATAGGCGCGCGCCTCCAGCCCGCCCCAGTCGTATTTGCCCTCGTAGCGCAGATTGGTCTGGGTGCTGTCGTTGCCGGTCATGTCCATGCGCTGGTTCGGCCAGCCCTGGTAGGGGATGTCCTGCAGGCCCACCTTCAGCTCGACCAGGTGGTTGGCCTGACGCAGGGCCACGGCCAGCGCCTGATTGGTCGACTTGTACATGGTGGAACCGACCTCGTCGCCGTCCAGCCAGCCGCGGCCGGCGGCCGCGGGGCCGGCCGGTTTGAAGTCGTCGCCCGCCTTGTAGTCGTCGGACTTGGCGGTGGAGGCGGTGTAGCTCACGCTCAGCTTTTCGCTGGCGATGGTCGCGGCGAGGTCGCCGCCGTAGGCGTTGCCGTTGCTGCGGTAGAACGCGCCGATCTCGCCCTTGTTCAGCAGACCCTCGCCGGCCTTGGCGAATTCCGGATCGTCGGACTCGACGATGATGGTGCCGCCGATGCTGTCACCACCGACGCTCACCGGCGCGATGCCGGCGAAGACCGTGACGGCGCTGACGCGCGTGGGATCGATGTAGGAGAGCGGCGGGTTCATGTGGTTGCCGCAGGCGGAGATCAGATCCATGCCGTCGACCTTGATGCGCAGGCGGTCGTCGGCGAGACCGTGGATGACCGGCAGGCTGGAGACGCCGCCGCCGGTCTGGATGTTCAGGCCGGGCACGTTCCTCAGCAGGCTGGTGGTGTCGCTGGTGGCCGGGACCAGGTGATTCAGCGCGTCCGCATCGAGGAGCGACGCGCTCGGCGCCGGGCTTTCGACCAGGGGCGATGCGGTGACGCTGATGGTCGGAAGCTGCGCATCTTCGGCGACGGCCGCGCCATGGACGGAGGCGGCGATCAGGGTGCTGAGAAGGGCGCGCCGATAGCGGGATGGATGATGCATTCAGGTGACTCCCTAGGTTTTTTGAATCGAGACAGGCTTGTTCTTCGCCGGGCAGCCGGGGTGCAGGTTGTATGCCATGGGGGCCTTGTTTATGCAGTTCAAACGGTTGAATCATTTTTCTAATGGCTTCTTGAAGAATTTGTGTGGCATTTCACGCACCGTGTCGGTGGTTTAATACACTGCGAGAGAATGCGGTGTTCACGCGTTTCAGACGGAAGTGTTCAGGTGTTTCGGATCGGAACGTCGGGACGGGCCGCCGGCTCGTGGCCGGACCGCCCGCACGTCCGCGGCGCGGCGCCCCGGCATGCGCACCCTGTGGTACACTGGCGCGCCCCTGCCGAGGCGAGGTCCCGCGGCAGGGCGGAGACAACGAGAATCTGATGGGCGGAGTGCGACGCAGGGCCATGATTTTGCGGCCTTGTCCGCTCCGGCCGTCGTCCGGTTTGGCGGCTTGTGCCGGTCCCCCCGCGACGCTAAGCTGTGAACCCCGTCAGGCCCGGAAGGGAGCAGCGGCAGCAGTGATGCGGGCGCCGGGGTGTGGCTGGTGCAGGCCGCCTCTTAAATGAACGCTGTCGTTGACGAACCCTCATGCCGCGTCAGCAGGACGCCGTGAATACATCCTTGTAGGCTTGACGGCCGCCCGCTCTGCGGGACCGGGGTTCGCAAACACCAGCGAACCCGCTCGGCGGGCAAGACGTCCACTGGACGTCTTGCTGATTCCGCCTCACCCCTGCGGCCGACACCTGCCGCCGCGGCATGAGGGTTCGTCAGCGCAGATTTTTCCCGACCCCCGTTGTGCAGAACGCATGAGCTATCAGGTCCTCGCACGCAAATGGCGGCCCCGCAGCTTCCACACCCTCGTGGGTCAGGAGCATGTGCTGCGCGCCCTGATCAATGCGCTGGACAACGACCGCCTGCACCACGCCTATCTGTTCACCGGCACGCGCGGCGTCGGCAAGACCACCATCGCGCGCATCTTCGCCAAGTCGCTCAACTGCGAGCAGGGCGTCAGCTCCAAGCCCTGCGGCGTGTGCAGCGCCTGCACCGAGATCGACGAGGGCCGCTTCGTCGACCTGATCGAGGTCGACGCGGCCTCGCGCACCAAGGTCGACGAGACCCGCGAACTCCTCGAGAACGTCCAGTACGCGCCGACCCGCGGCCGCTACAAGGTGTACCTCATCGACGAGGTGCACATGTTCTCCAACCACAGCTTCAACGCCCTGCTGAAGACGCTGGAGGAGCCGCCGCCGCACGTGAAGTTCCTGCTGGCGACCACCGATCCGCAGAAGCTGCCGGTGACCATCCTGTCGCGCTGCCTGCAGTTCAATCTCAAGCGCCTGCCGGCGCATATGATCAGCGCCTACCTGGCGGAGGTGCTGCAGCAGGAGGGCATTTCCGCCGAGACCGCGGCGCTGGCCGAGATCGCGCGCGCGGCCGACGGCAGCATGCGCGATGCGCTGAGCCTGCTGGATCAGGCCATCGCCTTCGGTGGCGGCGCGGTGCAGGAGGCCGAGGTGCGGGCCATGCTCGGCACCATCGAGCGCGGCCAGGTGTACGACATCCTGCGCGCCCTGGCCCGCCAGGACGGCGCGGCGCTGCTGGCGCAGGTGGCGCAGCTCGCCGAGCAGGCGGCGGATTTCGGCGGTGTGCTGGCCGAGCTGCTGTCGGTGCTGCAGCGCATCGCCGTCGCCCAGACCGTGCCGGAGGCCGTCGACGACGGCTACGGCGACCGCGAGGCGGTCATGGAACTCGCCGCGGCGCTGAGTCCGGAGGACGTGCAGCTCGCCTACCAGATCGCCCTGATCGGGCGGCGCGATCTGCCGCTGTCGCCCGATCCGCGCGGCGGCCTGGAGATGGTGCTGCTGCGCATGCTGGCCTTCCGGCCGGACGCCGACGGCGCGCCGGCGCGCGCGGCACCGGCCGCGCAGCCGGCTTCGCGCCCC
>JAJJPM010000061.1:0-4281 GCA_032907525.1 Gammaproteobacteria bacterium
TTCGAGCCGTTCTGGGAGTTCGTCGCAGGCCCCTTGAACGCCGGCAGCTTCGGGCCGAATCCGCTGGACGGCACCTTCGGCCCGGAAGTGGTGTTCCAGAAGGCGCCGCCGACGGCGAACAGCTCGCCGCGGGCGGGCTTCCAGTTCTTCGGCGAGGTGGAGATCGATGCCCAGAGCGGTGCGCTGAGCGTGAGCCTGCGCGACATCGACGGCGCGGTGGTCTACAGCCAGACGCTGGAGCCCTGGCAGCCGGCCTGATGCCGGCTAGCCGAGCAGGAAGTTGCCGGCGCGCGGCTGACCGTCCAGCGCCGGCACGTCGGCTTCGTCCTTGAGCTGGACGCCGGAGAGCTGTCGGCGGCTGGCTTCGCGCATCAGATAGAGCAGGCGGTGCGCGGCCAGGTTGTAGCTCAGCCCCTCGGGGCGGATGTTGGAGATGCAGTTGCGCTGCGCATCGTGCCGGCCGACCTGCGGTGCCCAGGTGAAGTAAAGGCCCAGGCTGTCCGGCGAGCTGAGGCCCGGTCGCTCCCCGAGCAGGATCACCACCATGCGCGCCTTGAGGCGCTGACCGATCTCGTCGGCCACCGCCACGCGGCCCTGTTCCACCAGCGCGACGGGACCGAGGGACCAGCCTTCGGCCTGGCATTGTTCGGCGATCTTCAGTGCCATGGGTGCCGCATGACGCTGCACGGCCAGGGCCGAGAGGCCATCGGCGATCACCAGCGCCAGGTCGCAGCCGTCGCCGGCCTCGGCGTCGAGCGTGGCGGCGCTGGTTTCGTCGAGGCGTCGGCCGAGGTCAGGGCGTTGCAGATAGGTCTGGCGGTCGCTGGCGGCGCTGTGTAGCGGCAGGCAGGCGAGGCCGTGCTTGTCCAGCTCGGCGGTCAGCGCGGCGCAGTCCAGCGGCAGGTGCACGGCATCACGGGCCTGCGCGTGGGCGAACTGGAAATCCAGTTGCGCCACCGTCGGCAGACTGGTGCCGGCACGGCCAAGGGCGATGCGTGCCGGGGTCAGCTGGCGCAGGTGCTGCCACGGATTTTCGATGGTGGGCGAGCGGTCGGGCATGGCTACCTCGGAGCTTGGCGGTCAGGCGCGTGAACAGACGCGTGGAAAAGACCTGCGGTCGTTTTCCACCCTACGGGTCGCGGCGAGAGCCTCGGCGTAGGGTGGAAAACCGCGCAGCGTTTTCCACGCTGCTGGCGGCGAATGGGGCAGCGCTTCATGCCTGCTGCTCCAGCGCCCGGCGGAAGGCTTCGGGCAGGTCACGGCCGAGCTGCAGGCGATTGCCGTCCTGTCGGAGGATCTGCATCTTCGCCAGCCATTCCTCGAATTCCGGGGCGGGCCGCAGGCCGAGCACCTGACGCACGTAGAGGGCGTCGTGGAAGGAGGTGGTCTGGTAGTTGAGCATCACGTCGTCCGAGCCCGGGATGCCCATGATGAAGTTGATGCCCGCCGTGCCGAGCAGGGTCAACAGCATGTCCATGTCGTCCTGGTCGGCTTCGGCGTGGTTGGTGTAGCAGATGTCGCAACCCATGGGCACGCCGAGCAGCTTGCCGCAGAAGTGGTCCTCCAGCCCGGCGCGGATGATCTGCTTGCCGTTGTAGAGGTATTCCGGGCCGATGAAGCCGACCACGGTGTTCACCAGCAGCGGCTTGTAGCGGCGCGCGACGGCGTAGGCGCGGGCTTCGCAGGTCTGCTGATCGACGCCGTGATGGGCGTTGGCCGAGAGCGCGCTGCCCTGGCCGGTCTCGAAATACATGAGGTTGTCGCCGAGGGTGCCGCGCTTCTGCGACAGGCCGGCCTCGTAGCCTTCCTGCAGCGTTGCCAGGTTGATGCCGAAGCTGGCGTTGGCCGCCTCGGTGCCGGCGATGGACTGGAACACCAGGTCCAGCGGCGCGCCGCGGTTGATCGCCTCGATGGAGGTGGTGACGTGGGTGAGGATGCAACCCTGGGTCGGGATCTCGTAGCGGCTGATCACCGCGTCGAGCATCTTCAGCAGCTCGCAGATGCCGGCGGTGCTGTCGGTGGCCGGGTTGATGCCGATCACCGCGTCGCCGTTGCCGTAGAGCAGGCCGTCGAGAATGCTCGCGGCGATGCCGGCGCCGTCGTCGGTGGGATGGTTCGGCTGCAGCCGGGTGGACATGCGTCCGGCCAGGCCGATGCTGTTGCGAAAGCGGGTGACGACGCGGACCTTCTGCGCGACCAGGATCAGGTCCTGCACGCGCATGATCTTCGACACCGCGGCGACCATTTCCGGCGTCAGCCCCGGTGCGAGGGCTTTCAGCGACGACTCGTCCGCCTCCTCGCCGAGCAGCCAGTTGCGGAAATCGCCCACGGTCAGGTGGCTGATCGGCGCGAAGGCGGCGGCGTCATGGCTGTCGATGATCAGCCGAGTGACTTCATCGCTTTCGTAGGGGATCAGTGCTTCTTCGAGAAAACGCCTGAGCGGCACATCGGCCAGGCACATCTGCGCCGCCACTCGCTCGGCGTCGCTGCCCGCCGCGACCCCGGCGAGCAGGTCGCCGGAGCGCGCCGGGCTGGCCTTGGCCATCACCTCGCGCAGATCGTCGAAGCGCCAGGTGGTGCCGCCCACGCTGTGCGAGTACGTCATGGCTGCTCTCCCTACTTGAGTGTCGCCTCGGCCTGCTCGATCGCCGCGAATTCCTCTTCCGGCGTGCCGGCCACCAGATGGTGTCGACTGTAGATCGCGAAATAGGCGATGAAGATCCCGTAGATGATCGCGGCGCCGATCACCACCCGCGGGTCGACCAGGAAGCCCGCGATGACCGCGATGCAGGCCAGTACCAGCGCCACGCCCGAGGTGACGATGCCGCCGGGTGTCCTGTACGGGCGATGCAGATCCGGCCGGCGCAGGCGCAGCACGATGTGCGAAGCCATCATCAACACGTAGGAGATGGTCGCGCCGAACACCGCGACGAGGATCAGCAGGTCGCCCTGGCCGGTCAGCGAGAGCAGGAAGCCGATCACACCGGGGATCACCAGGGCCAGCACCGGCGCCTTGTTCTTGTTGGTCAGCGAGAGGTTGCGCGGCAGGTAGCCGGCCCGCGACAGGGCAAAGATCTGCCGCGAGTAGGCGAAGATGATCGAGAAGAAGCTGGCGATCAGCCCGGCCAGGCCGACCAGGTTGACGAAGCCGCTCATCCAGGTGGACGAGCCGTAGGCCGTGGTCAGCGCTTCCACCAGCGGGTTGCCGGATGCCACCAGGGTGCTGGAACCGGCGCCGCCCGGGCCGACCAGCAAGATCAGGCCGGCAAAGGCGACCAGTATCAGCATGGCGCCGATCAGCCCGCGGGGCATGTCGCGCTGCGGGTTCTTGGTTTCCTCGGCGGCCAGCGGCACGCCTTCGACGGCGAGGAAGAACCAGATCGCGTAGGGAATCGCCGCCCAGATGCCGACGTAGCCGTAGGGCAGGAAGTTGCTGGCACCGGCAGCGGTGGTCGGCGCGATATCGAGCAGCTTGTCCACCGAGAAGTGCGGCACCATGGCGACGATGAACACCGCCAGGGCAAGGGCGGCGACGGCGGTGATGATGAACATCAGCTTCAGCGCCTCGCCGACGCCGAAGATATGGATGCCGATGAAGACGATGTAGAAGGCCAGATAGATCATCCAGCCGCCGATGCCGAACAGTGACTCGCAATAGGCGCCGATGAACACGGCGATCGCCGCCGGCGCGATGGCGTATTCGATGAGGATCGCCGTGCCGGTGAGAAAGCCGCCCAATGGGCCGAAGGCGGTGCGGGCAAAACCATAGCCGCCGCCCGCGGTCGGGACCATCGACGACAGCTCGGCCAGCGAGAAGCACATGCACAGGTACATGGTCGCCATCAGCAGCGTGGCGATGAACAGCCCGCCCCAGCCGCCCTGGGCGAGGCCGAAGTTCCAGCCGGCGTAGTCGCCGGAAATCACGTAGGCGACGCCAAGGCCGACCAGCAGCACCCAGCCGGCGGCGCCTTTCTTCAGTTCGCGTTCCTGGAAATAGCTACTGCCAACGGTTTCGAAATCGATTGCGTGGTGCGGTGGCGTTGAACTGCTGTGTTCGAGAGCCATGGGGGAATCCTCTTGGACGGGTTGGCACCTCTCTCCCTAGCAAGCGTCATGCCCCGGCACGGAATACGGGATTCCCGGTGTTTTGTCGGTGGATGTCGGCAGGAACGCACCTTTTGCGGGCTCCACAGCACCATGGCGGAGCCCGGCAGGTGTCTTGTTCGAACGCGCGGTGAGCCAAAGCCCACCGCGCTCAGCCCATCAGAAGAAGCCCAGCGG
>JAJJPM010000062.1:0-4272 GCA_032907525.1 Gammaproteobacteria bacterium
CAACTGCAGCCCCAGGGTGGCCTGGTCGTAGTCGCGCAGCGACTGGATGGTCGGATGCTGGCGGTCGAATTCGACCGTCGCATACTCGAAGGTCACCTTCAGCTGCTGACCGTTGATGTAGTAGTTGGCGCCGACGCTCTTCCACTTGTTGTCGTAGAAGCCGTTGTCGATGCCGTAGTCCAGATCCTCGTAGCGGGCGAAGAACTGCAGGCGGCCGAGGCCCACCTTGTTGGGAAGCAGGTAGCCGAACTTCGCGTAATAGCCTTCCAGCTCTGTGGTCACCGGCAGCAGCGGATCGGGATCCGCGTTGATGGCGTCATCGACGCTGTAGTCCATCTTCGCCGCCGAGGCCGTGAACGTGCCCGCGGTCGTAGGATACTCGAAGAACGCGTCGGCGGTCCATGCGGTGTAGTCGCGCGAATCCCGGCGGTTGGTGAAATCCGCGTAGGCGACATCCGCCTGATAGTCGTAGGCCGCCCCGACGGTGAAGACCTTGCGGGTGCCCAGGTAGGTGCCGCGGTAACCGTAGTCGAATTCCGGCTCCAGCAGCGACACATGGGCGCGCGCGGTCAGGCGCGGGGAATCCTTCACCACTTCGTCGGCCTCGCGGCCGTCGGAGGCCATCAGGCGGTACTGGAACATGCCGTCGGCCAGGTTGCCCCACATGGCCACGCCGGTGTCGCGGGTACCGCCGAAGGGCGTGTAGGCGATGGTCTCGGCACGGTCCAGGGTCAGCGGCTCCAGGCAGGCCTCGAGATTCTCGCGGGTGAAGGTGTTCTTGAAGCGGCCGGCGATGAAGCGCAGGCTGTCGGTCCAGTCGAAGGTCAGGTAGGCGTCGCGGTAGTAGACGCTGCGGTCGTCCTGGCCCGCGCGGCTGTCGCTGCCCGCCTCGAGCTGGGCGTAGAAGCCGACGTAGTCGTTGTACTGTCCCGACAGCGTGATGCGGTTGCGGCGCAGAAAGAAGTCCGTGGTCTGGCCGGAATCGTTCGCCGAGGTGTAGTCGCGGCCCTGCGCCCAGATCTGCACGGCGTAGTTCAGCGTCACGAAACCCTCGTCGCCGTAGTTGATGGTCGGGCCGGCGTGCGCGCCGCCCGCGGCGGCGGCCGCCGCGACGGCCAGCGGCAGGATACGGCGGTGGATGCGGCGATCGGATGTTGTGCTTGTCATGTGTTCACTCCCCCGTGGTGTTCGACAGCTTCTGGTAGGCATCGACCATGCTCTGGGCGTCGCCCGACGTATGGCAGCTGAAGCAGGTCGTCTCCGGCTTGCCGCGCGGGTTGGCCACCAGTCCCGAGTGGGCGATGTCCTGCTTCATAAGGCGCGGATTGCCCTGGTGGCAGCCCACGCAGGAACCGTTGACGCTCTTGTGGTCGACGTGCCAGGGATTCTTGGCGGCGTCGGTGGCGGGCGCCTCGGCGCGCTTGCCGTTGTGGCACTTGAAGCAGGAGGAGGCCCCCAGGCCGCAGGCGTTGGCCACGCGGATGGGCAGGCCGTTGATCACGTGCTCGTGGATGTCCGCCAGCACCTCGTCACCCCAGGCGTAGGCCGCGCCGGCCGATGCCGCCTCGCCCCCCGCGTCGTTCATGGCCAGGCCGGCCTCGTCGTAGCCGGCGCCGGTGAGATAGGACCAGGCGGTGCCGCCCAGCACGGTGACTGTCGCCAGGACCGCCAACAGACGCACCTGCCGGATGATGCCTGCCCATACTTTCTTCAACATAACGTTCTCCTCCTGCTTGAAAGACTCATTGATCCTGGATGATGGTCCGCAGCCCGGCCGCAGCATCTCTGCGCCGGCGTTCGGCGGCCTGAATGTCCGCCTCGCCCAGACCGCTGGCGCAATTGCACACAGGACCGCCCGAGCGGAATTTCAGCCGCGACGAACGCGGCGGCTGGGACGATTCCTGCGACGCCTCGGCCGTCGCGCCCTCCGTCTGCCCGGCGCGCGACTCGGCCACCATGGCGGAGAGCCCCGCCAGCAGCACCGCCGTCATCATCGTCTTCGCCGCTGCACCGGTGATTCGCACGACCCGCTCCTCCCTATCGCGCACCGTATAATGCAGATTGCGCGCCAGACCTGTTAACCGCATGTAGTTAAAAGCCTTTATAGGATTTCGAGGGGGCACCGCGGATTGCATATCAGGGAACGGTGCGCGGGACGTCTCAATTTGCAATCGCCGCCAGGGGACGGCGCTCGGTCAGCGCCGTGTAGCGTGCGGCGCGCGCCTCGGCCAGCGCGGCCTCCAGCACGCCGCGCGTCACGGCGTCGAGCTGCACGCTGCTGTCGCGCAGCACGCTGGCGAACATGCGCTCGTAGTGCTCGCGCGGCGCGACGTCGATGCGCAGCTCGATCTGCCAGCCGTCTTCCGGCGGCGGCGCCAGTTCCGCCTCCAGGACCCGCGCCGCATCGGGCGCCAGCCGCGTGTCGCTGCGCTCCTCGGTGAGCCAGACGTCGACGTCGCGCGCGATCACGGTCTCGGCCAGCCGGGCGCGTTCGCGGCCTTCGGCATCGACCGCGACCAGCCGCAGCCAGACCTTCGGCACGAGGTAGGTCGGAAAATAATGGCCGGCGCCGGTGTTGCGGACCTCGGCGCGCACCTTCAGCCGGCCGCCCTCCGCCGCCGCGATCGTCAGGTCGGTGGTCAGCGCCTCGCGCACCATGCCGGCGTCATGGATGCCGCGCCACAGATGCCGGCGCTCCGGCATGTGGCAGGACTGGCAGGCGCGGCCCTCGGCGGCGTGGCGCGAGGCCTGCCATTCGTTCAGGGTGTTCTCCAGCAGCTTGCCGTTGAGCGCCGGACCGTCCGCCGGGAACTGATGGCAGGTCGCGCAGAAGCGGCTGTCGCCGAACGCGGCCGCCGCGTGGTAGCCGCCGTGCGGCAGCCCCGGCGTATCGCCGGCCGGTTTGCCGGGCGCGGGCGGCGGACCGTAGCGTTCGTGCGCGCGCACATGGCAGGCGGCGCACACCAGACCCTGGCGGTGCAGATCCGGCGGCACGTAGGCGGGCGGCGCCGTCGCCGGCGCACCCGGCCAGCCCAGCTCCCGCGCCAGCAGCGCCTTCTGCTCGGCGAGCGGCGCGTGGCAGTTCAGACAGCTCGCCACCTCGGCCGCGGGCAGCGCACGGGCCTGCCAGAGGATGCCGTTGCCCATGGTCTGGCTGTGCAGGCTGGCGCTCCAGTCACGGTGCTGGTCGGCGTGGCACTCGGCGCAGGCCTGCGGCGCCAGCGAGGCCTCCGCCGCCGTGAAGTGTTGGGGCGGCGTGCCCTGCGCGGCGAGCGGCTTGGCCCAGTGGCGTTCGAGAAACGCGGCGACCGGGTCTTCCGGCGCCGGTGCCAGCGCGCGCCACAGCCACCAGGCAGCCCCGGCCAGCAGGACGCACAGCAGCAGCACGATGATCCGGCGTGTCGTGGCAGTGGTCATTGCATTCTCGTATGAGCCACGGGAAACACGGACAAAAACCCTTTTGCCACGAAATCCACGAAACCCACGAAACGATTTTTATTCGTACTATCCGGGTTCGTGGGTATCGTGGATTTCGTGGCCATCCCGGAATTGTGCCTGAATGACGTCCGATCACGAAGCGGCATCGGGTGCGTCGAGGCGCAGCCTGACGCACCGGGGTACCGCGCCATGGTGCGTCGCTGCGCCGACGCACCCTACGGTCCTTGGATAAAAAAACCCGGCCGTGGGGGCGGCCGGGGACGCAGTTTTCATGACGTCAAGTGTCGCCCGGAAGGGGGCCGGGCAAGGAGGAGTCAGCCGCCACAGGGGTTGCTGGGCAGCGCACCGCCGCCGCTGCCGCTGTCGCTCGTCGAGGAGGTCTTGTAGGCCTTGTCCTCGAGGATGATGGCGTTGGCATGGGCGGCATAGGCATCGTCGATCTGGCGCTGGGCAACCAGGCTCGGATCGCTGGCCGGACGGAAGAAGGACAGCACATCGGTACGCCAGGGCGAATCGATGGGCAGGATGTAATTGCCCGTCGCGTCCTGCAGGTACGACAGCGAGTGCCACTCCACCATGGCGCCGTCGTAGAAGCGGGTCGGCTTGCCCAGGATCGCCGTACTGACGATGCCGGTGATCATGGCGCGGAAGGTGGTCTCGCAATACACGAACACGGTGTCGCCGTCCTGGTAGGCGTTGCCCGCACCCACGGGCTGATAGGTGGCGTCCACCATGCCGATACCGTTGCCGTCCACCTCGCCGTTCAGGTAGCTCGCGAGCACTGACTTGGGTTTGTAAGCGTAACCCTGCGCCGCATCGAGCATGTGCGTGAAC
>JAJJPM010000063.1:0-18677 GCA_032907525.1 Gammaproteobacteria bacterium
CCGCGCTCGACCGTCGGCACCATCACCGAGATCTACGACTACCTGCGCCTGCTGTACGCGCGGGTCGGCACGCCGCAGTGCCCCGATCACGGCACCGTGCTGGAGGCCCAGACCGTCAGCCAGATGGTCGACCAGGTGCTGGCCCTGCCGGAGGGCACCCGGCTGATGCTGCTCGCGCCGGTGGTGCAGGAACGCAAGGGCGAGCACGTCGGCGTGCTGGAGGAGCTGCGCGCCCAGGGTTTCGTGCGCGCGCGCATCGACGGCAGGCTGGTGGAACTCGATCAGTTGCCGACCCTGGACCTGCGGCGCAAGCACAGCATCGACGTAGTGGTCGACCGCATCAAGGTGCGCGCGGACCTGGCGATCCGTCTGGCGGAATCCTTCGAGACCACACTGCGCCTGTCCGACGGCCTGGCGCGCGTCGCCTTCATGGACGAGCCGGAACGTGAGGAGCTGGTGTTCTCCGCCAAGTTCGCCTGCCCGACCTGCGGCTATTCGCTGAGCGAACTCGAGCCGCGGCTGTTCTCGTTCAACAACCCCGTCGGCGCCTGTCCGTCCTGCGACGGCCTGGGCGTCAAGCAGTACTTCGACCCGGCGCGCGTCGTCGCCCATCCGCAGCTCAGCCTGGCGGGCGGTGCGGTGCGCGGCTGGGATCAGCGCAACGCCTATTATTTCCAGCTCATCAGCTCGCTGGCCGACCATTACGGCTTCGACATCGAGACGCCGTTCGAGGAGCTGCCGGAGAAGATCCGCCAGGTCGTCCTGTACGGATCCGGCCGCGAGACCATCGAGTTCCAGTACGTCACCGAGCGCAGCGGCTTCACCATCCGCCGCCACGCCTTCGAGGGCATCATCCCCAACATGGAACGCCGCTACCGCGAGACGGAATCCAACGTGGTGCGCGACGAGCTGGCGAAATACCTCAGCACCCAGCCCTGCCCGGAGTGCGCGGGCACGCGTCTGAACCGCTCGGCGCGGCACGTGTTCGTCGCCGGCCAGGCGCTGCCCGACGTGGCCGCGCTGCCGGTGGGCCGCGCCCGGACGTTCTTCGCCGAGCTGAAGCTCGAGGGACGCCGTGGCGAGATCGCCGCGAAGATCCTCAAGGAGATCGGTGAGCGCCTGAACTTCCTCGTCAACGTCGGCCTGGACTATCTGTCGCTGGAACGCAGCGCCGATACGCTCTCCGGCGGCGAGGCGCAGCGCATCCGCCTCGCCAGCCAGATCGGCGCCGGCCTGGTCGGCGTGATGTACATCCTCGACGAACCGTCCATCGGTCTGCACCAGCGGGACAACCAGCGCCTGCTGAACACGCTCACCTACCTGCGCGACCTCGGCAACACCGTGATCGTGGTCGAGCACGACGAGGACGCCATCCGCAGCGCGGATCATGTCGTCGACATGGGTCCCGGCGCCGGTGTCCATGGCGGTCGCGTCGTGGCCCAGGGCACACCGGCCGAGATCATGGCGGATCCGCAGTCGCTGACCGGCCAGTATCTCTCCGGCCGGCGCCGCATCGAGGTGCCGACCCGGCGCGTGCCCCGCGACCCCGCCCGGCTGCTGCGCGTGCGCGGCGCGCACGGCAACAACCTCAAAGGCGTGGATCTCGAAATCCCCGCGGGCCTGATGACCTGCGTCACCGGTGTCTCGGGATCCGGCAAGTCCACGCTCATCAACGACACCCTGCATCTGTATGCGGCGCGCGAACTGAACGGTGCGGCGACCGAACCGGCGCCGTGCGATGCCGTCGAAGGACTGGACCTGTTCGACAAAGTGGTTGACATCGACCAGAGCCCCATCGGCCGCACGCCGCGCTCCAACCCCGCCACTTACACCGGACTGTTCACGCCCATCCGCGATCTGTTCGCCGGCACCCAGGAGGCGCGCTCGCGCGGCTACAAGGTCGGGCGCTTCAGCTTCAACGTGAAGGGTGGCCGCTGCGAGGCCTGCCAGGGCGACGGCGTCATCAAGGTGGAGATGCACTTCCTGCCGGACATCTACGTCCCCTGCGACGTCTGCCACGGCCAGCGCTACAACCGCGAGACGCTGGAGATCCGCTACAAGGGCAGGAACATCCATGAGGTGCTGGAGATGACGGTGGAGGATGCACTGGACTTCTTCAGCGCCGTGCCCGTGATCGCCCGCAAACTGCAGACACTCATGGACGTGGGACTGTCGTATATCCGACTCGGCCAGAACGCCACGACGCTCTCGGGGGGCGAGGCGCAACGCGTCAAACTGGCGCGCGAACTCTCGAAGCGTGACACCGGCAACACGCTCTACATCCTCGACGAACCGACCACCGGCCTGCACTTCCATGACATCGAGCAGCTGCTCGCGGTGCTGCACCGTCTGCGTGACCACGGCAACACCATCGTGGTCATCGAACACAACCTGGATGTCATCAAGACCTCGGACTGGATTGTGGACCTTGGGCCGGAGGGCGGCGACAAGGGCGGACAGATCATCGCCGCAGGCACGCCCGAGGAGATCGCCGCCGTGCCCGGTTCCTACACGGGGCAGTTCCTCGCGCCGCTGCTGACCCCCGGAATCCGGCCTGCACCGAAGACGCGACGCGACACCAAGGCCAGGGCCAGGACCAAGGCGCGCGGTTGATGCGTCAGGCAGCGATGCGCACGCGCACGAACGCCGTCGAGACCTGCAGCAGATAGCCGGCCAGGGCGAGTGCGGCGGGGAGCGGCGCGAACGCGGCGCCCGCGAGGGTCAGCGCGGCGCTTGCCCAGAAGGCCGCCACCCGCAGGCCGCCGAAGGCGGTCAGTCGCGCACGCATCGCCGCGTGCGCGGGCGTCACGCGCCCGGGCCAGCGCCAGATCGGCAGCAGGTGGCTCGAGGCGCCGGTGACCAGCGGCAGCAGGAACAGATACAGCAGCAGCGCGAGTGCCCCATCCGCGCCCACCAGCCCGTAACCGTGGGCCAGTCCCGCCGCCAGGACCAGCAGCCAGCCGCCGCCGGCGGCCGCCAGCACGAACCCCGCCCCGTCCGACGCCCGCCAGGGCCGCCGATAGTGCGCCAGGGCCCGCAGCATCACCAGCGTCGGCCAGGCCCAGGCCGCCGCGCCTGCGGCCGCCGCGGGAGTCCAGAACGCCGCACCCACGGCGACGAGCACCGCGCCGCCGACGGCAAAGGGCAGCTGGGAGCGCAGGAACGGCAGCGCCTGCGCATCCTGCTCGCCGAGCGCGGTCGGCAGCAGCACGCGCAGCGTACCGACGGCGGTCAGACCGAGGAAGCCGAACAGATTGAGGTGCAGGTGCAGGACGCGCGTCACGGCCCACTGCTCCGGCCAGAGGGCGCGCGCGACGATCAGGGTCAGTGCCACGACCAGGGCGATGAGCGCGAACAGGTACCAGTCCAGGCCCGGGTGCGGTGTACCGAAGCTGCGCGCCCGCCGGCGCCAGGCCCAGGCGATCTGCAGCGCGACGACGAGCAGCGCCGCGGCCGCGATGCCGGGCAACAGCGTCGGCCGGTGGTGCAGGGCCAGCACCACGCAGACGCCCAGCACGAAGGCCGCCACGGGGAGGAAGAGGACCACGCCCCGGGCCGGGGCGCTGCGGGTCAGTACGGGAATGAAATACAGCATCGCACCCAGGATCAGCGGCATGACGCCCATGGCGAACAGCACGTGGCGCCACACTGCGGCCGGTGCCGACTGGCCGGACAGACCCGCGAGCAACGCGGCCAGCGATGCGAACACCAGACCGACGAGAACCCGCGCGTTCATCCCCTCTCCTGGAAATGCACCTCGTCCCCCACCTTCAGGCCGACCACGTCGCTCGCCCGACCCTGATTGACGGCGATCTCGACGAGGCCGTTGGCATTGCCGTACCAGAACGCCTGGCCACGTTCCACATCCGAGAACGTCCATGCGTGCCGCAGGCGCATGGCGCCCGCCTCGAGGACGTCGTCCTCCCGCACGCTGGAGACGCGAATCCCGGTCATGAGATTGCCGTACCGATCCATGTACACGATCCGGGCAAGCTCCGGCGGCCAATCGGGGAACAGGCGCGTCGCGGGCTCCACCGGCTGGCCCGGCACCGAATCGCCCCGCGCGAGGCGCGCCGCGACCGGCGCGAACAGATCGCGACCATGGAAGGTGCGAGACAGGCGCTGAGGGCGCCAGTCGATGTCCCACCACTGCAGGTTCGCCGCGCGCCGTGCGACGACATTGAACAAGCCGTTGTCCGGGCCGACATACCAGCGCCCGTCTGCGCGCACCACGGCTGCGCGGCGCCCGCCGCCCACGCCGGGATCGACGACGCCCAGGAATACCGTGCCCGGCGCGAACTCCTCGACGTACGCTGCCAGCAGATAGGCCGCCCCCTGGATCTCGAAGGCCGGCAGATCGGCGAACAGATCGATCACGGGCACGCCCGGCGCCTCGCGCGCAAGCACGGCCTTCATCTGCCCCATGTAGGGCCCGGCACTGCCGAAATCCGTGGCGATCACGATCATGCGGCGCCCTCCGACGACCAATATCCCATAGCCACGCAATCCACGAAACCCACGAAATGTATTATGGCAGCCCACATGATTTGCGCTCGCGGGTTTCGTGGATTGCGTGGCCATCGGAAACGAAAAAGGCCGGGCAATGCCCGGCCTTCGTACGTATTGCTGGAGTGCAGCTTATTCCGCAGTGGCTTCGGCCGCCGGCTCCGGCCGGTCGACCAGTTCGACCAGGGCCATCGGGGCGCTGTCGCCGGGGCGGAAGCCCATCTTCAGGATGCGCATGTAGCCGCCGGGACGCTCCTTGTAGCGCGGACCCAGCTCGTTGAACAACTTGGTCACGACATCACGGTCGCGCAGGCGCGCGAAGGCGATGCGGCGCTTGTGGACGCTGTCGGTCTTCGCCAGCGTGATGAGCGGCTCCGCGACCTTGCGCAGTTCCTTGGCCTTAGGCACCGTCGTCTTGATCACTTCATGATTCAGCAGCGACGCGGTCAGATTGCGCAGCATGGCCTTGCGGTGACTGCTGTTGCGGCTGAGCTGCCGTCCGGTATTGCGGTGACGCATGGTTATACCCCAGGTACTAGGTTCTAGGCGCTAGAGTCTAGGCGGGGTCAGGGAGGTGGTTTTCCTCAGCCCTCGTATCTAGCATCTAGCACCTGTTGATTAAGCGCTTGCCTTCTCTCTGCTCAGTCCGGCGGGCGGCCAGTTCTCGAGGCGCATGCCCAGCGACAGGCCATGCGACGCCAGCACGTCCTTGATCTCGGTGAGCGACTTCTTGCCCAGGTTGGGGGCCTTGAGCAGCTCCACCTCGGTGCGCTGAATCAGATCGCCGATGAAGTAGATGCTCTCCGCCTTCAGGCAGTTCGCCGAACGCACGGTGAGCTCCAGGTCGTCGACCGGGCGCAACAGGATCGGGTCGATATCGGCGGAACGGGTCTCCACCTGCTCGACTTCCTTGCCCTGCAGGTCCACGAACACGGACAGCTGTTCCTGCAGGATCGTCGCGGCGCGGCGCACGGCCTCTTCCGGATCGATCGTGCCGTTGGTCTCGATGTCGATGACCAGCTTGTCCAGGTCGGTGCGCTGCTCGACGCGCGCGCGGTCGACCGCATAGGTCACCTTGCTGACCGGGCTGAAGGACGCATCCAGCTGCAGGCTGCCGATCGGGCGGTCGCCACCCTCGGCGCCTTCGCGCAGGCTGGCCGGCTGATAGCCGCGGCCCTTGGCCACTTTCAGCGTCATGTTCAGCTCGCCCGCCTTGGTCAGGTTGGCGATGACGTGGCCCGGATTCATGATCTCGACGTCGTGATCCAGGACGATGTCGCCCGCGGTCACCACGCCCGGCCCCTTCTTCTTCAGGGTCAGCAAGGCCTCGTCGCGGCTGTGCATCTTGAGTGCCAGGCCCTTCAGGTTCAGCAGGATGTCGATGACATCCTCCTGCACGCCTTCGATGGTCGAATACTCGTGCAGGACGCCCTCGATCTCTACGTTGACCACGGCCGCGCCCGGCATGGACGACAGCAGAATGCGGCGCAGCGCGTTGCCGAGGGTGTGACCGAAACCGCGCTCCAGCGGCTCGATCGTGACCTTGGCATGCCGGTCATTGATCGTCTGAATGTCGACGATGCGCGGCTTGAGGAATTCGTTGACCTTGCCCTGCATGGAAAGTCCTCTCTCCTAAATCGCTTACTTGGAGTACAGCTCCACCACCAGCTGCTCGTTGATTTCCGGCGGCAGTTCGCTGCGTTCCGGCCGTGATTTGAAGACGCCTTCCATCTTCTTCGCGTCGACACTCACCCAGTCAGAGATCCCGCGCTGCTGCGCGAGTTCGACGGCGCCCTGGATGCGCAACTGGTTACGGGCCTTCTCCGACACCGCGATCACATCGTTCGGGCTCACCTGTGCAGAGGGGATATTCAGCTTGCGGCCGTTCACGGTCACGGCGTTGTGGCGCACCAGCTGACGGGCCTCCGCACGCGAGGACGCGAAACCCATGCGGTACACGACGTTGTCGAGGCGGCACTCGAGGAGCTGCAGCAGGTTCTCGCCGGTCGAGCCCTTGCGGCGCGCGGCCTCGGCATAATACTTGCGGAACTGGTTTTCCAGCACGCCGTAGATGCGGCGCAGCTTCTGCTTCTCGCGCAGCTGACCCGCGTAGTCCGACAGGCGGGTGCGGCGCTGGCCGTGCTGACCGGGCGGGAACGGACGGTTCTCCACCGGGCACTTGCTCGTGTAGCACTTCTCGCCTTTCAGGAACAGCTTGCCGCCTTCGCGGCGGCACTGACGGCATTTGGAACCGGTATACTTGGCCATTTCGACTCCAGCTAAATTCTATCGTTCAGACGCGGCGCTTTTTCGGCGGACGGCAGCCGTTGTGCGGAATAGGCGTCACGTCCTGGATGTTGGTGACCTTGAACCCCACCGTGTGCAGCGCACGGACGGCGGAATCACGACCCGGACCGGGCCCCTTCACCATCACCTCCACGTTCTTCAGGCCGTATTCCTGGGCCGCCTTGCCGGCACGCTCCGCCGCGACCTGGGCCGCGAACGGGGTGCTCTTGCGCGAGCCGCGGAAACCGGAACCGCCCGCCGTCGCCCAGGACAGTGCGTTCCCCTGGCGATCGGTGATGGTGATGATGGTGTTGTTGAAGGAGGCATGAACGTGGACGATGCCGTCGACGACGTTCTTCTTGACCTTCTTCTTGGTGCGGGGAGCCGGTTTAGCCATAAATTCTCTAGTCTCGATTCTCTGCGCCGGAGGCTTCCGGCATGTTCACGATGATGCCTGTATCCCGGAACGCCTACTTGCGGATCGGGCGCCGCGGACCCTTGCGGGTACGGGCATTGGTACGGGTGCGCTGGCCGCGCAGCGGCAGGCCGCGGCGATGACGCAGGCCACGGTAGCAGCCCAGATCCATCAGGCGCTTGATGCTCATGGACACGGTGCGGCGCAGGTCGCCCTCGACGGTGTACTTGCCCACCTCGGTACGCAGCGCCTCGACCTCGCCTTCGGCCAAGTCCTTGATTTTACGGTCCGGCGGGATACCGGCCGCGGCGCAGATGGCTTGCGCGCGGGTGCGACCGATGCCGTAGATGGCCGTCAAGGCGATAACGGCATGCTTGTTCACCGGGATGTTGATGCCAGCAATACGGGCCATTCAGGCTCTCCTAACACAATCTCAAGACAACCCGCGACCGGGAAACGCGCAAGGGTACCCCGCGGGTCGAAAAAAATCAATTACCGGACTGCGACCTAGACTCGATCCCCTGCACGTCCGCCATGGGATTCCAGGCAGCTGCGGTGCGGTTCGGGCATCCCACGACCGCGCTCAGCCCTGCCGCTGCTTGTGGCGGGCGTCCTTGCAGATCACGCGAACGACACCCTTGCGGCGGATGATCTTGCAGTTGCGGCAGATCTTTTTGACGGAAGCTCTAACTTTCATGACTACACCCAACTGGTTAGCAAAATCTCAACCGGCCGCCGGCGATCCCGCCGCCGTCCGCACTCTTCAGCGCAACAGCCCGGCCTTGCCCTGGCTCTTCAGGTTGGCCTTCTTCATCAGCCCCTCGTACTGATGGGACATCAGATGGGCCTGCACCTGGGCCATGAAATCCATGACCACCACCACGATAATCAGCAGGGACGTGCCACCGAAGTAGAACGGCACGTTCCAGTACAGAATCAGGAACTCCGGCATCAGGCACACCGCGGTGATGTAGATGGCGCCCGCGAGGGTCAGCCGGGTCATCACTCCGTCGATGTAACGGGCCGTCTGTTCGCCCGGGCGGATCCCGGGGATGAACGCGCCGGACTTCTTCAGGTTGTCCGCCGTCTCACGTGCGTTGAACACCAGCGCCGTGTAGAAAAAGCAGAAAAACACGATCGCCATCGCATAGAACAGCACGTACAGCGGCTGGCCGGGCGACAACGTGCTCGCGATGTCCTTCAGCCAGCCCATACCCTCGCCGGCACCGAACCAGCTGCCCAGCGTCGCCGGGAACAGGATGATGCTCGAAGCGAAGATCGGCGGAATCACGCCCGCCATGTTCAGCTTCAGCGGCAGATGGGTGCTCTGCGCGGCATACACCTGGCGCCCCTGCTGCCGTCTCGCATAGTTCACCGTGATGCGCCGCTGGCCTCGTTCGACGAAGACCACGAAAGCCGTCACTGCCAGCGCCAGAGCGAACAGGAACAGGATCGTCAGCACGTTCATCTCGCCCGTGCGCGCCAGTTCCAGGGTACCGCCGATCGCCGCAGGCAGGCCGGCCACGATGCCCGCGAAAATGATGATCGAGATGCCGTTGCCGACGCCGCGCTCCGTGATCTGCTCACCCAGCCACATCAGAAACATGGTGCCGGTGACCAGCGTCACCACCGTCGTCAGCACGAACGACGGGCCGGGCGCGATCACCAGCGGCGCATTGCCGAACGACTGTCCCTGCAGGCCCACCGCGATGCCGATCGCCTGCAGCGTGGCCAGACCGACGGTCCCGTAACGCGTGTACTGCGTGATCTTGCGGCGCCCGGCCTCGCCTTCCTTCTTCAGCTGCTCCAGGCTCGGCACCGTCACCGTCAGCAGCTGAATGATGATCGATGCCGAGATGTACGGCATGATCCCCAGCGCGAACATCGACAGGCGTTCCAGCGCGCCGCCCGAGAACATGTTGAACATGTCCAGGATGGTGCCGCGCTGCTGATCGGCCAGCGATGCGAGCACGTGCGGATCGACCCCCGGCACCGGGATGAAGGTGCCGAGACGGTAAACGATCAGCGCACCCAGCACGAACAGCAGGCGCTGGCGCAACTCCTTGAGCTTGCCCAGGTCGCCGACGGTTCCTGCCAGTGTCGAGGCCGGGCCTGCCACTTAGTCTTCGACCTTGCCGCCGGCCGCTTCGATCGCGGCGCGCGCACCCTTGGTCACGCCGACGCCCCTCAGGGTCACGGCCTTGGCCAGCTCGCCCGACAGGATGACCTTGGCCTGCTGGATCTCCTCACCGATCACGCCGGCCGCCTTCAGCGCCAGCAGATCGATGACTTCGGCGTCGACCTTGGCCAGTTCGTTGAGACGGACTTCCGCCCGCGTGCGGCCGATGCGGGACTTGAAACCCACCTTCGGCAGACGGCGCTGCAGCGGCATCTGGCCGCCTTCGAAACCGACCTTGTGGAAGCCGCCGGCGCGCGAGGTCTGACCCTTGTGGCCACGGCCGCAGGTCTTGCCGAGCCCGGAACCGATGCCGCGACCGACGCGCTTGGGCGACTGCTTGCTGCCGGCGCCGGGTTTGATGGTGTTCAGCCGCATGTCACGCTTCCTCAACCTGCAACATATAAGAGACCTTGTTGATCATGCCGCGCACTTCCGGCGTATCGATCACTTCCACGGTATGGTGCATGCGACGCAGGCCCAGGCCGGCGACGCACGCCTTGTGCTTCTCGACGCGGCCGTTGAGGCTGCGCACCAGAGTGACTTTGAGCTTCTTCTGACCGGCCATGACTTACCCCAGGATTTCCTTCACGGACTTGCCGCGCTTGGCCGCGATCTGCTGGGGCGAATGCATCCGCTCCAGGCCGTCGATGGTGGCGCGCACGACATTGATCGGATTGTTGGAGCCGATGCACTTGGCCAGCACGTCCTTGACGCCCAGCACCTCGAGCACCGCGCGCATCGCGCCGCCGGCGATGATGCCGGTACCTTCGGAGGCCGGCTGCATGTAGACCTTGGCGGCGCCGTGGACGCCGTTCACGGCGTACTGCAGAGTGCCTTCGCGCAGGCTGATGGTGCGCATGTTGCGGCGCGCGCTGTCCATCGCCTTCTGGATGGCGACCGGCACCTCGCGCGCCTTGCCCGTCCCGAAGCCGACGCGGCCGTTGCCGTCGCCGACCACGGTCAGCGCGGCGAAGCCGAACTGGCGCCCGCCCTTCACCACCTTGGCCACGCGATTCACCGCGACCAGTTTCTCGAGAAGGCCGTCGCCCTGAGCCTGTGCGTCAACACTCGACATGATTCAATCTACCCTTAGAATTGGAGGCCGGCTTCGCGGGCGGCATCCGCCAGCGCCTTCACCCGGCCGTGGTACTTAAATCCGGAACGGTCGAACGCCACCTTGGTGACACCCGCCGCCTTGGCCTTCTCGGCAATCAGCTTGCCGACCGCGACCGCCGCGCCGGCATTGCCGGTGGACGCCAGTTCGCTGCGCAGCTGCTTGTCCAGCGTCGATGCCGCGGCCACCACCTGCTCGCCGTTGGGTGCGATGACCTGGGCATACATGTGCCGCGGCGTGCGGAAGATGCACAGCCGGAAATCACCCGTCTGGCGGATGCGTGCCCGGGCCTTGCGTGCGCGGCGCAAACGTACTGTCTTCTTGTCCATAAATGCCACCCTGGAACCTGTTTCACTCCGGCGCGGAACCCGCAGGCGGGCCGTCCGGACACTTTCGATTCATCCGTCAGCGAGTTACTTCTTCTTCGCTTCCTTCCGCATGATCACTTCGTCGGAATACTTCACGCCCTTGCCCTTGTAGGGCTCCGGCGGACGGTAGGCGCGGATGTTCGCGGCGACCTGGCCGACCTTCTGGCGGTCGCTGCCGCGCACGACGATCTCCGTCTGGCTCGGCGTCTCGATGGTGACGCCTTCCGGAACGGCGTAGTTCACCGGATGCGAGAAGCCCAGCGTCAGGTTCAGCACCTTGCCCTGGGCCTGGGCGCGGTAACCGACGCCGACCAGTTCCAGCTTGCGCTCGAAGCCCTTGCTCACGCCGGTGACCAGGTTGTTGATCAGCGCACGCGCGGTGCCGGCCTGCGCCCAGGCGCCCGGCTCGTCGTTGCGCGCGGCGAAGATCAGCTGGGAACCATCCTGCTTCATCTCGACCAGGCGGTGGATCTTCTGCTGAAGGCTGCCCTTCGGGCCCTTCACGGTCACGTCGGCACCGTTGATGGTGACTTCGACGCCCTTCGGCAGCTCAATCGGTTTTTTGGCAACTCTCGACATGACTCTGCCCTATCAGCAAACGGTGCACAGCACCTCGCCACCCTCGCCGAGGGCGCGCGCTTCACGGTCGCTCATCACACCCTTGGAGGTGGACACGATGGCGACACCCAGACCGCCCAGAACCTTGGGCAGCTCGTCCTTACCCTTGTAGATGCGCAGACCCGGGCGGCTGACACGCTGCAGCGACTCGATCACCGGCCGGCCCTCGTAGTACTTGAGGGTGATGATCAGCTGCGGCTTGCCATCCACGTCCTGCACGGCGAAATCGCTGATGTAACCCTCGTTCTTGAGGACGTTGGCCACGGACTGCTTGGCCTTGGACGCGGGCATGGCGACCTGCGTCTTGTTGGCCGCCTGGCCGTTGCGGATGCGGGTCAGGAGATCCGCGATTGGGTCCGACATACTCATCTACTGAATCCTCGATTCTCTATATCTCGCCGCGCTTACCAGCTGGCCTTGACCAGGCCCGGGACATCGCCGCGCATGGCGGCTTCGCGCAGCTTGTTGCGGCACAGGCCGAACTTGCGGTACACGGCGTGCGGCCGGCCGGTGATGCGGCAGCGGCGCTGGATCCGCGACGGACTGGCATCGCGCGGCAGCTTCTGCAGCTGGGCGACGGCCGCGGCGCGTTCCTCGTAGGACGCCTTCGGGTTGCGGATGGCCTCTTTCAGTTCCGCGCGCTTGGCAGCGTACTTGGCGACCGTCTGCATCCGCTTGAGCTCGCGGGCCTTCATGGATTTCTTTGCCATCTGGACTAATCCTCAGTTGCGGAACGGGAAGTTGAACGCCGCCAGCAGCGCCTTGGCTTCCTCGTCGGTCTTGGCCGTCGTGGTGATGGTGATGTCCATCCCGCGCAGGGCGTCGACCTTGTCGTAGTCGATTTCCGGGAAGATGATCTGCTCGCGCACGCCCATGCTGTAATTGCCGCGGCCGTCGAAGGACTTGCCGTTCAACCCGCGGAAGTCGCGGATGCGCGGGATGGCGATGGTGATCAGCCGATCCAGGAATTCGTACATACGGGCGCGGCGCAGGGTCACTTTGCAGCCGATGGGCCAGCCTTCGCGGATCTTGAATCCGGCAACGGCCTTGCGGGCATGCGTGACCACGACCTTCTGGCCGGCGATCTTCTCCATGTCGCCCACGGCGTTCTCGATGATCTTCTTGTCACCGACCGCCTCGCCGACACCCATGTTCAGGGTGATCTTGGTAATCTTGGGCACCTCCATGACGTTCTTGTAGCCAAACTGCTGCATGAGCTGTTTGACCACGCTGTCCTGGTAGTGCTGCTGCAATCTCGCCATGGCTCTAACCTGCCCGCTCAGACGTCCACGACTTCATTCGTGGACTTGAAATACCGAACCTTCCGACCGTCTTCCAACGTCCGGATACCCACACGATCGCCCTTCTTGGACTGCGGATTGTACAGCATCACGTTGGAGGCATGGATGGCCGCCTCCTTCTCGATGATGCCGCCCGACACGCCGGCCTGGGGATTCGGACGCGTGTGACGCTTCACGATGTTCACGTTCTCGACGATCAGCCGATCCTCGTCGACGACGCGCAGCACGGAACCGCGCTTGCCCTTGTCGCGACCGGCAATGACGATCACCTCGTCGCCTTTCTTGATCCTGCGCATGACGAAACCCTATCTGCCTTAAAGCACTTCTGGGGCAAGCGAGACGATCTTCATGAACTTCTCGCTGCGCAATTCACGGGTTACCGGCCCGAAGATACGGGTACCGATAGGCTCCAACTTGTTGTTCAGAAGCACCGCCGCGTTGGTGTCGAAGCGCACGACCGAGCCGTCCGGACGACGCACGCCCTTGCGGGTGCGCACTACCACCGCATTGTACACTTCGCCCTTCTTGACCTTGCCGCGCGGAATCGCTTCCTTCACGCTGACCTTGATCACGTCGCCGATACCGGCATAGCGGCGGTGCGAGCCGCCCAGCACCTTGATGCACTGCACCTGGCGGGCCCCGCTGTTATCCGCAGCGAACAACATGGTCTGCATCTGAATCATGGTTTAATCCTGACCAGCAATTTACTGAAAACCGTCTCAACCAAGCCCGACGGGCCCGCCCAATCAGCTCGCCTTCTCGACAACCTCGACCAGCGTCCAGGACTTCGTCTTGGAGATCGGTCGGCACTGGCGGATCGTCACCAGATCGCCTTCTCCACACTGGTTGTTCTCGTCGTGCACGTGAAGCTTGGTGGAGCGACGGATGTACTTGCCATACACCGGGTGTTTGACCATGCGGTCGATCTTCACCGTGACGGACTTGTCCATCTTGTTGCTCACCACACGACCGGTGAGCGTACGCTCGATCTTGTCGCTCGCGCTCATGCTGCGTTACCTGCTTTGGCCTGTTCGTTCAGCACCGTCTTGATACGGGCAATGTCCTTGCGTATGCGCTGGAAGTGGTGCGGGCGGGCCAGCTGGCCGGTCGCGCGCTGCATGCGCAGGTTGAATTCCTCGCGCAGCAGACCCTTCAGTTCCTCGCGCAGCTCCGCGGCGGTCTTGGCTCTCAGTTCAGTCGCGTTCATCACATCACCGTCCGGGTCACGAAGGTGGTCTGCACCGGCAGCTTGGCCGCGGCCAGGCGGAAGGCCTCGCGGGCGATCTCTTCCGTCACACCTTCAATTTCATACAGCACGCGGCCGGGCTGAATCCGGGCCACCCAGTATTCGACGTTGCCCTTGCCGCTGCCCATACGCACTTCCAGGGGCTTCTTGGTGATCGGCACGTCGGGGAACACGCGGATCCAGATCTTGCCGCCACGCTTGACGTGGCGGGTGATCGCGCGGCGCGCCGCCTCGATCTGGCGCGCGGTCACGCGGCCGCGGGTGGTCGCCTTGAGCGCGAACTCACCGAAGCTCACACGATTGCCCGACGTCGCCAGGCCGGTATTGCGGCCCTTGTGCTGCTTGCGGAATTTGGTTCTTTTCGGCTGCAACATGGTTTAACTGCTCCCCTTAATTGCCCGCCGCCTTCTTCGCGGGCTCCGCCTCGGCGGACTGGTCCGCGGAGTCGAACACTTCACCCTTGAAGATCCAGACCTTCACACCGATGACACCGTAGGTGGTGCGCGCTTCCGCGAAACCGTAGTCGATGTCGGCGCGCAGGGTGTGCAGCGGCACGCGGCCCTCGCGGTACCACTCGCTGCGCGCGATCTCGGCGCCGTTCAGGCGGCCTGCGACGTTGATCCGGATGCCCTGGGCGCCCAGGCGCATGGCATTGGTCACGGCGCGCTTCATGGCGCGGCGGAACATGATGCGGCGCTCCAGCTGCTGGGCCACGCTCTCGGCGACCAGCTGTGCATCGAGTTCGGGCTTGCGCACTTCCTCGATGTTGATGTGCACGGGAATGCCCATCTTCGCGGACACTTCCTTGCGCAGCGCCTCGATGTCCTCGCCCTTCTTGCCGATCACGATGCCGGGACGGGCCGTGTGTACGGTGATCATGGCATTGCGCGCCGGGCGCTCGATCTGAATGCGGCTCACCGAGGCGTGCGCGAGCTTCTTCTTGAGGAAGTCGCGGACCTCGAGGTCCTTGTTCAGATAGTCGGCATAGTTGCGGGAGTCCGCGAACCACGTGGACGTCCAGCCCTTGACGATGCCCAGGCGAATGCCTGTTGGATGTACTTTCTGACCCATTCCGAGTTCTCTCTCGTATCCAGTTTTACGGGATCCGCCCTGCGGGGCCGAGCCCTGAATGCTACCGCTGATTCTGGCGTTACTTCCTGTCGCCCACCGTCACGGTGATGTGACTCATGCGCTTGATGATGCGGTTGCCGCGGCCCTTGGCGCGCGCGTGCATGCGCTTCATGGTCGGGCCCTCGTCGACGCAGATGGCGGCGACTTTCAGCTCGTCAATGTCGGCGCCCTCGTTGTGCTCGGCGTTGGCGATCGCCGATTCCAGCACCTTGCGGACCATGCCGGCCGCCTTCTTGTTGCTGAACATCAGCGTCTGCAGCGCACGCTCTACGGGCAGGCCGCGGACCTGGTCGGCCACGAGGCGACACTTCTGGGGCGAAATCCGCGCAAAACGCAATTTGGCACTGACTTGCATCGGATGTCTCCCTTACTTCGATTTCTTGTCGGCCGCGTGACCCTTGAAGGTACGGGTCGCCGCGAATTCGCCGAGCTTGTGACCGATCATGTTTTCGTTGACCAGCACCGGCACATGCTGCCGCCCGTTGTGCACGGCGATGGTCAGACCGACCATATCCGGCATCACCATGGAACGGCGCGACCAGGTCTTGATCGGCTTCTTGCTGTTCGTAGCAACGGCCTCTTCCACCTTCTTGGCGAGGTGAAGATCAACGAAAGGCCCTTTTTTCACTGAACGTGGCACGTTTACGACCTCTCAATGCTTACTTCTTGTTACGCCGGCGGACGATCATGCTGTCGGTGCGCTTGTTCTTGCGCGTCTTGTAGCCCTTCGTCGGCATGCCCCACGGCGACACCGGGTGGCGGCCGCCCGAGGTACGGCCTTCGCCGCCGCCGTGCGGGTGGTCGACCGGATTCATGACCACGCCGCGCACGGTGGGCCGGACACCGCGCCAGCGCTTGGCGCCCGCCTTGCCCAGCGAGCGCAGGTTGTGCTCGGAATTGCCGACCTCGCCGATGGTGGCGCGGCATTCGCAATGCACCTTGCGCATCTCGCCCGAGCGCACGCGCAATGTGGCGTAGTCGCCTTCGCGTGCGACCAGCTGCGCCGAGGCGCCGGCGCTGCGGGCGATCTGGCCGCCCTTGCCGGCCTTCAGCTCGATGTTGTGCACCTGCGTGCCGACCGGGATGTTGCGCAACGGCATCGCGCTGCCGGGCTTGATCGGCGCGTCCACGCCCGACAGTACCGGCATACCGACTTCCAGGCCCTTCGGGGCGAGGATGTAGCGGCGTTCGCCATCCGCATACAGCACCAGCGCGATGTGCGCGCTGCGGTTCGGATCGTATTCCAGGCGCTCGACGCGGCCGGCGATGCCGTCCTTGTTGCGCTTGAAGTCGATCACGCGGTACTTCTGCTTGTGACCGCCGCCCTTGTGACGGGTGGTGATCCGCCCGTCGTTGTTGCGGCCACCCGTCTTGGTCTTCTTCTCGACCAGCGCCGCGAAGGGCTCGCCCTTGTGCAGACCCTCGGTGACCGGACGGACGACGAAGCGACGGCCCGCGGAAGTCGGTTTTGCTTTAACGATAGCCATTACTCAAAACCTTGCTCAGTTGAGCGACGCGCCCGCAGGCGATCACTCGGCTCCCATGAAGTTGATGTCGCTGCCCTCGGCCAGCGTCACGAACGCCTTCTTCCAGCCGGACCGCTTGCCGAAGGTCTGGCCGAAACGCTTGATCTTGCCGCGCACGTTGGACACCTGCACGCCGGTGACCTTCACGTCGAACAGCATCTCGACGGCCTGGCGGATCTCCGGCTTGGTCGCGTCCGACACCACCTTGAACGCATACTGACGGTTGCGATCGGCCAGCCGCGCGGTCTTCTCGGACATCAACGGCGCCAGCAGCACCTTCATCAAACGCGCGTCACTCATGCCAGCCTCTCCTCGAAGCGCTTCAGCGTATCCACCGTCATCAGCACCTTGCCGAAGCCGACCAGACTGACCGGGTCAGCGCTCACGGAATCGCACACGCCCACGTGATACAGATTGCGCGCGGCGAGATAGAGATTCATATCGGCGTCGTCGTTGACGATCAGCACGTCGTCAAGCTCCATGTCCTTGAGCTTGGCGACCAGCTCCTTGGTCTTGGGGGCGGACACCGCGAAGGATTCCACCACGACCAGACGGTCCTGGCGCACCAGCTCCGACAGGATCGAAGCCATCGCACCCCGATACATCTTCTTGTTGACCTTCTGCGAATAGTCGCGCGGACGCGCGGCGAAGGTCGTGCCGCCGCCCCGCCACAGCGGGCTGCGAATGGTACCAGAACGCGCGCGTCCTGTCCCCTTCTGCCGCCACGGCTTGGCGCCGCCACCGCTGACGTCGGAACGGGTCTTCTGCGCCTTGGTGCCCTGGCGGGCGCCGGCCAGCACCGCCGTCACGACCTGGTGGACCAGGGCCTCGTTGAATTCGCGTCCGAAGGTCGCGTCGGAGACGGCGACGGACTTACCACCTTTGACCTGCAGTTCCATCTCTGCGCCCCCTTAACCCTTGACCGCCGGACGGACGATCAGATCGCCGCCCTTGGCCCCGGGCACTGCGCCCTTGACCAGAATGAGATTGCGCTCGGCGTCCACGCGCACCACTTCGAGGTTCTGCGCGGCGCGGCGCACGTTGCCCATATGACCGGCCATCTTCTTGCCCTTGAACACGCGGCCCGGCGACTGGTTCTGGCCGATCGAGCCCGCGGAGCGGTGGGACAGCGAGTTGCCGTGGGTGGCGTCGCCCATGGTGAAGTGGTGGCGCTTGATGGCGCCGGCGAAGCCCTTACCGATGGTGGTGCCGGTCACGTCGACCTTCTGGCCGGCCTGGAACATGTCGGCCTTGATCTCGGCACCCACCGCCAGATCCGCGCCCTCGCCCTCGGCGAGACGGAACTCCCACAGGCCGCGGCCGGGCTGCACGCTGGCCTTGGCGAAGTGGCCGGCCATCGGCTTGGTCACACGCGTGGCGCGGCGCGTACCCACGGTGACCTGCACGGCGCGATAGCCGTCGGTCTCCACGGTCTTGAGCTGGGCCACGCGGTTCGGCTCCACTTCGATCACAGTCACGGGCACCGATGCGCCGTCTTCCGTGAAGACTCGCGTCATGCCTGCTTTACGTCCTACGACACCGATTGTCATGTCAATTACCCCTGCAGGAGCGGAAGCCGTCTGCGGCTCAGGCCGCTCCTACGGCCTCGTTCAATTCAATTTGATCTGCACATCCACGCCGGCAGCCAGATCCAGCTTCATCAGCGCATCCACGGTCTTGTCCGTCGGATCGACGATGTCCATCAGGCGCTTGTGGGTGCGGATCTCATACTGATCGCGCGCATCCTTGTTGACGTGCGGCGAAATCAGGATGGTGAAGCGCTCCATCTTGGTCGGCAGCGGGATCGGCCCGCGGACCTGCGCGCCGGTGCGCTTGGCCGTCTCGACGATTTCACGCGCTGACTGGTCGATCAGACGATGATCGAAGGCCTTCAGGCGGATACGAATTCTCTGGTTTGCCATTTCAAAACCCCAGGGTCTAGGTCCTAGGTTCTAGGGCCGGGGCAAAGGAAGAAGATCTTTCCTCG
>JAJJPM010000064.1:0-4196 GCA_032907525.1 Gammaproteobacteria bacterium
GTTCCGTGGGTTCCGTGGCCAATTTTTTCGAGACATCGGCTCAAGTAAGTGCCATTCACCCCAGGTCTCCGCCGCCCTTCTCCCGGAGTTTGCGCAGGCGCGCGTACAGTTCGCGCTCTTCGCGGCCGGGCCGCTCGGGCACGCGCAGGTCGATGCGCAGATTCAGATCGCCGCGCCGCTCGCTGCCGAACACCGGCAGCCCCTTGAGCACGGCGGCCGCGGAGTTCGAGGTGCCCAGGTCGATCCCGATGATGGTATACGGTCACTCTCCCTGCGCGCCGCCCCTCAGCGCTCCCCTTCCCAGGGCTCTTCGTGCATCCTGCCTTCCTGCCAGTCGTCGGCCTCCTCGTTCCCGATCAGCGGCTCGCGTTCGTCGGGATGACGCAGTTCATTGCCGGGCGCGCGCCAGTCGTCGGGCGTGGTGTCGGCGATGCCGCCGGCGAGATCGTCGGCCTCGGCGACATCGAGCGCGCCCTCCCAGCTCTCCGGCGGCTCGATCGCCTCGATGTCGAGTTCGTACCAGGCGTCGAGATCGACGGTGTCGAGCGTGCCGTCGAAGTACTGGAGATCGACAGTGGCCGCGTCCTCGTCGACGGCGACGACGCGGAACTCCTGGCCCTTGTCGAGATGCCGGTACCAGTTGAGCACGATGGGGTCGAGATCCAGGGACATGGCCGGTCTCCTCCCGGCGCGTACCGCGCCCTCAGGGATTGTCGGGATCGCAGGAGCCCATGCGCACCCAGATGCCGTAATCGCAGCGCATCAGGGTGCTGCCGCTGCAGACGTAGCTGTCGTGCCCGTAACTCACGCCGTTGAAGTAGCACACCGGTTCGCCGGGCACCTCGAGGCGCAGCACCTCGTAATCCTCGTCGGTCTCCTCGGCGAAGGGCGAGTTCTCGAGTTCCGGATCGGGCGCGCCGACCTGCGGCGCATGGATGCGAGCGGACATGTTTATTCTCCCATTGTCGACGATCTGGCCGCCGGGTCTTCAGCCACGGAACCACACGGAAAAGCGCGGAAAAGAACACGACGTCCTGACAACTTCCGTGTCTTTGCGTGTGGTTCCGTGGCCATTACCAAGGCGATCATCGACAAAGCCTCAGGGCCGCGAGCGGCGCTCGCGCTCGCGTTCCTGCTCGACATGCACCAGGCCGGCGAGGCCGTTCGTCTGCTCGGCGAGCAGTTCCAGGATGTCGTCCACGGCGAGGATGCCTTCGAGTCCGCCCCCGGCGTTCACGACCGGCACGCGGCGCACGCCGTGGAGACGCATGCGTCCGACGACATCGATCAGATCCTCGTCCTCGCGGGCGGTGATCAGGGTGTCGCTCATGACGTCGCGGACGGCGACGGACTGCGGATCGACGTCCTCGGCCAGCACCTCGATGACGACGTCGCGGTCGGTCAGGATGCCGACCGGCACGCGCTCGGCGCCGCGCTGTTCCACCACGACGAGGTCGCCGACGTGGAAGTCCCGCATCAGCGCGACGGCCGCCCGCACCGACGCCTCCGGCTCGACGACGATCACCTCGCGGTTGCACAGTTCGCCTATCGACATGGTGGACCTCGCGGCTCCGCAGGGGTGAGCGCAGCGAATAATCTCCAAGCTCCTGATCTGCCGTCGAAGGAGATTGCTTCGCTTCGCTCGCAATGACGGCGCGACGAATCGATCAGAAGTCCCTAGCCCCTAGCCCCTAGTCCCTAGCCCCTAGTCCCTAGAGTCCCTAGTGCTTCGCCCCGCGATGCTCCAGATGCAGCCACTGGCGCACCGCATCGGCCGAGCGCCCCAGGAAGTCCCGGCTGCGGTCCTTCCAGACCGAGAACAGCCCGGCGCTGTTTTCGGTGAAGTGCTCCCACGACGGCCCCATCCGCTCGGCCGCGCGCCGCATGTCCTCGCGCAGGGCATTGGCCGCGCGCTGCATGGCCTCCGCCGAAACGCCTTCCAGATGCCTGAGTTCGGCCATGCCCCGCTCGAAGGCGCCCTTGACGGCCGCGGCATCGATCCTGTCCTGCACCTGCGACAGGGCCTTGCCGACCTCGTCGCGCAGGCGCCGGTAAGCCGCCGTCTCTTCGGCGCTGGCCGCCTCGCCGCCGCCCAGCATGACCGTGATCTCGGCCTCCGCCTCCAGCCAGTCCTGGACCGGATCGCCGCCCTGGAAACCGCGATGCTCCGCCATGAAATAGGCGGCCTCGGCGATCATCCGGCGGCGCAGATCGGGATCGACATCCGGCGCGGCCGGCGCCCCGCCCTTCCGCCCCGGACCGGAGCCCGGATTCGATTTGGAGTGACTGCCGGAAGACTTCACTTCGGATTTGCGCATGACTGCCACCTCACACTGCAGAATCTGATGTCATAGTTCCGTCGCATCGACGACGATCCTTTCCGGCGAGCACCCGCCGGTCACAGTCAGTGTAGTACCCGCCGCGCGGCCCGCCGGCGGGAACGGCTTGACCCAGGTCACGCTCAGACCAAGCCGGGCTCCTGCCAGGCACCGGGCACCGCCGCGGCTGCCGGAGGCGCCGGCTTTTCCGCGATCATCGCCTCGGTGGTGATCATCAGGCCGGCAATGGACGCGGCGTTCTGCAGCGCCACCCGCACCACCTTCGCCGGGTCCAGCACGCCCATCGCCATCATGTCGCCGAACTCACCGCTCTGGGCGTTGTAGCCGAAGGCGCCGGCGCCCTCCTTCACGCGATTGAGGATGACGGAGGGTTCCAGGCCGGCGTTGGCGACGATGTCGCGCAAGGGCTGCTCCATGGCGCGCAGCACGATGTGGATGCCGATGTCCTGATCGTGGTTGGCGCCGGCCAGCCCGCGCTCGACCAGCGCCTGCCGGGCACGCACCAGGGCGACGCCGCCGCCGGGGACGACGCCCTCCTCGACCGCCGCGCGGGTGGCGTACATGGCGTCCTCGACGCGGTCCTTCTTCTCCTTCATGGCCGTCTCGGTGGCCGCCCCGACCTTGAGGACCGCCACGCCGCCGGCCAGCTTGGCCAGGCGCTCCTGGAGTTTCTCCTTGTCGTAGTCCGAGGCCGCGTCGTCGATCTGCCGGCGGATCTGCGCAATGCGCGCCTGGATGTCGGCGGGACGCCCGCCGCCGCCGACCAGGGTGGTGTGGTCCTTGTCGACGATGACTTTCGTGGCCTTGCCGAGGTGCTCCAGCGTGGCCTTCTCCAGCGTCAGGCCGACCTCCTCGGCGATCAGGGTCGCGCCGCTGACGACGGCGATGTCGGCGAGCATGGCCTTGCGCCGCTCGCCGAAGCTCGGCGCCTTCACCGCCACGCACTTGATGATGCCGCGGATGGCGTTCACCACCAGGGTCGCGAGCGCCTCGCCCTCGACCTCCTCCGCGATCAGCAGCAGCGGGCTGCCGGACTGGGCGACGGCCTCGAGCAGCGGCAGCACCTCGCGGATGTTCGACAGCCTGCGGTCGGCGACCAGGACGAGCGCGTCCTCCAGCTCCGCCGTCATGCTGTCCGGCTTGTTGATGAAGTACGGCGACAGGTAGCCGCGGTCGAACTGCATGCCCTCCACCACCTGCACCTCGTTGACCAGGCCGGAGCCCTCCTCCACGGTGATCACGCCCTCCTTGCCGACCTTGGCCATGGCGTCGGCGATCAGCCGGCCGACCTCCTCGTCGCCGTTGGCCGACACCGTGCCGACCTGGGCGATGGCGGTATTGTCGGTGCAGGGCACGGCGAAGGACTGCAGCGCCGCCACGGCGGCGTCCACCGCGGCGTCGATGCCGCGCTTGAGATCCATGGGATTCATGCCGGCCGCGACCGCCTTCAGGCCTTCGGTGAAGATCGATTCGGCGAGCACGGTCGCGGTGGTGGTGCCGTCGCCGGCCACGTCGGAGGTGTGCGCGGCCACCTCGCGGACCATCTGCGCGCCCATGTTCTCGAACGGATCCTCCAGTTCGATCTCCTTGGCCACGGAGACGCCGTCCTTGCTGATCGCGGGCGCCCCGAAGGCCTTCTGCATCACGACGTTGCGGCCGCGCGGCCCGAGCGTCGCCTTCACCGCGCGCGCCAGGATGCGCGCGCCCTGCGCCATGCTCTGGCGCGCCTCGTCGCCGAAGCGGATGTCTTTGGCGGTCATAGGATGTCCTCCGAATGCCCGGCCGGCAGCCGGATAACGTGGGTCCGCACCCGTGCAGAATCACCTCATGCGCGGGCCCGGCGCTCCGACGGTCCCG
>JAJJPM010000065.1:0-18444 GCA_032907525.1 Gammaproteobacteria bacterium
GCAAATACTGATGCGTGAATCAGATCCCGCAGCGTATTCCGCGGCGATATGCCGCGGCCTCATTGAAGCGCCTCTGCCTCGTCCGATACGTCCTGCAGGCACTGGGTATTCCGCGGCGATATGCCGCGGCCTCATTGAAGCAGAATTACGGATTTTTCTGGATTGGCTGGAAGAAGCGGTATTCCGCGGCGATATGCCGCGGCCTCATTGAAGGAGTGATGAAATGGACTCCTCCCGCCTTATTAGGCCGCGTTTGCTAGTGTTCCCCGCATGTGCGGGGATGAACCAATGCGGAACTGGTTGACGAGGTCCGGGCTGCTGTGTTCTCCGCACGCGCGGAAGGGAATACGGGAACGTCTGCAACGATAGCAGGCGCGTGCTGTATCGACTGGACACACCCATCTCGGGAAATTGCTGGAGCAGGCGCAACGTATGTTCGAGCTCACCGACAAACGCGCTGGCTGCGGAAAACGCTCCTTCGTTTATATACTAGTCGACAGCATCCTGGCCATCGGCTTTGGCCTCGTCGCTAAGACTTATCCGCATCCGCCTCCGCAGTCTTGATCCTCGCACGCGCCTCGGTCATGACTTCCTCCAGTGAATTCCATTTCGTTCGCCCCGCATCCATGTCCGCCACCCGCCGTGCGATCTCGTCTTCCCAGGCCTTGGCAATTTCTTCGGGCGTACCTTCCGGCTCTCCATCCAGACTGACGATCAGGCGCTGGACCAGTTCGCTACGTTCCTTGGTCGAGAGCTTCAGCGCCTGCGCTTCCAGTTCTTCAAGGGTCACAGCCATGACGAAACCCTCCGTTCAATGCCGCCATTATCTTACCGGCAATGCTGGCAGCTACGCCATGCCCGAAACAGATCCCATCCACATCTCCACCCTGCAACATTGGGCCTACCGTCCACGCCAATAATGAGCAGGCGCGGATTGAAACGACCGCTACTGCACGCCTAGCGATAACAGAGAGGCAACATCGTTATCGCTCCCCCTCCCCCACCGGCGGCGGCAGGCTCTGACACTCCACGAACACCCGCTTGCGGCAGCGCGCGCAGATGTCCTTGTCCAGGCGCTGGAAGATCTGCCAGATGGCCTCGGTCTTGCCGTTGAAGATGTTCTCGCGGCCGAGTTCGTCTATGAAGCCGGCGCGCTTGAACTCGCCGCACACGCTCTCCTTCACGCGGATGAGGTACAGCTGCCCGCCGATCTTGCGCCGGTGCTTCGCCTCCTTGACCAGGAATTCGCCGCCGGCCAGGTCGATGAAGTTGATGCCGGAGGCGACGATGGCGAGATGCTTCTGCTCGGGATGCTGCTCCTCGAATTCCCGCAGGCGTTCCTGCACGTAGTTGATGGCGCCGAAGAACAGCGAGCCGTCGATGCGCACGATGCGCAGCTGCGGGCACTCCGGCAGGGCCGGGTCGGTGGCGAACTTGCGCTTCTCCTGATGCGGGTCGGGCACGCGCACGTGCACGGCCGGCTGCGAGGTGCGCTTCAGGTACAGACCCAGCGACAGCATCACGCCGAGGAAGATGGCGAACTCCAGTTCCAGGAACATGGTGGCGAAGAAGGTGGTCGCGAGGATGGCGGTCTCGGACTTGCTCGCGCGCAGGATCTGGGCGATGTGATGGAAGTCGATCAGGCCCCAGGCCACCAGCATGAGGATGCCGGCCATGGCGGCGTTGGGCAGATAGGCCGCGTAGGGCGCGACCAGCACCACGATCACCATCAGCAGGCCGCCGGCGAACACCGCCGCCATGGGGGTCCTGGCGCCGGCGCTGTAGTTCAGGCCGCTGCGGTTGAACGAGCCGGTCGCCACGTAGCCGGAGAAGAAGCTGCCGGCGATGTTCGACAGACCCTGGCCGAAGAACTCCTGGTTGCCGTCGATGTGCTGGCCGCTCTTGAGCGCGATGGAGCGCGAGATGGACACGGCCTCGGTGAGCGCGAACAGCGTCGCGGCCAGGGCCGCCGGCGCGAGGTTCTTGATGGTCGCCAGGTCGAAGGTCGGCGCGGACAGCGGCGGCAGGCTGGCCGGCAGCGCGCCGACGGTCTGGATGCCGGTGCGGTCGGCGCCGAACAGCATGTCCAGGATCACCGCGAGGACGCTGCCGATCACCATGGCGATGATCATGTACGGAAGCTTCGGTGCCAGTTTCTTGATCAGGATGCCGACGAGCAGCGTCGTGAATGCGACGGCGGTGACGTAGGGGTTGATGTCCGTGATCTGCCGTCCCACCGCCACGAGCGTCTCGTGGAAATGCAGCCCGCGCTCGACCGACACGCCGAGGAAATGCTTGAGCTGGTTGGCGGCGATCAACAGCGCGGCACCGGCGGTGAAGCCGATGATCACCGAGTGCGAGATGAAGTTCACCAGCACGCCCAGCCGCGCCAGCCCCATCACCAGCTGGATGATGCCGACCATGAAGGTCAGCGTCAGCGCCAGCTGCACGTACTGCGGGCTGGCCGGCTCGGCGAAGGCGCTGAGCGCGGAGAACAGCACCAGCGAGGCGGCGGTGGTCGGCCCCGAGACCAGATGCCAGGACGAGCCGAACAGCGCCGCGACGATGGCCGGGATCATGCCGGCGTACAGGCCGTACTCCGGCGGCATGCCGGCGATCGCTGCGAAGGCGACGCCCTGCGGCAGCACCACGATGGCGCCGGTCAGGCCGGCGGAGAAGTCGGACCGCAGATTTTCCCGGGTGACCAGGGAACGCCAGCGGAGAAAGGGAGTGAGCCGGTAATAGAGCGAGTTGCGTCGTGAGGCGCTTGCCATCGTTCAGGAGCCTTGTGCAGCGAAGTTGAAATCAGTGGATATGGGGAACCGCCGCGTGCCCGACCGGGTGCGTGGCCGGACAGTGCTCGCCGTCGGTGCCGGCTTCGAGCTGCAGCGTCGCATGGCCGATGCCGAAGCGGTCGTGCAGCTCGTCGTGCACGCGCCGGAGGAAGCAGTCGTCGAGGCGGCCGTCGCGCTTCACCAGGTGTGCGGTCAGGGCCACCTCGGTGGTGCTCATCGCCCAGATGTGCAGGTGATGCACGCCGTCGATCCCGGGCAGCCCGCCCAGATAGCGCTCCACCGCGAGGGGATCGATGGACCCCGGGACCGCATCCAGGGCCAGGTCCAGCGACTCGCGCAGCAGCTGCCAGCTGCTGACGGCGATCACCAGGACGATCACCAGGCCCATCAGCGGGTCGAGCCAGTACCAGTCCGTGAACAGGATCAGCACGCCGGCGATCACCACGCCGAGCGACACGGCCGCATCCGCCGCCATGTGCAGAAAGGCGCCGCGGATGTTCAGGTCGCCGTGGCGGCCGCGCATGAACATGAGCGCCGTGGCGGTGTTGACGACCACGCCGAGCGCGGCCGTCACGATCACCACCATGCCGTGCGGTGCGCGGGGCTCGCTCAGCCGGGCGATCGCCTCCCAGCCGAGCGCGCCGATCACCATCAGCAGGATGACGGCGTTCATCAGCGCCGCCAGGATGGAGCTGCGGCGCAGACCGTAGGTGCGTCGCTCGGTGGCGGCGCGCGCGGTCAGATAACTGCCGCCCCAGGCGAGCAGCAGGCTCAGCACGTCGCTGAGGTTGTGGCCGGCATCGGACAGCAGCGCGAGCGAATCGCCGTACCAGCCGGCGATGCCTTCGGCGATGACGAAGCCGAGGTTGAGCGCGATGCCGATGGCGAAGGCGCGGTCATGGCTGGCCGGAGCGTGGATGTGTCCCATGCGGCAGGCGCATCGCCTTGTCGGCGGATGCGGCGGTCATTTTCCGTTGATGTAGAGTTCGTCGTCGAAACTGCAGACCCAGGCGGGACGCAGCGCCACCATCAGGGTCATCACCATGCCGTTCAGAACCGCCTCGGAGAAGAACATGAGCGGAAAGTACGGCAGATACTGATGCCCCAGCCAGGCGGCGGTCTGGGCGCCGGTCAGCCACAGCAGGCCGGCACCGATGCCGGCGGCGGCGAGTATCGACAGGCCGGCGGCGAGAAATGCGTTGACGTAGACATAGATGAAGAAATTGTGCGGCAGGCGCCGCTGCGCCAGCTGCAGCAGCCGCCAGGTCAGGGCGATCGGGATGCCGCCCATCACCAGGAAGTTCACGCCGAAGCTCGCCCACTCGGCCTGGCCGTTCAGGGTGATGCCGATCAGCACCAGGGCGACCGCCAGCGAGGCGAAATGCCAGCCGAGCATCAGCGTCAGCGCCGTCACGCCGAGCAGATGGAAGTTGAACACCGGCGGCACGCCGGCATGCAGACTCCACAGAATCAGCACGCCGACGCTGGCGCCGAACAGCACATGGGTGAAGCCGTTGTCCGCCAGACGCTCGCGCGGCATGCGCCACGCCGCCCAGGCGAGCCACAGCGCGGCCAGCGCGGTGGCCGGCCAGAGCAGCAGTTCGGGCATGATACGGGCGGGGAAATCCATCGATCGGGACCTGTGACGGGCGGTTGCCGATGCCGCGCAGTATACTCCGTTCGCATGGTTCGCGGGTGGACCCGCGCCCCATATCCATAGACGAGGCCGGGCAATGCGGACCATCCTTTCCACCACACTGACCGCCGCCGTTCTGCTGTCCGGGGCCGGCACGGCAACCGCCGAACGCATCATGACCTGGGTCGATGCCGACGGCGTGCGCCACTTCAGCCAGTCCCCGCCGGCCGGTCCGGTCCGGCAGCTGAAGACCCTGGAACTGGAGCCGCCGGCGCCGGCGGAAACCGACCCCGCGCGCCTCGACACCATCCGCGCCGTGGCGGGCGGGCTGGAAGCCGCGCGGCTGGCCCGCGAGGCCGCGCGGGCGCCGTCACGGCCGGCGACCCCGCCCGCGCCGGAAGCGCCCCCGCCGGAGCGCGTCATCGTCGTGCCGACCGCACCCTATGGCATCGCCCCGCCGTTCCACCCGCGCCCGCCCCACCCCGTGCCGCGCGACGAACGGGACCGCGACCACCGGCCGCCGGAGGACGAGGACCGTCCCGGACGGCGTCCGCCGGCCATGGTCCTGCCCGACGTCTGATGGGCGGCCCCCTGCCTCGCGCGGTGCTTGCCTTCGCCCTGCTGGGCGGGGCGCCCGCCGCTGCGGCCACCGAGCCCGGGCCTTTCGTGGCGGACGAGGACATCGAACGCCTGCGCGAGGTCAACGAGGGGGAACTGGCGTTCCTGCCCGACATGCCGCCGGCGCTGGTCACCCGTTCGGAGCTGCACATCGCACCGCAGAGCCTCGACGACGGCTGGGTGCGTATGGCCCAGTGCCAGGCGGGGCTGGACGCCGTGGAGGCCGTGGAGATCCGCTACGACTACGCGGCCCTGCGCGATCTGCACATCCGCGTGCGCGAGGGTGTGCGCGAGGCCTGGGTGGAGGGGCAGACCGTGCAGCTGCGCGGCGTCCGGGCCGGCGCGCATGTCTGCGTCGGCGCCGACGTGAGGATCCTGCACCGCCTGGAGGACGGCCGCTACGCCATCCGCAGCGGCCCGTACCACCGGCGCTTCCTGGACGGCTACTTTCCCATGGAACTGCAGCTGCTGATCCGCTATCCCGCGGAGCGGCTCGCCTGGACGGGGCTCGAACCGCCGCCGCAGCGCGGCCTGGAGGTGAGCGCGCGGACCGGGGCCGTGGACATCCGGGCGTACTTCGTGGGCCGGCTGACGCTGGAGCTGCGGTTCGAGGAGGCCGGCGAGTGACGCGGCCGGATCAGGCCTCCGCCTCCGCGGGATAGGGCACCGGCAGTCCGCCCAGACCGCAGTAGCCGCCGGGGTTCTTGGCGAGATACTGCTGGTGGTAGTCCTCGGCGTAGTAGAACTCGGGCGCGTCGAGGATCTCGGTGGTAATGGCGCCGCGGCCGGCCGCCGTCAGCGCCGCCTGGTAGCGGTCGCGCGAGGCCTCCGCGGCCCTGCGCTGCGCCTCGGAATGCACGTAGATGCCGGAGCGGTACTGCGTGCCCACATCGTTGCCCTGGCGCATCCCCTGGGTGGGATCGTGCGCCTCCCAGAAGACGCGCAGCAGATCCTCGTAGGCGATCTTCGCCGGATCGAACACCACGCGCACGACCTCGTTGTGGCCGGTCAGACCGGAGCAGACCTCCTTGTACGTCGGGTTCGGCGTGTAGCCGGCGGCGTAACCCACGGCCGTGGAATAGACTCCCGGCATCTGCCAGAACTTGCGCTCCGCACCCCAGAAGCAGCCCAGGCCGAACAGGGCCAGTTCCATGCCGGCTGGAAACGGCGGGGTCAGCGGGTGGCCGTTGACGAAATGCCGCTCGGGCACCGGCATGGCTTCGGTACGCCCCGGCAGTGCCTCCTCCGGCGTGGGCATCTGCACAGGCTTGTGATTCCAGAGCATGGTCGTTACCTCCCGTTTGCAAACCCGCATCGGCCACGGAAACACGCGGAACCGCGGAAGGCCTCGCGTGGCCGATGCCGGCATTCAATGATCCGACGCGATGTCAGCGCCACACTGTCATTGCCGCGTCCGTGTGTTTCCGTGTGCTTCCGTGGCCAACGATCCTTCATCCTGGCCGAGCGGCAGCTCGCCGCTCGTGTGCCGGTCGTAGACCAGGCGCGCCGACTCGCGGCGTGCCTCGGGCCGCAGCGCATGCGGCCGCGAGACACCCGCATCCAGCAGGTGGATCACCTCGATGCCCTGCAGGGTCAGGTAATCGGCAATGAGCGAGCGGTGGCAGTGCAGCGGATCGCGCTCGGCGCACAGGATCGCGGTGGGCGCCCGCCGGGCCAGACCGATCAGCTGCGCGGCCGCCTTGGCGAAGGCGTCCTGGTCCATGTAGTCCGCGTAGCCGCGCAGACCGTCGTCGCCCAGCGCCCGGTGCGGCGAGCCGGCGAGCGGCGCGCGCTGGCCGCCCAGCTGCCGGCCGGCCCAGTGGTACTGCATGCCGGCGGCGGTCGCGGCGGCACGCAGACTGTCTTCGTTGAAATGCGGGTAGCGCGCGGACTGCGGCCTGCGCCGGACGTCCACCAGCGTGGCGATACCCGCGGCGTGCAGCAGGCTCATCAGGTCGTCCAGCGTGCGCTGGCTGTGGCCTACGGTATACAAGGTGGTCATGTGCGGAGCACCCCGGGACGCGGCGGAGAGACCCAGAGTCTACCGCAGGCGGCTGCGCCCCCTCCCCCACACCCCGCAGGGCATTGCCGGCGGGGTCCGTCCCGCCCGGACCGTCCGCGGCCGGTCCTCATGCGCCCTGGACGGGACCGTTCCCAAGCCCCTGATCGGTCACGGTTCACCGCGTGCCGCGGGGGCGCCGGGATCCACCGCGCCGGCGCTTCAGAGTTATATTAACTGCTATATATCATGTTATTACACAATATTCATGACAATTTGGTAAAACTGTATCCAGGTAACGGTTTGTTAAGCTGTCGGTCGCCCCGGTGCCCAAAAAATACCTGCGGGACCCCCTCACTGCCGGAGGCAAAGCAGGCTAGACTATGGCTTCGCCAAGGCCGCTTGGCCCTGGCCCGATATCCCCCGTTTCCAGCATGAAGGGCATGTCCGTGCCCTGGGGCATATCGGTACTCGGATCGCTGATTTACTGCCATGTGGTTCGCGCAACTCCAAGTGGTGGTTAACAGGGGGCGATTTCGAGACTTTGAACCCCGCCGACGAGGCGGGGTTTTTTTTCGCCGGCCGCGGTCCCGATGGCCGCGCTGGATTCCGAACGCGTTCCGGCGTAAATATGCGCGGGGCGATCGCACCACCGGGTCGCGCCCGACGGACGGCACCCCATCGATTCGTTTTCATTCACGAGCGGCCACGCGCACCACATGCATGCATACGCACCCACGTCGCCGCGCGCGTCGCGGCATCACCGTGCCCGCGCCGGGCTGCTCCTGTGCGGCGCCGTCCTCGCCGCGCCCGCGAGCGTTCCGGCCGCCCCGCTGGAGCTGCCGCTGCGCGTGCCGATCGCGCTGATCGAGGAATCGCTGCGCGACGATCTCGGGCTGCAGGACAGCGGTCTCACGGAAGTCTTCCACGAAGGCGCCTGCCGCACGGTGCGTCTCGGCGATCTGCGCGTCGGCGTCGTGGACGGGCGGATCCGGCTCGCCGCCCGCGCCGGCGTGACCTACGGCACGCAGTGGCTGGGCGCCTGCGTGACGCCCGTGGACTGGAAGGGCGACGCGATATTCACCCTCGAGCCCTACATCACCGAGGACGAGCGTCTGCGCTACCGGCTTCTCGACCTGCAGCTGACGGATGCCCACGGCGGCAGGGGCCTGGCCGCGGGATTGATCGGCAAACTCCTGGGCCGCGTCGTGCGGCCCTCGCTGGAGTCCTTCCAGATCGATCTCAAGCCGCCGCGCGCCGAGGTGGCCGCGGTGCTGCACGACTTCATCCCCGGCAGCCGCGTGGCGGAGATCGACGCCATGCTCGCCAGCGCGCGCACCGGCGCGGCCCAGCTGGAAACGGACAGTCTCGTGGTGCCGCTGCATTTCGAGGTACCCGACCATTATCTCGCCGGGGTGCCGCCCCGGATCGCCGCATCCGAGGCGCCGCTGACGGCGGAGGAACTCGCGCGCTTCGCCGAGGCGAGCCGGCACTTCGACGCCTTTCTGGTCTACATCGTCAAGGCGCTGGGGCTGGAGGTGCACGATCCCGACATCCGGCTGCGTCTGCTGGAGCTGCTGCTGCAGACCCGCTACGAGATCGCCGCCACGCTCGCCGGCGAAGGCCTGAGCGGCGGCCCCGATCCCGTGCGGACGTTGTTCACCGACGCATGGCAGAGCCTGCATCAGCTGGTCATCGACGCCGGGCGCACCGATCGGCTGCGCGGGCGGCTGCTGCCGTATCTGTCCTTCCTGAATGCCGGCGACGCGCTGTTCTTTTTCGACCACACCGCACCGGGGCTGGGCATCGAGATATCGGCCGACGGCCTGCGGCGGCTGGCGCGCGCCATCCACCCGGACGATCCGCGCGACCCGCTCAGGTACGACTGGGAGACCGATCCCTTTCTGCAGGAACTCTTCGACGAGGGCGAGCTGCCGCCCCTGCCGGTGCCGAACGGTCTCGGCGGGCGCTGGCTGGATTTCCTGATCCCGCCCGCCCAGGCGGAGGAGCTCGGCGAGGAGATCGAACAGTACGCGCAGCGGCTGCAGCACTGGGTGCCGGGCGCGAACGAGCTGGTGGCGTATCGCACGGTGGTGGGCGGGCTGCTGGACGCCGTGCGCGTCCGCGAAACCGCCCGCGTCAGGCTGGAAAGCGGCGAGGCGGACGTCTTCCGCTACATGGTGCCGGCGACGGCGCTGATCGAGAGCTGCTGGCGCCAGTACGTGCGCGAGCAGGACACGATCACCCACATCCGCTCGCCGAGCGGCAGCGTCGGGATGATGCAGGTCAATGCGCACGTCTGGCGCGGCATCTTCGACGTCGAACGCCTGCAGACCGATTCCGGCTACAACGTTTACGCCGGCACCCGCATCCTGCTGCGCTACCTGCGCCTGTACGCGCGGCCGGTGGCGAAACGGACGGGGCAGCCCGACGACATCGTCCGCGCCGGTTATGCCGCCTATCACGCGGGTCCGAAGGCGGCGGCGCGCTTCCTCGACCCGGAGCTGCGTCCCAGGCTCAGACAGATCGACGAGAAGTTCTGGACCCACTTCCAGGCGCTGCGCGACGGCGGCAGCGTGGATCTGCAGTCCTGCAGCGTCCGTCCGGCGGGTTGATCCGGGTGCCGGCAGCGTAGCGGATCACTGCAGCGACACCTCCTTCGGCGGCGGCATCTGCAGGTAGTAGCCCTGCTCGCGCAGCAGCCGCCGCACCTGCTCCGGATCGGCCTGCGCCAGCGTCCTGCCCGGCGCGAGTTCCAGCTCCATCACCCGCTCCATGCGGCCGAGCATGCCCAGCAGCGCTTCCGGCACGCGCGAGAAATCGTCCTCGCGCTCGATGTATAGATAGGTATCCGCCCTGCGGCTGCCCTTGTAGATGACGCATTTCACGATGTCATTCCTCCCCGATGTGTCATGCGTGCTCCGCCAGCCCCAGCACCTCGACGGCGTTGCGCGTGGTGCGCTCGGCGACGTGTTCCGGGGGCTCGCCGCGCACGGCCGCCAGCGCCTGCAGACAGTCGGGAAGGTATTCCGGGCTGTTGCGCTCGCCGCGGTGCGCGGCGACGGTCATGTCGGGCGCGTCCGTCTCCAGCACCAGCGCCTCCAGGGGCAGCGCCTGCGCGAGCCGCCGCAGCTTGCTGGAACGCTCGTAGGTGAGCATGCCGCCGAAGCCCAGCTTGAAGCCGAGATCGATATACTGCGCCGCCTGCTGCAGGCTGCCGTTGAAGGCGTGCGCGATGCCGCCCTTCACGCGGATGCGCTTGAGTGTCGCCAGCATGGCGTCATGCGCCTTGCGCACATGCAGCACCACCGGCAGCCCGCAGTCGCGCGCGACGGTCAGCTGGGCCTCGAACAGGCGCTGCTGGCGCTCGCGGTCGAGCCCGGCGACGAAATGATCCAGGCCGATCTCGCCGACGGCCACGGGGCGCTCGCGCTCCACCCACTCCGCCAGCGCGTCGACATCCGCGTCCCGGTGCCGGTCCACGTACACGGGATGCAGCCCCAGCGCCGGCAAGAGACCCGGCTCGCGCCGGCACAGATCGGTGAGGAAGCCCCAGCCCTCCGCGGTGACCGCCGGCACCACCATGCGCGCGACTCCGGCGGCGCGCGCCCGGGCGAGCACGGCGTCGCGGTCGGCATCGAACTCCGCGACGTCGATATGGCAATGGGTGTCGATCAGTTCCATGCCCGCATTCTAACCGCAGTGCCGCAGACCGTTCAGCCACGGAATCCACGATTTTTTTAGCCACGAAATCCACGAAACCCACGAAAATTATTTGGACAAAACCGAACTACGGAAAACATTTGTAGGAGCGGGCTTCGCCCGCGAACCGGCCGTCTCTCCGAAGCATTGGTATCGTCCGTGCGTTCCGTGTTTTCCTTGGCTGGGTTTGTGTAGATAATTTTCGTGGGTTTCGTGGATTTCGTGGCTGAAATGGGTTTTTTCCACGATAATGCGCTCCATCCCTGATCGGACACTTGACCGTCATGCCTCGCCTCGACCGCATCCTGTCCGCCCTCGCCCTCGCGACCCTGCTCACCCTCGCCGGCTGCGGTGGCGGGCCCGAGCGTATGCCGCTGGCGACGGCGCTCGCGACCCAGCGTTTCATCGCCTACGTGCCGCGCAGCTTCTCCATCGACGGGGGCCGCACGCACGCGGCGACCGCGGACGGCATCGCCGACGACCTGCGACGTCTGCGGCCGCACTTCTCCGGCCTGATCACCTACGGTCTGGGCGACGGCCAGGGGCAGATCGTGCCGCTCGCGGCGGCCGCCGGCTACGAGGCCATCGCCGTGGGTGTCTGGGAACCGCGCGACCGTGCGGAACTCGACCGGGCCATCGGGCTGGCCCGGCGCTACCCGCGCCAGGTCATCACGCTGATCCTCGGCAACGAGGGCCTGTTCTGGAAGCGCTACACGGCGGCCGACCTGCGCGCTGCCGCGGCCTATGTGCGCGAACGCCTCCCCGGCGTGCCGCTGACAACCAGCGAGCCCTTCGCGCACTATTTCGATTCGCCCGATGCGGCCGTCCTGCTCGAACTGGACCTGCTGATGCCGAACATCCACCCGATGTTCGAGCCCTGGTTCGATCCCGCGAACGTCGAACAGTCCGTGGCCTTCGTCGCCGAGGTCGTGGCGAGGTTGCGCGGCCTCACGCCCAAGCCCATTCTGGTGAAGGAGACCGGGCTGCCGAGCGCGCCCGCCGAACGCGGGTTCGACGAGACGCGGCAGGCGGCGTTCTGGCGCGGGCTGGAGCGCGCCCTCCCCGCCGGAGCCACGCAGAATCCCGCCTACTTCGAGGCCTTCGATGCGCCCTGGAAGCCGCAGGAACTCGCGGCGCAGTTCGGACGCATCGAGCCCGCCGAAGGACACTGGGGACTGTTCCGCCGGGACGGCAGTCCCAAGCAGGCGGTCGAGGGTCTGCCGCCGTTGCGGGACTGACCGTCTCCGGCACGGCAGCGACGACCGACCGTTCAACTCAGCACCAACATCGCGGAACCTTCCATGAGCACACCCGGCAAACCCCGCCGTCCCGCGCACACCACCCGGCGCACCCCGAAGCCGACCGCCGCGCCGCGCGGCGCGAAGCCCGGCACGTCCGCACCGCCCGAGAGCGCGCGCCGCGAGCTGAAGTATTTCGGCGTCGCCGCCTGCCTCGCCCTGTGGCGGGCGCGGCCGCACGACGTCATCCGCATCTATCTGGAGGAGAGTCTGATCCCGCAGTTCGCGGAGATGCTGCGCTGGGCGGCGGCCAAGCGCCGCGCCTATCACATCGTCAGCGACGCTGATCTGGAACGGCTGACCGAATCGATTCATCACCAGGGCGTGTGCGTGCTCGCGCGCGAGCGTTCGCCGCTGGAGTTCAACGATCTGCTGGGGCTGCTGAAGGAACGGCGGGGGCCGCAGCTGCTCGCCTATCTCGACGGTGTGGAGAACCCGCACAACCTCGGCGCCATCGTACGCAGCTGCGCCCACTTCGGCGTGCGCTTCATCCTCGGCGCCGAGGGTCGTCTGCCGCGGCTGTCGCCATCGGCCTGCCGGGTCGCCGAGGGCGGCGCCGAGCAGGTCGGCATCGTGCGCCTGCGCCAGGCGGCGCGGCAGCTCAAGCAGCTGCAGGAGCTCGGCTTCCAGGCGGTCGCCACCGCGGGCGAGCGCGGCACGCCGCTGTATCAGCACGCCTTCGCGCCGCGCACGCTGCTGATCATGGGCGCAGAGCAGCGTGGCGTGTCGGCGCCCATCTTCGAACTGGCGGACCGGACGCTGCGCATCCCCGGCACTGGCGCTGTCGAAAGCCTCAATGTCTCCGTCGCCTTCGCGGTGTGCGCCGGCGAATATTACCGCCAGATGAATGCGCCGCGTTCCTGAGTGCGACCCACAAAAACCAAAAGCGGCCACGGAAAACACGGAAAGCACGGACGATATCAATACTGTTGTTGAGGCATGGCGTGGTCATCAACGGCGTGCCGATGCCGGTGCCGCTTGGTATCCGCCAACATTCAAAGCCGACTGGAATCTATCTCAAATTCGTGGCTGCTTTAAGTTTTCGCGGGTTTCGTGGATTTCGTGGCTCAATGGTTTTATTAGGTTTATAGTGGCGCCTTCCCATTCCGCAGAAGGATATCCGCATGAACGCCGTCACGCCCCGCTATCATCCCCTGTCGCGCTTCCTGCACTGGTTCATGGCGCTGCTGATCCTGGGCCTGATCGCGGTCGGCGTGTACATGCACGAACTGCCGGACGATGCGCCCAACCGGCTGCAGCTCTATACCTTCCACAAGACCTTCGGCGTGATCGTGTTCGTGCTGGTGTGGCTGCGTCTGGGCTGGAGTCACATCGCGAAGCCGCCCGCGCTGCCCGGTGCGCTGCAGGGCTGGGAAATCGCTCTGGCGAAAATCACGAAGCTGGGACTGTATCTGCTCATGATCGCCACGCCGTTCGCCGGCTATGCCATGAGCAATTTCGCCGACAAGCCGGTCGCACTGTTCGGCAAGCTGCAGCTGCCCGCGCTGTTCGCGCCCAGCAAAGAAATGGCCGAGGCGGCCGGGGAAGTGCATGAGATATTCGCTTTCACCCTCCTGGCGCTGGTCGTGCTGCACGTCGCCGGAGCGCTGAAGCACCGCCTGTTCGACCGCGCCGAGGCGGACGTTCTCGGACGCATGCTGTAGCGCGATGCACCCCGGCGCGCCGCGATGGCGCGCCGGACATCCCCGCCCCGGCGCCGCGCTCCATCAGTCGTGGAAATGGTAGCGCAGCGTGAAGTCCCAGATGCCGCGTCCGTCGTCGTAGTAGCGCGGCGCGTAGTAGCGCGGGCCGTAATAGTACGACCGGTAGTGGCGGTGCGGTGGCGCAACATAATGCCGGCCATACGCATGGCCGTAGCGCCGGTCGTAGCGGCGGTGGTCGCGGTAGCGATAGTGGTCGCGGTAATGATCGCGGTAGTGTACGGCGACGATCCCATCGGAGCGGTAGCCTTCTCCGGCATGACCGGGCGCCGGCCCCGCCAGCGCCGCGACTGCCAGCACCACGCCTGCCAGGGTCAGTTTCGAAGTCTTCATAGCCTGTCTCCTTCAGTTCCGCTCCCGTCCGGGGAGTGCAGTCTCAGGCTACGCCCGTCGCCCTGAATGCGGCCTGAACGGAAAACCCCGATCATTCAGGCCGCATTCAGGCCCGCGGGACTAGCCTGAAACCGTCAAAAGCGAACCGCGCCCGGCAGGGCGCACGGCAAGGAGACGGAAAGATGAACACACCGGCACGCATACCCCTGATCGCGCTCGGCGTCGCGGTTGCCGCGCTGGCCTTCAACCCCGCCGCCCAGGCCGGCGACCGCTACTACCGCGAGACCGGCGACTATTACGACTACGCCAAGGTCGTGAGGGTCCAGCCCATCGTCCGCCACGTGCGCGTCACCGTACCCCGCGAGGAATGCTGGGACGAAGAGGTGCCCGTCTATCACAGCGGCTACCGCTCGGCCACGCCCATGATCCTCGGCGGCATCATCGGCGGCGTGCTCGGCAATCAGGTCGGCAAGGGCCGCGGCAACGACGTCGCCACCGTCGCCGGCGCGGTGCTGGGCGGCTCGATCGGCCGCGATGTCGGCTATCGGAACAGCCCGCCGGACGGCTACAGTACCGTGGTCGAGACGCGTTGCCGGCAAGTCGCGGACTACCGCGAAGAGGAACGCATCGAAGGCTACGATGTGACCTACCGCTATCAGGGCCAGGAATACGTCACCCGCATGCCCCACGACCCCGGCGACCGTATCCGGGTGCGCGTGGCCGTCGAACCGGCCTGGTGAGCCGCTCGCTTGGCAGGCGCGGGCGCGGGCCGTACCATCGACCGGCAACGAGGCAGGTGAACCGCAGATGAAACCGAACAGGCTGGCCCAGGGCCTGCTGATCGCCGCGGCGTTGCTGCTGGCATGGCCGGCAGCGCAGGCCAAGCGCCCCGACGACGACGGCAACGACGCGCGCAACGGCCGCGGCCGCTATGAGGCCCCGGCCGGCCGCGACGACCGCGGGCGCGCGCCCCGCTACGAAGAACGACGTCCCCCCGGCGGCGGCGCGGAGCGTTACGAACAGCGCTACCGGGATCAGCGCCCCGACCAGGACCGGCAGCGCGCCATCGAACCGCGCCGCGAGGCGCCGGGCCGCGGCCTGTCCGATGCCGTCCGCGAGGCCGAGCGCCGCACCGGCGGCCAGGTGCTGTCGGCCGAACCCCGCGACGAGGGCGGCCGGCCGGTCTACCGCGTCAAGGTGCTCACGCCCGACGGCCGTGTGCGGGTGCTGTATCTCGATGCCCGTTGAACCATGCGCGTACTCCTGATCGAAGACGAAGAACAACTGCGCGACCCGCTGCGCGACCGCCTCCGGGAGGCGGGCTACGTCGTCGACACCGCCGCCGACGGCGAGGAAGGCCTGTATGCGGGCAGCGAATACCCCATCGACATCGCCGTGGTGGATCTCGGCCTGCCGAAGCTTTCCGGCATCGAGGTCATCAAGCGCCTGCGCGCCGCCGGCAGGGCCTTCCCCATCCTCATCCTGACGGCCCGCGGCCGCTGGCAGGACAAGGTCGAGGGCCTGGAGGCCGGTGCCGACGACTATCTGGTGAAGCCCTTCGAGGTGGAGGAGCTGCTGGCCCGCCTGCGCGCCCTGGTGCGGCGTGCCTCGGGCTGGACACAGTCGACCCTGCAGTGCGGCCCGGTGCTGCTGGATACCGCCGCGCAGACTGTGCAGGTCGACGGCCGGCCGGTGGAACTCACCACCTATGAATACAAGGTGCTCGAACACCTGATGCTGCACACCGGCGAGGTCGTCTCCAAGACCGATCTCACCGAGCACCTCTACGAGCAGGACTACGACCGGGACAGCAACGTCATCGAGGTGTTCATCGGGCGCCTGCGCCGCAAGCTCGATCCCGACAGCCGCCTGAATCCCATCGAGACCGTGCGCGGCCGCGGTTACCGCTTCGCCCTGGCGCGCGGCAACTGATGCAGTCGCTCAACGCGCGCCTGACGCTGGCGGCCAGTCTGGTGCTCGCCGCCTTCCTGGGGCTGGCGGGCTGGGCGCTCGACCGTGCGTTCCGCGATTCCGCCGAGACCGCCGTGCGCGAACGCCTGCAGGCGCACATCTACGGCATGCTGGCCGCGGCCGACCTCAACGCGCAGGGAGACATCGAACTGCCCGCCGACTTACCGGAAGAGCGCTTCCGCCGGCCCGGGTCCGGGCTGTACGCGCAGATCATCCGCCACGACGGCGAGACGGAGTGGCAGTCGAGTTCGCTGCTCGGCCAGGAGCTGCCGCGGCCGCCGCACCTGGCTCCCGGCGTCTGGCAGTTCGACCGGCTCCCCTCGCGCGAGGACATCCGGCTGTTCCGCCTCGGACTGGGCGTCGCCTGGGACCTCGGCGAGCGCAGCATCGGCTTCAGTTTCTGGGTGAGCGAATCGCCCGAAGCGTATCTCGCCCAGGTAAGCCGGTTCCGCCACAATCTCTGGGTGTGGTTCGGCGCCCTCGCCCTGGGCCTGCTCCTCGCCCAGGGGCTGGTGCTGCGCTGGGGACTGGCGCCCCTGCGCCGCGCCGAACGCGATCTGTCCGCGGTCGAAGCCGGCACCCGGGACGGTCTCACCGGCCGCTACCCGCGCGAACTGCGCGGCCTCACCGACAATCTCAACGCCCTGCTGCGCACCGAACGTGGCCGGCTGGCACGCTACCGCGACGCCCTCGCCGACCTCGCCCACAGCCTGAAGACACCGCTCGCCGTCCTGCGCGGTGCCGCACAGCAGCACGACCCCGACAATCTGGAAGCCGTGGTGCGCGAACAGACGGAGCGCATGGGCCAGATCGTGGACTACCAGCTGCAGCGCGCCGCCACCTCCGGACGCACCACCCTGCTCGCGCCGGTGGCCATCGCCCCGGCCCTGCAGCGCATCGTCAGGACGCTGGAAAAGGTCTACGCCGAACGCCGGCTGGAGTTCGCGCTCGAGGCGGACGCGAGCCTGCAGTTCCGCTGCGACGAGTCCGATCTGCTGGAGCTGTGCGGCAACCTGCTGGACAACGCCTGCAAATGGGCGCACCGACGCGTCCGGGCCAGCGCCCGGATCGATGACGGCGCGCACGGTCCGGCACTGCTGATCGCGGTGGAGGACGACGGCCCCGGTGTGGACCCGGCGCAGCGCGGCGCCGTGCTCGGCCGCGGCGTACGCGCCGACAGCACCGTGCCCGGCCAGGGCATCGGCCTGGCGATGGTGCGCGACATCGCCGCGGCCTACGGCGGCCGGATCGAGATCGACCGCAGCCCGACGCTCGATGGCGCCCGCGTGCAGGTATGGCTGCCGGCCGGCCAGCCGCCTGCGCTATCATGACGCGCCCTGGAACCCAGCTTGTCGCGGACAAAACCCGCTTTAGCCACGAAATCCACGAAACCCACGAAAGTCGTTTAAGGCGAAAACCAGCCACAGAGAACACGGACATGCTCGGTGGAACAAACCCCATAGGTGTGTCGAGGCGGTTTTCCCCATCATAGCTTTCGTGGATTTCGTGGGTTTCGTGGCGAATATGGTTTTGTCGGTGTTTGCGGTGGCTGAAACGATTTTCAATCTGATTCGACACGGACCTGCGGCATGCCCCCCTCCGATTACGATCAGCGCTTCGGCGCCATCCAGCGTCTCTACGGCGACCGCGCCTACGCGCTGCTGCCCACGCTGCACTTCTGTGTGGTGGGCATCGGCGGCGTCGGCTCCTGGGCGGCGGAGGCGCTCGCCCGCAGCGGCATCGGCCGGATCACGCTGATCGATTTCGACGAGGTCGCACTCAGCAACGTCAACCGCCAGCTGCCGGCGCGCAGCGACACCGTGGGGCGCAAGAAGATCGAGGTCATGGCCGAGCGCATCGCACAGATCAATCCCGACTGCGACTGCCGGCCCGTCGATGACTTCGTCACCACCGAGAACCTCACCGTCCATCTGGGCACGGCGCGCGGCTACGACTACGTCATCGACGCCATCGACAGCATCAAGTTCAAGGCGGCGATGATCCATCACTGCCGGCGCCACAAGATCCCGATCGTCACCACCGGCGGCGCCGGCGGCCTGACCGACCCGACCCAGGTGCAGATCAAGGATCTCAGCCGCACCTACAACGACGCGCTGGCGGCCAAGGTGCGCGGGACGCTGCGCGACCGCTACGGTTTCCCGCGCGACGCCAGGAAGACCTTCGGGGTGGAGTGCGTCTTCTCGTCCCAGCAGCCGGTCTATCCGAAGGCCGACGGCACGGTCAGCCACGAGAAGCCGGGCATCCATGGCGTGCACCTCGATTGCCGCTTCGGTTACGGCTCCGCGACCTTCGTCACCGCCGCCTTCGGCCTGGTCGCCGCCGGGCGCGCCGTCAACAAGATCCTGAAAAA
>JAJJPM010000066.1:0-4173 GCA_032907525.1 Gammaproteobacteria bacterium
TCTAGGTTCTAGGTTCTAGGTTCTAGGTTCTAGGTTCTAGGTTCTAGGTTCTAGCAGCCCGCTGAAATACTCCTTTACCTGTCATTGCGAGCGAAGCGAAGCAATCTCCATGCACGGTAGATCAACGGGTCGGAAATTGCTTGGTCGCCTACGACTCCTCAATGAAGACTTTTCGGATTTTTCCAGCAAGCTGCTGGGTTCTAAGGCCGAGGCAGGGCAAAAGGTTTTCCCTCGGCCCTAGAACCTAGTCCCTAGCACCTGTTGTATTAATCGCCGCGAAGACCTCGCGGGTCTTCAGTTCGCGTTCGCCCAGGTACAGGCCCAGCGCGGCGCGCATCAGGCGTTTGGCGTCGGCCAGGCTCTGCGCGTCGTGCAGTTCGCCGGCGGCCAGCGACAGCAGGCTGGAACCCGCCAGCACCAGCCGGGCGGGGCTGTGCTCCGCCGCGCGCACCGGCCCGGACTCCAGTTCGTAGGCGTACCACGCATCCGCCTCGACGGACGCGCCGCTGTGCGCCTCGTGATCCAGCAGCAGGCCGTAGCCGAGTTCCTCCAGCAGCGCCTTCTCGAACAGGCGCAGGGCGCGCTCCGTGGCGTCCGGCAGGGCCGCGAGCGCCCGCCCGTAGGCTTCATGCAGCTCCGGGTGCGGGTCCAGGCGCTGCAGCAACCGCAACAGCAGTTCGTTCAGGTAGAAGCCGGAGTACAGCACCGCGCCCGGCAGGCGCCGCGCGGGGCCGGCGGCCTCCACGCCCGCCAGCGTACCCAGCTCGCCGCGCCCCGACCAGCTCAGCAGCAGCGGCTGGAACGGTTGCAGCAGACCGCGGCTGCGCGCCCGCGGCCCGCGCGCGCCGCGCGCCACCAGCCCCAGACGCCCGTGATCGCGCGTGAACACCTCCAGTAGCAGACTGGTGTCCCGGTAGGGCCGCTGGTGCAGGATGTAGCCCGGCTGCAGTTGCGCGCTTTGCTGCATGGTCGGTCCTCGTCGAGAGTGAGGAGTGAGGAGGAAAATCTGTTTTGGCCACGGAACTACACGGAAATACACGGAAAAAAGCTATTATTCAAAAACCTGGAATGGTCCTGGTATCTGCATACCCCCGTCTCCTGTCATCGGTTGCCGTGGCCAGACATAGGTTCCCAAGGGCTTTTTGCAATGAATTCTTTCCGTGTTTTTCCGTGTAGTTCCGTGGCCAATACGATTCCTCACTCCTCACTCCTCACTCCTCACTCCTCACTCCTCACTCCTCACTCCTCGCCTCCATACCCCAGGCTGCGCAGGGCGCGTTCGTCGTCCGCCCAGCCTTCCTTCACCTTGACCCACAGCTGCAGGAACACCTTGCCGTCGAACAGGCGCTCCATGTCGCGGCGCGCCTCGCTGCCGATCTCCTTGAGCAGCGCGCCACCCTTGCCGATGACGATGGCCTTGTGGGATTCGCGCTCCACCCAGATCAGCGCATGGACGCGGCGCAGGCCGCCCTCCTGCCTGAACTGTTCGATCTCCACCGTCAGCCCGTAGGGCACTTCCTGGCCGAGCCTGCGGAACAGCTTCTCGCGCACCAGCTCGGCGGCGAGAAAACGCTCGCTGCGATCGGTGATCTGGTCCTCGGGATACATCGGCGGCGCCTCGGGCAGATGGCGCACCACGCAGGCCTCGAAGCTGTCCAGGTTGTCGCGCTCGCGCGCCGACAGCGGCACTATGTCGGCGAAGGGATGCAGCGCCGCGAGTTTCTGCAGATGCGGCAGCAGCAGCGCCTTGTCCTCCAGGGCGTCGACCTTGTTCACTACCAGGATGACCGGCGCCTTCACGTCCTTGAGCTTGTCCAGGATCCACTGGTCTTCGGCATCCCACTGCATGCCCTCCACCACGAACGCCACGACGTCGACGCTGTGCAGCGCCGCGACCGCCGCCTTGTTGATGGCGCGGTTCAATGCCTTGCGGTCGCCCTGATGCAGGCCGGGCGTATCCACGTAGACGATCTGCGCCGCCTCCAGCGTCTTGATGCCGAGGATGCGGTGGCGGGTCGTCTGCGGACGGTGGGAGGTGATGCTGATCTTCTGGCCGAGCAGACCGTTCAGCAGGGTCGACTTGCCGACATTGGGACGCCCGACCAGTGCCACGTAACCGCAACGGAAGGCTTCTTCGCTCATGCGCGGCATCCTGAACCGTTTATAACCACAAAGGACACGAAGGACACAAAGGCATCACTCATGAAAAATACGAAACCCCGCAAACCACGGCCCGCTACGACCTGCGTGACATCGCGCTCCGGCGGCACTCCGGACAGAATAAGCCTTCGTGTCCGTCGTGTCCTTCGTGGTTCAGGGGCCTTGCGCGCCCAGCGGAAATGATCAGCCCGACTCCGCACCGAGCGCATCCAGCATGTGCTGCGCGGCCTGCTGCTCGGCGTGGCGGCGGCTGCGGCCCCTGCCGCGGGCGGTCCGCCCGAGGTCGGCCAGACGGCATTCCACCTCGAAGACCTGGTCGTGGGCGCTGCCGCGGATCGAGACGACATCATACTCGGGGAGGCCCAGGTGACGGGCCTGCAGGTGTTCCTGCAGCCGGGTCTTGAAATCCTTGACGGCGACGGGCTCCGCCGGCAGCGCGGCCAGGCGCGCCGCATACAGGCTCTGGATCACGGAGGCGCAGGCCGCGAAGCCGCTGTCCAGATAGACGGCACCGAAGATCGCTTCGAGGGCGTCGGCGAGGATGGATTCGCGCCGGTAGCCCCCGCTCTTGAGCTCGCCGGAGCCCAGGCGCAGATGTTCGCCCAGATCCAGATCGCGCGCCAGCTCCGCCAGCGTCTGCTTGCGTACCAGGGCGGCACGCAGCCGGCTGAGTTCCCCCTCGCTCGCCTCGGGATAGCGCAGATACAGCGCCTCGGCGATCACCATTCCCAGCACGGCATCGCCGAGAAACTCCAGCCGTTCGTTGTTGCGCCCGCCCGCGCTGCGGTGGGTGAGCGCGTTGACCAGGAGCGCCGGCTCGCGGAAGCGGTACCCCAGTCGCCGCAGCAGCGCGTCCTCGGGGGCGATCAACGCCGTGCCACCTCGACTTCCTTCCTGAAGGTGGAGACCGCATCGATGTTGCCCAGCACCGGCACACGCTTCTCGTACTCCACCCACACCCGCAGCCGGCCGCTCTGATTCTCGATCTTCACGTCGCGGCCCGAGATGGTCTTGACGTCGTTCACGCTGAAGCGCTTGTCCAGCATCGAGCGGATCTCGGCGATCGATTTCGAGCCGACCTCCGGTTCGTTCTGCAGCGACTCGATGGCGCTCGCGACGCTGAAATATTCCAGGTAGCCCGGCGTCAGGCGCAGTGCCAGCAGCACGAAGAAGCCGATCAGGCCCAGCACGATGATCCAGCCGATCGCCGTCATGCCGCGTTGCGATTCCAGCGTCCGCATATCCCCTCCCCCTCGAGTCGTCGATTGTCAGTGAATGGTCTGGCCGAGACGTTCCCATTCCACGCCTCCGGCGGCGCTGTCCCAGTTCATCCAGATCATGAAGGCCTTGCCCACCAGATTGGCTTCCGGCACCGGACCGAAATAGCGGCTGTCCTTACTGTTGTCGCGATTGTCGCCCATCATGAAATAGTGGCCCGGGGGGACCTCGATCTCGCCCTCGAGGCCGCCGGCGCCGGGCCGCACCAGAATCTGATGATTCACGTCGCCCAGCCGCTCCTCGCGCAGGCTCGCCCCGGAACTGGACACCCCCGAACCGGTGCCGACATAGCTGCCGATCTCGTTCTGCGGCATCTCCACCCCGTTGATATAGAGGATTTTGTCACGGTAGGCAACACGATCGCCGGGCACGCCGACCACGCGCTTGATGTAGTCGATGCTGGGATCCTCCGGATAGCGGAACACGACCACGTCGCCGCGCTGCGGCTCGCCCAGCTCGACGATCTTGCTGTTCAGCACCGGCAGCCGCAGGCCGTAGGCGAACTTGTTCACCAGGATGAAGTCGCCCACCAGCAACGTCGGCATCATCGAACCGGAGGGAATGCGGAAGGGTTCGGCGACGAACGAACGCAGTATGAGCACCGCGAAGATGACCGGGAAGAAGGCCTTGGAATACTCGACCAGGACCGGCTCCTTGGCGTCCCCGGAGCGCCCGCGCCTCCACAGCAGCGCATCCAGCAGCCAGACGAAGCCGGTGATGGCGCTGGCCAGGACC
>JAJJPM010000067.1:0-18380 GCA_032907525.1 Gammaproteobacteria bacterium
TGTAGCCGCGGCGGTATTCGAACTTGTCGACCGCCTTCATCAGGCCGATGTTGCCCTCCTGGATCAGGTCCAGGAACTGCAGGCCGCGGTTGGTGTATTTCTTCGCGATGGAGATCACCAGACGCAGGTTGGCCTCGACCATCTCCTTCTTGGCGCGGCGGGCCTTGGCCTCGCCGATGGACATGCGGCGGTTGATGTCCTTGATGTCGCTGATGGTCTGGCCGGTCTCCTGTTCGATGGTGACCAGGCGGTTCTGTGCGCGGCGGATGTCGTCGCGGTACTGTTCCAGATCGGCGGAGTACTTGTGGCCCGCCTTGATCTGCTTGTCCAGCCACTGCAGGTTGGTCTCGTTGTCCGGGAACGACGTGATGAAGTCCTTGCGCGGCATCTGGGCGCGGTTGACGCAGATGTCCATGATCACGCGCTCGTGACCGCGGATGCGCTCGACCATGTCGCGCAGGCGGTTGGTCATCTCGTCGACGACGCGCGGCACCAGCTTGAACTGCATGAACAGATCGCTCAGCGCGGCGCGGTGCTTCTCCAGCTGCTTGGCCGACTTGGTGGTCATGCACTTCTCGTACAGGGACGCCAGTTCGGTGAAGCGCGTGCGCGCCTCTTCCGGATCCGGCCCCGTATCGAGGGCGCTGGTCTCGGTGTCGCCGTCTTCCTCGTCCTCGTCGTCGCTGGCCGCGGCGCGGGGGCTGGCGGCCGAATCATCGTCGTCGTCGAGGTTGATCTCGACCGGCGGGGGGATGACGGCGTCGTCGGCGTTGGGATCGATGAAGCCGCTGATCAGGTCGGACAGCCGGACCTCACCGGCCTCGACCTTCTTGTACTCAGTGAGCAGCAGGGCGACGGAATCCGGGTAGCTCGACAGCGCCGACAACACCTGGCGCAGGCCGTCCTCGATGCGCTTGGCGATCTCGATCTCGCCTTCGCGGGTGAGCAGTTCCACGGTGCCCATCTCGCGCATGTACATGCGGACGGGGTCGGTGGTGCGGCCGAACTCGCTGTCTACGGTGGCCAGGGCCGCGGCTGCCTCTTCCGCGGCGTCTTCGTCGGCGACCGCCGTGCCGCTGAGCAGCAGGGTATCCGCGTCCGGAGTCTCCTCGTGGACGGAAATGCCCATGTCATTGATCATGTTGATGATGTCTTCGATCTGTTCGGGATCGACGATCTCATCGGGCAAGTGGTCATTGACCTCGGCATAAGTCAGGAAGCCCTGCTCCTTGCCTTTGGCAATCAACAACTTCAACTGGGACTGCTGCTCTTGGTTCATGTAGGTTCGCTAATTGCAGGTGGCACATCCCGCTTATGCTGCTTCGCGGGGTCGGCGCAAAATGAAACTTCCAGTGTAGCGGACGACCTTGCATATTACCAGCTGCTAATAGATGCCTGCAGCGGCTTCCTCTGAAGCATGGATCAGGTCGCGGCGGACCGCTCCCCCCGCTTCAGCAAGGTCTTCAGTTCTTCCTTTTCCTCGGCGGACAGTTCGCTGGGCTGCTTGCGCGACAGCTCAGCGATCCTGGCTTCCCGGCGATGATCGAGCGGCTTCGCCAGTAGATGCGCGATGCCGTCGAGGAATTCCCGCTCCAGATCACCGGCCAGCCTGGGTGCCGGCTCCATGGCCAGCCTGGCCAGATGCCGTCCGGTGTCCGTACCACGCCAGTGCTCGATCAGGCCGCCGGTATGGATGTGGGGGTGATCCTTCAGAAAGTCAATCAGTTCGACCAGCAGCGGGATGCCCTGCAAAGGGACATCGGCCAGCCGCCGAGGTTCCGCTACCAGGCCCCCGAGACGCGGCTCCTGCAACAGCAGGGTGATGAGTCGGCGTACGGGGCTGATTCCCCCCGGGCGGGGCTTGGGCAGCCGGGACGTCGGGGGCGTATGGGACGGCAGCGACGCGGCGGGAAGCGGCTGGCCGTGCAGATCGGCCAGTGCGTGGCGCGGGAGGTGCGCGACGTCTTCCAGCCGGTCGACCAACATGCGCCGAAACACACCTGTGGGCACCTGATTCAACAAGGGTTTTGCCAACTCCACCAGGCGTGCGCGCCCATCCATGCTGGCTGTATCGACTTGGGCCTCCAAAGCTTCATAGAGGAATTCGGAAAGTGGGATGGATTTTTCGGCACGCCGCAGGAAGGCCTCTTTCCCCTCCTTGCGCACCAGTGTGTCCGGATCCTCCCCCTCGGGCAGGAACAGGAAGCGCGCCTGTCGCCCGTCCCTGAGCACCGGCAGGGCGTTCTCCAGCGCCCGCCAGGCGGCGGCGCGCCCGGCGCGGTCGCCATCGAAGCAGAACACCACTTCAGGCACCACCCGGTAGAGCTGTTCGAGATGGTCGTGGGTGGTCGCGGTACCCAGGGTGGCGACGACATTGCCGATGTCGAACTGCGCCAGAGCGACCACGTCCATGTAGCCCTCGACCACCATCAGGCGCTCGAGCTTGCGCTCGCGCTTGCGCGCCTCGAACAGGCCGTACAGTTCCCTGCCTTTATGGAAGACGGGCGTTTCCGGCGAATTCAGGTACTTGGGCGTGTCGTCGCCGAGGACCCGCCCGCCGAAGCCGATCACCCGCCCGCGACGGTCATGGATGGGAAACATGATGCGGTCGCGGAAGCGGTCGTAGAGCTCGCCGTTGTCCTTTTTTATGAGCAGGCCGGCGCGCTCCATATGGGCCTGGTGCTCCTTGTCGGCACCGAGCGCCCGGAGGAGGTTGTCCCAGCCGGGCGGGGCATAGCCCAACCCATAGGCCTGGGCGATCTCCCCGCTCAGGCCCCGGCCCTTCAAGTAGCCTACGGCGCGGCCGGCGTCCGGATGCTGGCGCAACTGCTGGCGGAAGTACTTCGCGGCCTGGTCGAGGGTGTCATAGAGCGGTGCGGTGACGTCTCCGCGATCCTGCGCCGCGCCGGCCTGCCGTTCGCGCGGCACCTCCAGGCCCACCGAGCGCGCCAGTTCCTCGACCGCCTCTACGAACTCCATATGCTCGTAGTCCATCAGGAAGCCGAGCGCGGTGCCATGCGCGCCGCAGCCGAAGCAGTGGAAGAACTGCTTGGTCGGACTGACCGTGAATGACGGGGTCTTTTCGTTGTGGAAAGGGCAGCAGGCCTGGTACTCGCGGCCGGCCTTCTTCAACGGCACGCGGCTGTCGATCACCTCGACGATGTCGACGCGCTGCATCAGATCATCGATGAACTGCTGGGGGATCCGGCCGGCCATGGCGGAATAGTATGCGATGGCTGTGGGTGGCGTCAGCGGAATTCGGAGGAGGGGGGCGCGGCACGATGCCGTGCGGGCGTGCGTGGATCAGCCGCCGAGCCTGGCCTTGATCTGCCCGCTGACGGCGCCCATGTCGGCGCGGCCCTGGAGCTTGGGCTTGAGGACGCCCATCACTTTGCCCATGTCCTTGATGCCGGCGGCGCCGGTCTCGGCGATGGCTGCGGCGATCAGGCCGTCGATCTCGGCCGGCGTCAGGGGTTGCGGCAGGTAGGTCTGGACGACGCCGATCTCGAAGCTTTCCTGCTCCGCCAGATCGGTGCGGCCGGCCTGCTCGTACTGGGACAGGGATTCACGCCGCTGCTTGAGCATCTTGTCGAGCACGGCCAGGACCTGCGCGTCATCGAGTTCGATGCGCTCGTCCACTTCACGCTGCTTGATGGCGGCCAGGATGAGCCGTATGACGCCCAGGCGCCGCTTGTCGCCGCCGCGCATGGCGGCCTTCATATCCTCCTGGATATGCGCCTTCAGCGACATGCGACCGTCCCGGGCTTGCGATCAGTACTTGCGGGTGCGGCGGGAGACGTCGCGCGAGATCTTCTTCAGATGACGCTTGACCGCGGCGGCACGCTTGCGCTTGCGCTCCTGGGTGGGCTTTTCGTAGAACTCGCGGCGGCGCACCTCGGAGAGGATGCCGGCCTTTTCGCAGGAACGCTTGAAGCGGCGCAGGGCGACTTCGAACGGTTCGTTTTCGCGTACACGAACACTGGGCATGAAATCTATAACCTCGAACGGTGTGTGTATCCGCGGCCCCGAACCGGTCGGTCCGGGGCCAAGGGCCTAAAGGGGGACGAATTCTAATCCCTCGGGCGGCCGAAAGCAAAATCCCCCTTGTGCCGGCCGGCACCGGCCGGGGACAATGCCGCCCATGCTCGTGCTCGGCATCGAAACCTCCTGTGACGAAACCGGCGTCGCCCTCTACGACGAGGCGCGCGGCCTGATCGGTCACGCCCTCTACAGCCAGGTCGCGGTGCACGCGCCCTATGGGGGCGTGGTACCCGAGCTGGCGTCCCGCGACCATGTGCGCAAGTTGCTGCCGCTGCTCGAGGAAGTCTTCGATCAGTCGGGGGTGGGGCGGGCCGCGGTGACGGGCGTCGCCTACACGGCCGGGCCCGGTCTGATCGGCGCGCTGCTGGTGGGGGCGTCGCTGGGCCGCAGCCTGGCCTGGACCTGGGGCGTGCCGGCCGTGGCCGTACACCATATGGAAGGCCATCTGCTCGCGCCCATGCTCGAGGCCGATCCCCCGGCATTTCCCTTCATCGCCCTGCTGGTGTCCGGCGGCCACACCCTGCTGGTGCGGGTCGACGGGGTCGGGGCCTACCGGCTGCTCGGCGAATCGGTGGACGATGCGGCCGGCGAGGCCTTCGACAAGACCGCCAAGCTGCTGGGCCTGCCCTATCCGGGCGGGCCGGAGCTGGCCCGGCTGGCGCAACGGGGCGATCCGACCCGTTTCCGCTTTCCGCGTCCCATGACCGACCGACCCGGCCTGGATTTCAGCTTCAGCGGCCTGAAGACCTTCGCGCTGACCACGCTGCGCGAGGCGGCGCCCGATCTGATCGGGGACGACCAGACCCGCGCCGACATCGCGCGCGCCTTCGAAGACGCCGTGGTGGACACGCTCGCCATCAAGTGCCGGCGCGCGCTGGAGGAGACCGGTCTGAATCGGCTGGTGGTGGCCGGCGGCGTCGGCGCGAACCAAGTCCTGCGGGCGCGGCTGAGGGAACTGGCCGAGGCGCGCGGCGGCCGGGTGTACTACCCGCGCCCGGCCTTCTGCACCGACAACGGGGCGATGATCGCCTACGCGGGCTTCCGCCGCCTGCAGGCCGGGCAGCACGAACCCCTGGCCATCGAGGCGCGGGCGCGCTGGCTGCTGACGGATCTGCCTGCGGTGCCGGTCTGAGGCGCCCGCCACCCGCGGCTCACCCCCAACCTACGGAAGGTCATTTCTTCGTTGAGCCGAGATTGATCCTGCCCTCGGTGCCGGCCAGCAGCTTGGCGATGTTGGACCTGTGCCGCCAGTACAGCAGCACGGCCATGCCGATGCTGGCGACGATGAAGGCCGGCTCCGGGCGCAGCCACCACATGTAGAACGGCGCGGCGGCGGCCGCGATCAGCGCGGCCAGCGACGAATAGCGGAACAGCGCGGCCATGGCCAGCCAGGTCGCGACCACCAGCAGACCGACCTGCCACTGCAGTCCGAGGAGGGCGCCGAGGGCGGTGGCCACGCCCTTGCCGCCGCGGAAGCCGAAGAACACCGGAAACAGATGTCCCAGGAACGCGGCGCCGGCGGCCATGGCCTGCACGTCCGCGCCGGCGCCGATGGCGCGCGCGATCAGCACCGCCAGCAGGCCCTTGAACATGTCGCCGATCAGGGTGAGGGCACCGGCCTTCCTGCCGCCGATGCGCAGCATGTTGGTGGCGCCGGGATTGCGCGAGCCCTCGGCGCGCGGATCGCCCAGGCCCAGCAGGCGTCCGACAATGATCGCGGAGGCGATCGATCCGAGCAGGTAGGCGGCGATGACGATGGCGGTGGTCAGCATGGGCGGAAGATACAAGTGCCGGACACGCGAGACAAGAGACCGGCAGCCCCGCCTTTCCGTATACCGGTTCCATATGCGGAGCGAATCCGATGCCGGACGGATCCGACGCATAGGCCGGGTTCCGTGGCGAAGTCGCGCCCAGCCTCCATCGCGCAGCCGAACGGGGCAGCGTGCCGCAACCGTGGTGTTTCGCTTGTCACTGGTCGCTTGCAACTTGTATCTTGTCGCGATGGATACCATCTTCCTGCGCGATCTGCGCATCGACACGATCATCGGCATCTACGACTGGGAGCGGCGCGTCACCCAGACCATCAGCCTGGATCTGGAGATGGCGACCGATATCCGCAAGGCCGCGGCTACCGATGCCATCGACGACACGCTCAACTACAAGGCGGTCGCCAAGCGCCTCATCGCCTTCGTCGAAGGCAGTTCGTTCCAGCTGGTCGAGACGCTGGCCGAACGCGCCGCGGAGATCGTGCTCAACGAGTTCAATGTGCCCTGGGTGCGTCTGACGCTCAACAAGACCGGCGCCGTGCGCGGCGCGCGCGATGTCGGTGTCATCATCGAGCGCGGCGTCCGCCCCTCCCACTGAATGGCCCGGGTCTACGTCAGTATCGGCACCAATATCGACCGTGCCCGGCACGTGCGCGCGGCGCTGGATGCACTGAGCGCGACGTATGGTCCGCTGCAGTGCTCGCCGGTCTACGAGACCGCCGCGGTGGGATTCGAAGGCGACGACTTCTACAATCTGGTGGTCGGTTTCGACACCGACGCCAGCCCCGCCGAGGTCGCGGCGCGGCTCCACGCCATCGAGGACGACAACGATCGGGTGCGCACCGGCCCGCGTTTCTCGGCACGCACGCTCGATCTGGATCTGCTGCTCTACGACGATCTCGTTCTCGAAGAGGGGCGCCTGCAGCTGCCGCGCGACGAGATCACCCGGCACGCCTTCGTCCTCAAGCCGCTGGCCGACATCGCCGGCGAGCGTCGTCATCCGCTGACCGGCAAGACCTATGCGCAGCTGTGGGCCGAATTCGACGCCGCCGGGCAGGCGATCCGGGCCGTGGAACTGCCGTGCCGCTAGGCGTTCATGTGCGGGGCGCGAACGAACCCGAGAGCCGCATCGTTCCGACGCTTTCCGTGTTCCTCCGCGGCTGAAACGGGCTTTATAGGATGAACGCCTCCATGCCCTGGGACATCCCCGCCGACTGGCCGGCGCCGGACGCCACGGCGCGAGCCGTCAGCACCGCACTGGCCGAACGCATCCGCGCCGAGATCGCCGCGGCGGGCGGCTGGATCGGATTCGCGCGCTACATGGAACTGGCCCTGTACGCGCCCGGTCTCGGCTATTACAGCGCGGGCGCGCACAAGCTCGGTGCGCGGGGCGACTTCACGACCGCCCCCGAGACGTCGGCGCTGTTCTCGCGCTGTGTCGCGCGCAGCTGCGAATCCGTGCTGACGCGGCTCGGCGGCGGCGATGTGCTGGAGGTCGGCGCAGGCAGCGGCGTGATGGCCGCCGATCTGCTGCGTGAGCTGGAGGCGCGCGGCTGCCTGCCGGAGAATTACTTCATCCTGGAGCGCTCGGCCGATCTGCGCGAGCGTCAGCGGACGTACCTGGTGCAGCGTCTGCCGCACCTGCAGACGCGCATCCGCTGGTTGGACCGGGTGCCGACGCGGCCATGGCGCGGTGTGCTGGTCGCCAACGAGGTACTGGATGCGCTGCCGGTGACGCTGTTCGGCTGGCATGCGGACCGGCAGATCGAATACGGCGTGGCCTGGGACGGGGATCGGTTCGCGTGGGCCGGGCGACCTGCCGCGCCGGCAGTGGCCGAACGGATCGGGACATGGGCGGCGGCTTTCGGCTGGGATGCCGATTACCGCTCCGAGTTCGCACCGTCGCTGGCGCCGTGGCTGGAGGCGCTGACCGAACAGCTGGCCGCCGGCGCCGCCCTGTTCGTCGACTATGGCTATCCGCGCCGCGAGTACTATCACGCCGACCGCCGGCGTGGCACACTCCTGTGCCATTACCGCCACCGCGCGCACCCCGATCCCCTGGTGCTGCCGGGCCTGCAGGACATCACTGCGCATGTCGACTTCACCGCCGTCGCCGAGGCCGCGGATGCGCTCGGGCTGCGGGTCTGCGGATTCACCCCGCAGGCGCAGTATCTGCTCCACGCGGGCATCGAAGGCATGCTGGCCGAGGCGTTCCCGGAGACGGGCGGGCACGGCGATTATCTGAAGCTGGCCGCGCAGGCCAAGACGCTGCTGCTGCCGGGCGAGATGGGCGAGCGCTTCAAGGCCATGCTGCTGCTGCGCGGCGTGGAGGGCGATATCGCGGGTTTCGGCGGGCGGGATCTGCGCGGCCGGTTGTAAGCGATCTGCGCCGTTTCGGCGCAGGCCGGAATGGCGGGCGGGATGTACTGGGGTTGGCGGACGACAACGATCGGGCAGGAGACCCGCGGCGCATGGAGCTGTTCCACATCATCGTACTGGCCCTGATGCAGGGGCTGACCGAGTTTCTGCCGATCTCCAGCTCGGCGCATCTCATCCTCCTGCCGCAGCTCGTCGACTGGCCAGACCAGGGCCTGGCCTTCGACGTCGCCGTGCATGTCGGCACGCTGAGCGCGGTGGTGCTGTACTTCCGCAGGGAACTGCATGTCATGCTGCGCGACTGGGCGTGCTCCCTGGCCGGTCACGGTCAGACGCCGGACAGCCGCCTGGCCTGGGCGGTCGGTTTCGGCACCATCCCGGTCGGTCTCGCCGGCCTGCTGTTCTCCGACGTCATCGAAACCCAGCTGCGTTCGCCGCTCGTGATCGCCGCGACCACGCTGATCTTCGGTGCCTTGCTGTGGTGGGCCGACGCGCAGGGTCGGCGCGTGCGTGACGAACACAGCATCACTTGGCGCGACGTGCTGGTGATCGGTGTCGCCCAGGCCATTGCGCTGATCCCCGGCACCTCGCGTTCGGGCATCACCATGACCGCCGGGCTGATGCTGGGCCTGACCCGTGAAGGCGCTGCGCGATTCTCGTTTCTGCTGTCGATTCCGGTGATCGTCCTCGCCGGCGGCCTGGAGACCCGCAAGCTCGTCATGGCGGCCGAAGCCCCGGACTGGCAGGCACTGGCCTGGGGGACGCTGCTGTCCGCGGTGAGTGCCTATGTGTGCATCCACTACTTTCTGAAACTGCTCGAGCGCATGGGTATGTGGCCGTTCGCGGTGTACCGCTTCGTGCTCGGTGCGGTTCTTCTCGTGCTGTTTCTCTGATTCCGACTGTCAGCTTCCCTGACAACGGCCGAGAGCCGTGCCTTCGCAAGAATAATTTGAAATATCAGTTTGTTGAGCGCATTTACCGACGTCCGGCAGGGTAAAGCGGCTGTCGGCAGGCTTGACAGTAAAAGTGCCCCGGCGCGGGGCATGGGCGTGCATTATATTGATTTTAAATGACAAACATGGGTGGCACAGAATCTGCTCTGATAAGAGGCAGCTAATATAGTAATCTTCGCAACTCCTTCAATGGGGCTGCCTTCGGAGCGCAATCGTGGCCATCCGCTGTCGACATCTGGGAGTGATCGCCGGGCTGGCGCTCGCGCTGAGCGTCGTTGCCGCTTCGGATTGGGCCGTCGAGGCGCCGGCCGCCACGGTGACGGTCCCGGTCACGATGCAGCTCGCGCCGGAACCCGAGACAGCGCCTGCGCCGGCTCCGGTCCTCTTCCTGGCAGGGGGACTGCTCGGTCTCGCCGCCATGGTGCGCTGGCGGCAGAAGCTCGGCGCCTGGTTCGGCCGGTAGGACGGCGTCCAGGGCCGAATGGCACTGACTTGAACCACTCTTGGCCACGGAATCCACGGAACGACACGGAAAGCATTCATTGCGTAAACCCGGCATCATCCCTCCGCGGTTGTGTTTCCGGGTTTTTACGATAAGCCTTTTTCCGTGTCATTCCGTGGGTTCCGTGGCCATTTTTTTAAAGGTGTCGGCTTAAGGAACCTCTGATTTATTCGTCATTGCGAGGAGCGTAGCGACGCGGCAATCTCCAACCTATTGATCTACCGTAGAAAGAGATTGCTTCGCTTCGCTCGCAATGACGGTGTAACGAATTAATCAGAGGTTCCTCAAGTAAGTGCCATTGCGCCTAGGCCGGAGATTTCGCGATCGCCTTCGCGATCGCGTCGCAGCGCAGTTCCCGCAAACGCTCACCCAGCGCCGCACCCTGCAGGCCCTGTCCGGCCAGCGTCCTCGCGTCCACCGCGCGCGCCGCGGCGAAGGCGGTGCGGAACACGTCGGCCTGCGGATAGGGGCGGTCGCCCGCATTCTGGCCGCCGCGCCCGCGGCTGTCGGCCTCGCAGGCCAGCAGGAAATCCTCCAGGATCTCCGGCCGCCGGAAGGCGTCCAGACCGGTCAGCGTCTCGAGCAGAGTGCCGGCGCGCAGTTCCAGCGCGCGGTGGCAATGGCCGTGATAGCGGGCGACCTTGACCGCCAGATCGCGGTAGTCGTTGGGGATCCGCAGGCGCCGGCACAGGGCCTCGATCAGCTCGACGCCGCGCTGCTCGTGGCCGATGTGCCGCGGCAGTTCGGCGGCCGGGGTCGTGCCCTTGCCGAGGTCGTGCACCAGCGCGGCGAAGCGCACCCGCGGGTCGGGGCTGAGGCGCGCGGCCTGATCCAGCACCATCAGGCAGTGCGTGCCGGTGTCGATCTCCGGGTGGTGGTGGGCCGGCTGCGGGACGCCGAACAGGCGGTCCAGTTCGGGGAAGATCACGGCCAGCGCGCCGCAGCGGTGCAGCACCTCGAAGAAGCGGCTCGGGCGGTCCTCGGCCAGGGCCTTCTCGGTCTCCGCCCAGACGCGCTCCGGCACGAGGTGGTCGACCTCGCCGGCGGTGACCATCTGTTTCATGAGCGCGTGGGTGCCGTGCGCGACCTTGAAGCCCCACTTGGCGAAGCGCGCCGCGAAGCGCGCCACCCGCAGGATGCGCACCGGATCCTCCACGAAGGCCCTGGAGACGTGCTTCAGCAGGCCCTGGGCGAGGTCCTCGCGGCCGTTGAAGGGGTCGATGATCGTGCCGTCGGGGGCCTCGGCCATGGCGTTGATGGTGAGGTCGCGCCGTTTGAGATCTTCCTCCAGCGTGACCTCGGGGCTGGCATGCACGACGAAACCCTTGTAACCGGGCGCGGTCTTGCGCTCGGTGCGGGCGAGCGCGTACTCCTCGTGGGTCTCGGGGTGCAGAAAGACCGGAAAATCCTTGCCGACCGGGCGATAGCCCAGCTTCACCATCTCTTCCGGCGTGGCGCCGACGACCACCCAGTCGCGTTCCTTGACCGGCAACCCGAGCAGCTTGTCGCGCACCGCGCCGCCGACGAGATAGATGTCCATGTGCCGATCCCGCTCCGTTGATGTGAGGCGCATTAGAGCGCAGGTCGCAAAGCGCCGGATGGGGTGCTCATGCCGCGGTCACCGCGGCATCCGGCGCGGGGCACGGCGCTGTCGCGCCCGGCATGGCCCGTCGTCAGCCGCGCCGCGCCCGTTCCCGGAACCGCTGATAGGCACCGCGCGCACCGCGCCGGCCGAGATAGCCCGGCACCACGGCATCGACGGCCGTGGGACGGATGCCCAGCTCGATCAGGCCGTTCCGGCCGCAGACGCTGTCCTTCTGCAACGACCAGTAGTTGTCGCGGCTGAACGGCTTGCCGGGCACGAACTCCAGCGCCCGCGCCTGCAGGCGCGACAGCGCGTCGTTCAGCCTCCAGATGCGCCGGCGCAGGCCGAGCTGGTCCGCCGTGTATTCCACCAGCTGCGCCAGGGTGTAGACCTCCGGACCGCACAGGTCGCAGTGTTTGCCGATGGTGGAACGGTCGCGGAGTGCGCGTGCCATGGCCTCGACGACATCGCCGACATACACCGGTGAGAACCGGCTCTCCGCGCAGGCCAGCGGAAACACCAGCGGGGTGAGCCGGAGCAGCGTCGCGAAGCGGTTGAAGAAGCTGTCGCCGGGACCGAAGATCACCGAGGGCCGGAAGCTGGTGACCTCGAGGCCTTCGCGCGCGGCGCCATGGACCAGATCCTCGCCCTGGCCCTTGGTGCGCAGATAGAGGCTGTGCGCCTCGCGCGGGTCGGCGTTGAGGGCGCTCATGTGCAGCAGCCGCCGCACACCGGCGTCGCGCATGGCGGCGACGATCTTTTCCGGCAGCGCCACATGGGCGCGCGCGAAGGCCTGACCGGCCGGCCCGCGGTGTTCGTTGAGTATGCCGACCAGATTGACGACGGCGTCGCAGCCGGCGATCAGGCCGCGCAGCGTGGCCGGGTCGTGCACGTCGGCTTCGATCAGCGTGACGCGCGGGTCGACCAGCAGCGCGCGCTGCCGTTCGCGCCGTCGCGTGGGTATGGTCACCCGCCAGCCTTCCCGCGTCAGCCGGTGGGCGAGATGGCGGCCGACGAAACCGGAGCCGCCGATGATGCATATCTTCTGGTCAGCCATGGTCTGGCGTCGTCCGCTTGTCGTCGGTCGTGGCAGGGAATGGTGGCGGCGCCGCCGGGTCAGGTCAAGAGCGCCGCGGGCGGCGTCATTCCGGCTTCGGTCCGATGGCGGGCATGCGCTTGCGCAGCGGCGTCACGGGCCGTTCCAGGCGCGCGTCGTAGACGGTGGTGAAGGCCAGCACGCCGCGCACATAGCCGCGCGTCTCGGTGAAGGGAATGGTGTCGACCCACAGTTCGGCCGGCACTGTGGTCTCGGGCAGCCAGCGGCGTACGCGATGCGGTCCGGCGTTGTAGGCGGCCGTGGCCAGCACCTTGTTGCCCAGGTCGTCCAGGACGTGGCGCAGGTAGTTGCTGCCCAGCCGGATGTTGGTGTCCGCCTGCAGCAGCTTGGCGCGGCTGGGGGCGGGCAGCTTGAGCATCCGGGCCATCTGGCTGCCGGTGGCGGGCATGAGCTGCATCAGCCCCAGCGCGCCGACGGGCGAGCGTGCGTCGACCATGAAGGCGCTCTCCTGACGCATCACGCCCATGATCCACGAGGGGTCGAGATCGAGCTGCTTCGCGGTCTTCACGACCTCGCGTTCGTACAGCACCGGAAAGCGCACATCCAGATCGTCCTGATGGCCCGAGCGTGCCGCGGTGATGATGGCGCGGTCGTGCCAGTCCCAGCGATGGGCCAGTGCGGCAGCCACCTCCAGGCCGCGGGCATCGAGGTTGCGGATGGCGTAGGCCCACTCGCGGCGGGCGTCGTAGATCAGGTCGGCGCGCCGCAGCTCGCGGGCGCGGACGAATGCCGGCTGCTGCCGCTGGAGCCGCTCCAGATCGGCTTCTTCGACGGGAATGGGTGCGTGCGCGAGGCTGTACGGACGGTCGAGGAAGTCCGCGGCCAGGAATCCGTGATAGGAACGCTCGCCGGCCAGCGGTTCGAAGACGAGTTCGGCCGCCGCCCGATCGCCCAGTTCCGCCTGCGCGCGGCCGCGCCAATAACGCCATTCACTCTCGGACTGTTCCTCCGCCGGCATGGCGTCGATGGCCGCCAGGAGGGCGGACCAGTCACGCTGCAGCAGGGCGCTGCGCGCCTGCCATTCGCGCAGCGTGCGGTCGCGCGCGCTGTCCGGCACCTGCGCCAGCCAGACATGCGCCTGCGGGAGGCGCTGGTAGGCCGCGGACAGGGCCACGCGCCGGCTGACATCGGCGCGCACGCCGGCGTCGAAGGCGTAACGGTCCGCCAGCGCCGCCCACCAGTCGTGTGCCTCCTGCGCATCGCTGCGTGCCAGCCGCGTCACGGCGTGCGCAAGGATTTCGCGTGCCGGCAGGGAATCCGCGGCCAGCGCCGCATGGGCGCGCGCCTCGCTGGGACGGTGGTGCACCTTGCGCCAGAGATCCACCCATCTGCGTTCGTCGGCAGGCAGCATGCGCGACAGATAGGACGCCAGGCTGAGAGCATTGTTGTCCATCGCCAGGCGGATGCGTTCCCACACCAGCTCCCGCGTCATGCGCGGGCTGTTGGTGAGCACCTTGAACACCGGATCGCAGGCGTCGGGCTGCGATTTGCCGACACGCCAGAGCTCGGCCGCGGCATCCAGCCAGGCCGCGTCCGCGGGCTCCTTGCGGGTGGCGCGCAGATAGAAGCACTGCAACTCGGCCGAATCGCTGCTGCCGGGGTAGAAGGCCAGGAACCGCCGCCACTGGTGCTGGCGGGCGAGATGATTCAGCCAGCTGTAGCGCAGACGCTCCGCCAGAGGCGTGTCGCCGAACTCGTCCAGAAAGGCGCGGATATCCGCATCCGTCGCTCTGGAAAAGCGCGCGCGCAGCTCGTCGTAGCGCAGATAGGGATAGAGCGGATAATCCCGCAGCCGGTCGGCGAGCTGCTGATAGCGCGTCAGCTGATTCTGCTGCAGGGCCTTGCGGGCATCCAGGAAGCGCTGGCGTTCGGCGGCGTAGCCGTCCGTCGCCGCGGACGCGCCGTTCAGCAGCAGGATGCCGAAGAGGAATTGCAGCAGCAGAATGCTGTAACGCTTACGGGTGCTCATACACTATAGTTAACCCGAGTTGGTGCGGGACAACAATCGCGAGCCGAGAAGGGGAATAGATTCATGGCGTTCAAGTCCGTCAATCCTGCCACCGGTGATGTCATGAGGGTCGTCGAGACCTGGAGCGAGGCGCAGCTCGACCAGGCACTGTCCGAGGTGGCCGCGGCCACGCCGGCCTGGGCGGCGGCCGGTTTCGAGGCGCGCGCCGCCGCATTGCGCAAGGTGGCCGGCGTACTGCGCGCGCGGCGTGACGAGCTGGCGCGCGTCATCACCCTGGAAATGGGCAAGCTCATCGTCGAGTCGCGTGCCGAGATCGACAAGTGTGCCTGGGCATGCGATTTCTATGCCGACCAGGCGGCCGCATTTCTCGCCGACGAACTGATCGAAAGCGATGCCGGCCGCAGCCTGGTCGCCTATCAGCCGCTCGGCACGGTGCTGGCGGTGATGCCCTGGAACTTTCCGTTCTGGCAGGTGTTCCGCTTCGCCGCGCCGGCGCTGATGGCCGGCAACACCGGCGTGCTCAAGCACGCCTCCAACGTGCCCGGTTGCGCGCTGGCCATCGAGGAGGTGTTCGTCGAGGCCGGCCTGCCCGCCAATGTGTTCCGCTCACTGATGATTCCGGCCGGACGTGTCAATCGGGTGATCGAGGATCCGCGCATCCACGCTGTCACCTTGACCGGCAGCGAACCCGCCGGGCGTTCGGTCGCCGCCGCCGCCGGCGCGCAGATCAAGAAGACCGTGCTGGAGCTGGGCGGTTCCGATCCCTTCATCGTGCTCGAGGATGCCGATCTCGATCTGGCCGTGTCGCAGGCCGCGGCGTCGCGGTTCCTGAACGCGGGCCAGAGCTGCATCGCCGCCAAGCGCTTCATCGTCGTGGACGCGGTCGCCGAGGCCTTTCTGGCCGGCTTCAAGGCGGCCGTGGAGGCACGGCGCCACGGCGATCCGCTGGACGAGTCGGTGACGCTTGCGCCGATGGCGCGTCACGATCTGCGCGACGAGCTGCATCAGCAGGTGGTCGAGAGCATCGCCAAGGGCGCGGTCGCCGTCGCGGGCTGCACACCGCTGGCCGGCGCGGGCGCCTTCTATGCGGCCTCCATTCTCGACGGCGTCGAACACGGCATGCGCGCCTATCGCGAAGAGCTGTTCGGGCCGGTCGCCATCGTCATCCGCGCCCGCGACGAGCGCCATGCCATCGAGATCGCCAACGACAGTCCTTTCGGCCTGGGCGGCAGCGTCTGGACACGCGACAGTGCGCGCGGCGAGCGTGTCGCACGCGAGCTCCAGTGCGGCTGCGCCTTCGTCAACGGCCTGGTCAAGAGCGATCCGCGCCTGCCCTTCGGCGGGGTCAAGCGCTCCGGCTACGGCCGCGAACTCGGCCGCCTCGGCATCCACGAATTCGTCAACGCCAAGACCATCTGGATCCGCTGAGCGCCAATGGAACCACGCCATTCCAACCGCGCCCTTCGCGGTCCGGGCTGAATTTCCGTCGTCCATGACCGCATTCCTCGTCTATCTCGCCGTCGGTGCGGCGGCCGGCGTGCTGGCGGGTCTGTTCGGCGTCGGCGGCGGGCTGATCATCGTGCCGGTGCTGGTCTGGGTCTTCACGGCGCAGGGCATGGATGCGTCGGTCGTCATGCATCTCGCCATCGGCACCTCGCTCGCCACCATCGCGCTCACCTCGCTGGCCTCCATCCGCGCGCATCACCGGCGCGGCGCGGTGGTCTGGCCCTGGGTGGTGCGGCTCCTGCCGGGCATCGTGCTCGGCGCCCTGGCCGGCGCGTGGCTGGCGGACCAGCTGCACACCGGCACCCTCAAGCGCTTCTTCGGCGCGTTCGAGCTGCTGGTCGCCGCGCAGCTGCTGTTCGTGAGCCGCTACGAGGCGCATTTCGAGCTGCCGGGCCGCGCGGGCATGGGCGTCGCCGGCGCGGTGATCGGCGTGGTGTCGGCGCTGATCGGCATCGGCGGTGGCACGCTGACCGTGCCCTTCCTGGTGTGGTGCAGGGCCGCGGTGATCCAGGCGGTCGCCACCGCGGCGGCCTGCGGATTCCCGATCGCGGTGGCGGGCGCGCTGGGTTTCGTCGCCGCCGGTTGGCGCGAGCCCGGCCTGCCGCCGCTGGCGAGCGGTTATCTCTACTGGCCCGCCTGGGCGGGGATCGTGCTGGCGAGCACTTCGGCGGCGGGGTTCGGCGCATGGCTCGCGCACCGGCTGCCCGCACAGCAGTTGCGTCGGCTGTTCGCACTGCTGCTCGCGGCGCTCGGACTGAACATGCTGCTCGCGTGAGCGGCCAGCGCCTCGCCCGTGCTTCAATTCGTGCAAATAATGTGGATATTCGCACTGCTGTCGGAGGCGCGCCTACTTTGCTAGTATCACGCGACTGACGCAGGTCATTGCCGGCGAGCCTGCATGTGTCCATAGTGACTCCGCATAATCAATACGGCACCCAACGATGTCTTCCTCCAGCAGTCATTCAGGATATACGCACGCTGATCCGGGTTGTGGCCACACGTCGCCGCGCCCGCCATGGGCGGTTCCCGAGGATCTGTTCACGGTGCTGTGCACGGGCTGCGGACAGTGCGTGGACGATTGCCCGCGCTGGCTGCTCAAGCGCGATGCCACGGGGCGCCCGCGTGTGGATTTCAGCGGCGGCGAATGCAGTTTCTGCGGAGAGTGCGTGGACGCCTGCGGCCGTGGCGCGCTCACGCGCGTGTTGCACGGGCGCCCGTGGGGGCCGTGGGCGCTCAAGGCGGTGATCGGCAACGCCTGTCTCGTCCGTGAGGGCGTGCTGTGTCGCAGGTGCGGCGAACATTGCGCCGCGGCCGCGATCGATTTCCGTTCGGGCGGTGTCCAGCCTCAGGTGGATGCGCGTCGCTGCAACGGCTGCGGTGCCTGCGTGCGCAGCTGCCCGTCCCGGTCCGTGGCGCTCCATGACGCTGGTCCGGGTTCCGCCTGAGGCCCGGGCATCCCCGCGCCGCTTTCAGGTTTATTTCAGCCTTATCCCCTAATCTCCTCCTCACCCAGCGATGGCCGGGCTGGCCGGCAGCGCATTCCGAGGAGGAATTCACCCATGTATCCGAAGCAACTGTTCGCGCTCGCGCTCGGGGCGCTGGCCGTCCTGACGTGGCCGGCCGCGCACGCCGACGCGGTAGCGGATGCCCTCGCGGGCTATGCCGCTCAGGGCGCCGGGCCGTTCGATGCCGCGGCCGGCGAGCGGCGTTGGAACGAGACGTTCACCGAGGCGGCCACCGGCAAGCCGGTCAGCTGCGCCTCGTGCCACCGCGACGACCTGCGCCAGGCCGGCCAGCACACCCGTACCCTCAAGCCCATCGAGCCCATGGCGCCGTCCGCCAACCCGGAACGGCTCACGGACGTGAAGAAGATCGAGAAGTGGTTCCTGCGCAACTGCAAAGGGACCTGGGGGCGTGAGTGCACGCCGCAGGAGAAGGGTGATTTCCTGGTGTACATCCAGAGCCGGTGACCGTCATGAACGAGGAGTGGAACGATATGAAACTGCGTTGGCTGGCGGCGGGCATGTTCGCCGCGGTGGTGGGTCTGGCCGCGAGCCTGGCGGTCGGCGACGATGATCATGAGCCGCGCGGCGGCTGGTTCGGCAAGCTGGCCGCGCCGGCCGGCATCGCGCCGGTGGACAATCCACTGTATGCCTCCGAGTGCGGCAGCTGTCACTTCGCCTATCAGCCCGGACTGCTGCCGGAGCGCTCATGGCGGAAGCTGATGTCCAATCTCGGTGATCATTTCGGTGAGAACGCCGAGCTGTCGGCCGAGACGCAGCAGCTGCTGACCGAGTACCTCGTCCGGAACGCCGGCGAGCAGGATCCGGGCTGGATCGCGCGCGGCCTGTTGCGCACCGTGCCGCCGGCGGCGACGCCCGAGCGCGTCACCGAAACGGATTACTTCATCCGCAAGCACGACGAACTGCCGCCGCGCGTCTGGCGCGACAATCCGAAGGTCGGCTCGATGAGCAACTGCAGCGCCTGCCACACCAAGGCCGACAATGGAAGCTTCGACGAGGATCAGGTGCGTATCCCGGGCTTCGGGCGCTGGGAGGACTGAAG
>JAJJPM010000068.1:0-49500 GCA_032907525.1 Gammaproteobacteria bacterium
CGTCCAGTTCCTGAATCTGGGAACGCGTCGTCTCCAACAGCAGCGAATAGGCGATGTTGACGTCCTCCTCTCGCTCCAGCGCGTTCAGGCGCGCACCGATGTTGGTACGCACGCTCAGCACGTTGTCCAGGGCCTTGTCGAGCTCCGTGATGCGATCGGGATCCGGGCTGTTGGCCTCGAAATCGGTGACCAGTGTGTGCAGCGGGGTGAAGATGTCCTGGTAGCCGCTGCCGTCCGCGTTCTCGACCTTCATGAACACGTCGAAGCCGGAATCGCCCGTCGCGATAGTGCGTGAAGGGCCGACCTGGATCTGGCGTTGCCCCTGATCGCCCCCGAAGCTGAAGGTACCCATGCCGTCGTGGCTGAAGGGCGGCTGCTGTGACTGCGAGCCGGCGAAGATATATTCGCCGGCCTCATCCTGGGTGTTCGCCAGGCTCAGGACATGGTCCATGAGCTGGCGCAACTCCTGGGCCATAGCCTGCCGCTCGGCTGCGCTATAGGTCGCATTGCTGCCCTGTACGGCCAGATCGCGGGCTTGCTGCAACGCATCACCCACTGCCATCAGCGTCGCCTCTTCCAGATTCAGGCTTTTCTCCGCCATCTTCGTATTCGCCTGATATTGGGCTGTTATGGCGATGGATTCACTCAAGCCCAGCACCTGTGCCGCCGCGGTCGGATCATCCGCCGGGGAGTTGAATCGCTTGCCGGACGACAGCTGCAGCTGTGTCTTGTACAGCTGCGTCTGCTGATCGAGCATGGCGTCGAGCCCGCTCTGGAATATCTGGGTACTGGCGATACGCATGTCGATTACCTCCGCACCGCATTCAACAGTGTCTGGAACATCGAGTCGGCCACCGTCACCACCTGGGCCATGGCCTGATAGGCCTGCTGAAAGCGCAGCAGATCGGCGGCCTCCTCGTCCAGGTTGACGCCGGAGACCGAGGCACGGTCCTCGATGGCCTGGCGCCGCAGTGCCTGCTGCGCGGTGTGGCTGATCTCGGCCTGGTGCGCCCGTGTACCGACGTCGGAGATCATCTGGGCATAAGCGCCCTGGAAGTTGGTGGTGCCGTTCTCGACGGTGAGCGCAGTCTGAAGACCGGCCAGCGCGAGGGCATTGGTGTTGTCACCCGTGCCGCCGGTATTGGTTTCGATGACGAAGGCATCGTTATCGGCCGGCGTCCCGGTGACGGTGAAGTTCACACCGCCGATGTTGAAAGCAGCGCCGCTGTCAGTGGCCGGATTGTAGGCGAAGCTTCCGCCGGTGGGCACACCGTCTATAGAGCCTGTATAGGTTAATGTTCCCGCGTTATAGGTGATGTCGATATCCACCGTTGCCGCGCTGAAGCCGCTGTCGACGCCTGCGAACCGCAATACGCCGTCACCCGTATTGACCGGCACACCGGTCGCCGTGGTCGCCTCGCCGGTGCGTACCGGCGCCGCAGCCGCGATGGCACGCACATTGTCGATCGCGAGACCGATGTCCTCGCCGGCATCGCGGGTGGGCCGGATCTGGAAGCGATCCCCGGAAACCGGTGTCAGGCCATCCACGGCTATGCGAAGCCCATCGACGACGTAGGGATCCGCGGCCGTCCCGCTGCCGCTCGTCAGAGCGATGGCATTGCCATCAGCATCCGCGAGACTCCAGCTGCCGCCATCGAAGCGCAGAATATAGTCTTTGGTCGTCAGATTGCTGATGGTGGCCGGATCATAGCTGACCGCCAATGCGCCTCCGCCGGTATTCGCGCTGCTGGCACTCCAGCCGGGAGTGCCCAGGCTGAAGAACGCATCTCCGAGCGCGCCGTCCAGGTCCATGCCCTGCACATGCTGGGAATTGAACTCCGTGCCAAGCACCACGGCCATGCGCCCGAGGCCGTTCTGCGCCGGATCTAGCGCCTCATCCCGGACGCGCAGCAGCCCGCCGAGCGTGCCGCCGGAAAGAGTGTCCGTGATGACGGACGAGCTTCCACCCACGCTGTAGACAATCTCGTTCTCAGTCGCGTCGAAGGCACTTCCGGCAACGCTCAGGGTTGCGGCGGACCCCCCGGTCACGAGCGCCTGACCATTACCGACGAATACGTTGACCGAGCCATCGTCCTGTTTCAGGGTGGTGATCGACACCAAGCCGGACAGTTCCTCGAGCAATTGATCACGCCGGTCCAACAGATCATTGGGAGGCTGGCCGCTGGAACGCCCCGTCGCAACCACGATATCCCTGTTGATATCGGCGATGGCCCGCGACAGGCTGTTGATCTCACCGGTCACAGTCCCGAGTTGATCGTTGACCTCCTTGCGCATGGCGCTGAGCTGGGCATCCAGGTACTGAAAACGGGTTGTGAGCGACTCGGCTTCAGACAGCATGAGCTGGCGCGCCGGGATGGACGCCGGGTCGTTGGCCACCCCCTGTGCCGCATTGAAGAAGTCCTCGAGCGAACCGTTCAGACCGGCATCGGCATCGCCGAGCAGATCGGCAACGCGGCCGGAGAACTGCGCGAAGGTCTGCAGGTCGCCGACCGAGGACGTCGAAGTACGCACCCGGTCGGTCAGAAACTGATCGTAGACCCGGCGCACACTGTCCACCTGGACGCCGCTGCCGATGTAGCCCGTGCCACTCAGCTGCGGCGGCCGCGTGGTCAGCTCCACACGCTGCCGGCTGTAGCCCGGGGTATTGGCATTGGCGATGTTGTGGCCGGCGGTGCTCAGCGCCCGCTGATAGGCCTGCAGACCCGATGTCGCCGTACCGAAGATGTCGGCCATGATCAGAGCTCTCCGCCGCGGTCTGCCGCGGTATCAGCGGGCTTCAGAAATGTCAGGGGGGAAGCCTGGGTATTCAATGTGATGACCGCCTCCCCGGGCTTAGCGGCCACCGGAGAGCGATGTTGAGCCGCATCCACAGCCGCCCGAAAGTCGTCCTGATTTAAGATGCTCATGATTTTGTTTGCATAATCAGGATCGGTCGCATAGCCGGCACGTTGCAGCTCCTCCAGGTAGCGGGCCGCGTCACCCGTCGCCAGGGCATCCCGATAACGCGGATTGGCGGCAATGAACTCGGCATAGTCGGCGACGCTCTCGGCCGGCGACGCATAGGCCCGGAAACTGGCCTGCTCCCGCTGCAGCGCACCATCGCGGAACTCCAGTGTCCGCGCTCCGACCTGCGGCCCCGACCAGCGATTGTCAGCCTTGATGCCGAACAGGTTGTGGCTGCTGCGGCCGTCGGAATGATGCATGATGTGCTGTCCCCACCCGGTCTCCAGCGCCGCCTGCGCCACGATGGCCCGCGGGTCCACGCCCAGACGCCGGGCGGCCTGCTCGGCATGGGGCCAGATATCGGTGACGAACTCATCGCACGAAGCCGGCCGCCAGTCGCGTACGGCCGGTGCGGCAGCGGCTTCCGTACGCCCGGCGTCGGTTCCGCCCTGAACGGCTGCCGAAGGCCTGCGGCGCGGCGCCACGGGACCCACGAAGGGATCCGTGTTCAGCGCGGGACGTTCATGCTCCCCCGCCGCACCGGTGCCCCCCAACTGCCGGACCAGCACGTCGGCGATGCCCAGACCCTTGCCGCGGGAGAGTTCAAGCGCGATCTGCTGATCGAACATGCCTTGATAGAACTGGGTCTGTTCGCTGTCGAATGCTCCCTCGCCGAGACTCGCGGCACGCATGTTCTTCAGCATCATCTGCACGAACAGCGCCTCGAACTGCCCGGCGACCGTGCGCAGGGTCTCCGGCGAGCGGTCGCCGCCTTCCGCGCGGGCCTTGGCACGCAGCTGCGCCAGACCCTGCGGATCGGTGTAAATGGTCGGATCGAGGCTCGCGGTCATGTGTCCGTCTGCGATCAGCGCCGGCCTAAAGGACGATCAGCTCCGCCCGCAGCGCCCCCGCCTCCTTCAATGCCTCGAGGATGGCGACCAGGTCGCTGGGCGCGGCACCCACGCGGTTCACGGCGACGACGATGTCATTCAGAGTGATGCCGGGTTCGAGCATGAACATGCGCGCCGGCTCCTCGGCCACCTCGACGGTGGATGATGGTGTGACGACGGTTTCGCCTGCCCGCGCGAGCGGACTGGGCTGGCTGACCTGCACGTCCTCGCTGATGGTCACGGTCAGACTGCCGTGCGCGACCGCCGCCGGCATCACGCGCACGTGCGAACCGATCACCACCGTGCCGGTGCGCGAATTGACAATCACCCGCGCGGGCGCCTCGCCGGGCTCCACCTCGAGATTCTCCAGCATCGACACATAGGCGACCCGCTGTGCCGGATCCCGCGGCGCATTGACGCGCACGCTGGTGGCGTCCAGAGGCTGGGCAGTGCCCTCGCCCATGGTCTTGTTGATGGACTCGGCCAGACGGTTGGCAGTGGTGAAATCCGCGGCGCGCAGGTTCAGCACGACGCTGTCGCTGGCCATGAAGGGATTGTCGACCGTGCGCTCGACGGTCGCGCCGTTGGGCACGCGGCCGACGCTGGGGATGTTCACCGTCACCTTGGAACCGTCATTGCCGCCGGCGGTCAGGCCGCCGACGACCAGATTACCCTGGGCGATGGCATACACCTGGCCGTCGGCACCGCGCAGCGGAGCCATCAGCAGGCTGCCGCCGCGCAGACTCTTGGCGTTGCCGATCGAGGAGACGGTCACGTCGATGGTCTGCCCCGGCTTGGCGAACGGTGGCAGGGTCGCGCTCACCGAAACCGCCGCGACATTCTTAAGTTGTGGGTTGACGTTCGGCGGCACGGTGATGCCGAACTGGTTGAGCATGTTCTTGATGCTCTGCACCGTGAAGGGCGTCTGGCTGGTCTGGTCGCCGGTACCATCGAGGCCAACCACCAGACCGTAGCCGACCAGCTGGTTGCTGCGAACGCCAGCGACACTGGCCATGTCCTTGACGCGCTCGGCGTGGGCGGGGACGACAGAGACAAGAGATAAGAAACAAGATAAAAAAATCATTGCTCCCCGGCGAATACACGCTTGCTTGTAACTCGTCACTTGCATCTTGTATCTCCGCTCAGAACGGCCACACGGGACTATTGAAGAATCGTGCCAGCCAGCCCATCCGGTTCGAATCCGCCACCATACCCTTGCCACTGTAGGTGATGCGCGCGTCCGCGACCTGGCTGGACAGGACCGTATTATCCGTCTTGATGTCGAACGGCCGCACGATGCCGGAGATCCGAATGTACTCATCGCCCTGATTGAGCGTCAGCCACTTCTCCCCGCGCACGACCATATTGCCATTGGGCAGGACATCGGCGATGGTGACGGTGATGTTGCCGGTCAGGCTGTTGCCCTGGCTGCTGCTGCCCTCGCCGCTGAACTCCTTGCTGGACGACAGACTGGTGCCGAGGTCGCTGGAGCGGTTGTCGGCGTGCGGGAGAAAGGGTGTGTCGAACTTGAGCGGCGCGCCCAGCAGGGTCGGATTGTCGACGCGAACGTCGTTCTCCTTGGTGGTCTCGGTCTTGGCATCCTTGCTGGCCTGGGTCCGCTCCTGCAGCACGATGGTCAGGGTATCGCCTACGCGGCGCGCCTTGATGTCCTCGAACAGCGGCATGCTGTAGCCCGCCTGGTAGATCGCGCCGCTGTTCTGCGCAGGCGCCGCCACCGGCGGATAGGCTGGACGATAGGTATCCGCAGTCTGGCGCGGCACCGTGGCGCAGCCGGAGAGCAGCATCAGCAGCGCTGCCATGACGAATAGAGCCCGTAGGGTGCGTCGGCGCAGCGACGCACCGGATAGGCAACGCCACGGTGCGTCAGGCTGCGCCTCGACGCACCCTACAACATCTTCGCTGCTCACCCGGTGCGTCGCTGCGCCGACGCACCCTACGATGTTCATCCGGCAGTCGAGTGTCATGATGGTGGTCATTCCTGATAATCCGTCATCACAGGTTGTTGGTGACGAACTGCAGCATGCGGTCCGCGGTGGAGATGGCCTTGGAGTTCATCTCGTAGGCGCGCTGCGCCTCGATCATGTTGACCAGCTCCTCCACCGAATTGACGTTGGAGGTCTCCAGCGCGCCCTGCACCACAGTACCCAGCCCGTTCAGGCCCGGATTGCCGGTGGAAGGCGAACCGCTGGAGGCGGTCTCGAGATAGAGATTCTGACCGATCGGCTGCAGGCCGGTGGGGTTGATGAAATCGGCAAGCTGCAGCGTGCCGACCTGGGTCGGTGACGACTGCCCCTGGACCTGCACCGACACCACGCCGTCGGAGCCGATAGTGACGCTCTGAGCGTTCTCCGGAATGGTGATGGACGGCTGCACCAGATTGCCGGACGCAGTCACCAGCTGACCGGTGGAATCGATCTGGAAGGCACCGTCGCGCGTATAGGCCAGGGTGCCGTCGGGCAGCAGCACCTGCAGATAGCCGCGTCCCTGCACTGCCACGTCCAGGCTGTTGTTGGTCTGCACGATATTGCCCTGGGTGTGCATCTTCTCGGTGGCGACGGTGCGCACACCGGTGCCGAGCATCATGCCCGAGGGCAGCTGCGTATCCTGCGACGACTGCGCACCCGGCTGCCGGACGGTCTGATAGAGCAGATCCTCGAACACCGCGCGATCGCGCTTGAAGCCCATGGTGTTCACATTGGCGAGATTGTTGGAGATGACGCTCAAGCGTGTCTGCTGCGCCTCCAGACCGGTCATCGCCACCCACATTGCCTTGTTCATGCTCGTCTCTCCTTACCTATATGGTGCTCAGCTGATGCTCATGAGCTTGGCCGACGCGGCATCGTTCTCTTCCGCCGTCTTCATCAGCTTGACCTGGGTCTCGTACTGGCGCGCCAGATGGATCATGGTGGTCAACGCCTCGACGGAGCTGACATTGGAGGTCTCCAGCGTGCCGCTGACCACGCGAACCCCCGCATCCGGGTTGGCCACGTTGCTGTCCTGGAGCCTGAGCAGGCCGTCCTCGCCCTTGACCAGCTGTTCCTCCGGCGGCGCGACCAGCTTGATGCGGCCCACCACCGCCATGGTCGAGGGCGCCTGGCCCACCGGCAGCACGGAAATCGTGCCGTCGGCGGCGATCTCCAGCTCCTGGGCGTCGGGGATGGAGATCGGACCGGCGTCGCCGAGCACCGGATGGCCGGCACCGGTCTCCAGGATGCCCGTCGCCGACACGCGCAGATCGCCGGCGCGTGTGTAGGCCTCGCTGCCGTCGGGCGCCTGGATCGCGATGAGGCCCCTGCCGTTGACTGCGATGTCCAGATTCCGGCCGGTGGACTGCAGCGAGCCGCTGCTCATGTCGATGCCCGGCGTCTCGCTCAACGCATACACGCGACTGGCATGGCCGGGGCCATAGAGCGGCACCGCCCGCAACGCCTCGAACTGTGCCTTGAAGCCGGTGGTGCCGACGTTGGCGAGGTTGTTGGCATTGACCGCCTGCGCCCTCTGGATCTGGCTGGCACCGCTGGCGGCCAAGTAGAGCATGCGGTCCATGGTCGGTCTCCGTCAGCTATCAGCGGATGTTGATGATGGTCTGGGTGACGGTATCGGCGGTGCTGATCACCTGCGAATTCGCCTGGTAGTTGCGCTGCGCGGTGATGAGATTGATCAGCTGCTCCGACAGGTCCACGTTGGAGGCCTCCAGGGCGCCGGACTGGATCATGCCGAAGCTCGCCGTGCCGGCTTCACCGATCAGCACGTCGCCGGATGCGAAGGTCTCGGCCCAGTTGGTATCACCGAGCTGGCGCAGACCCTGCACGTTCGGGAAGCTGGCGATGGCGATCTTGCCCAGAGCCGAGGACTGGCCGTTGGTGTAGCGGGCCGACACCACGCCGGTGTCGCTGACGTCCAGACCGGTCAGACGGCCGGTGGCATAACCGTCCTGGAACAGCGAGTTGACACTGTACTCGCTGCCGAACTGTGTCATTCCGGAGTAATCCATCGTCATGGCAAGGGGCGCGGCGCCGTTAGCCAGCACCAGCGGCCCGGAGGCCGCAGTCGTCGCGCCGACCGCACCGTTGACCGATGTCAGGGCGCCGCTGCTGGAGAACTGCAGCGTGCTGTAGGGGTTGCCGCCCTGCGGGACATTGGTCATGTTACCGGCGCCATCGTCGGCATACAGCCAGCTGTACCAGGTGTTGCTGCCGGGTGTGGAATCCTTGAGGTAATACATGGTCGCCGTATGCTCGGCGCCCAGGGTGTCGTAGACGGTATAGGATGTCGAATAGTTGTAGGTGGTCGGATCCGCCGGATCGAAGAAAGTCGGATCCGCAGGGAATACCCCCAGCGTATCCGCACTGGCGTCGCTGGCATCCAGATTGAGACCCAGTTCCACCGCGCTGGTGGCATTCGGCGCGCCTTCGGTCAGCTGGATGCGCAGGTCGTTCAGCGAGCCGGTGTTGAATGCCGTGCCGCTGGTGCCGATGGGCGAGAACACCTGCAGGCGCTGGCCGCTGCTGTTGACCACATAGCCGTCGCGATCGACGCTGTAGGCACCGGCGCGGCTGTAGACGTTCGCTCCACCGTCATCCAGAACGAAGAAGCCCTCGCCGCTGATGGCCAGATCCAGACTGTTATTGGTGAACTCGATGTTGCCCTGCGCGAACTGCTGGGCCACGCCGGCCAGGCGTACGCCGCCACCGATGGCGGTATTGCTCACTCCGCCAAGAGAAGTCGCGTAGACATCGGCGAACTCGGCGCGCGATGATTTGAAGCCGTTGGTGCTGGCATTGGCGATATTGTTTCCGGTGACCTTAAGGTCAGACGACGCTGCGTTCAGGCCACTGAGTGCGATGCGAAATGGCATGTTCTGCTCTCCTCTGTCAGAGAATCTGTTTGACCTGGTTGAAATCCAGCGGACCGACACCGGCCAGATCCAGCAGCAGCGCGCCGCCGCTTCCCAAAGTCACCCCGTTGACGCGATTTACGACATTGGCCTCGATGGCTTCATTGTTGCCGTCGAATTCGGCCTCGGCGCTGATGAGATAGGTACCTGGCGCAGCATAGGTTCCGTCATCGCGCAGTCCATCCCATTGATACTGAATCTCACCGGCCGCCTGCCCCCCCAGCGGGAGACGCCGCACAAGCTGCCCGGTGCCGTCGTAGATCTTCACGGCGACCTCGGAACTCGCCTGCGGCAGCTCCACCGTGCCACGCACACTTCCACCCTGTTCCAGCACTCCGAGGCCGGTCGGAGCCAGCACGTCGCGACCCACCATACCCGCGGCCTGCAGCGCCTGGTTGGACACCAGCGAGGCGCTCAGGTCATCGAAGGATTGCTGCAGTTCCTTGCTGGAAGTGACCTGACTGATGGATGCGAGCTGCGCGACGAATTCGCTGTTTTCCATCGGCTTCAGGGGATCCTGATTCTGGATCTCCGCGAGCAGGAGCTCCATGAAGTCGTCCGAGCTGAGACTGTTCGCCCCCTGGGTCGCAGCCTGGGTATCCTGCGTTGAACGCAACCCCAGACTGGAGAGCGTCTCGCTGGTCATCGCCGTTGTCATTTCCGTTTACTCCCTTGACGACTACTGGCCGAGCCGCAGCGTGGCAAGCAGCATCTGTTTGGACGTATCCAGCACCTCGACGCTGTTCTGATAGCTGCGGGATGCGGAAATCATGTTGACCATCTCATCGACCGCGTTGACGTTGGGCTGGTAGACGTAACCCTCTTCGTTGGCCAGCGGATTCTCGGGCGCATAACGCTGCGTGAGCGGCTCCTGGCTCTCGACGATCCCCAGAACCCGCACGCCGACCGCATCGCTGTCGCCATGCAGGGCATTGAGCATGGAAGAGAACACCGGCTGGCGCGCACGGTAGGTGGTCTCCTCGCTGCTTCCGACACTCTCGGCATTGGCGAGGTTACTGGCCGTGGTGTTGAGACGCACGGTCTGCGCGCTCATGGCGGAACCGGCGATGTCGAATATCTTGAACAGTGACATGACTATTCTCCCTTGATGGCCGACATCAGCCCCTTGATGCGGCTGCCGAGGAACGTCAGCGTCGCCTGATAGTTCACGGCGTTCTCCGCGAAAGCCGCCTGCTCGACCTGACCATCAACCGTATTGCCGTCCAGCGACGGCTGATTGGGTACGCGATACTGCAGGGGCAGGCCGTTGACGCCAGGCTCGGCGCTGAAGGCGATGTGACGTGCCTGAGTGGTATGCATGGCCAACTGCTCGCCCTGAGCCTTGTCCATCATGGCGCGGAAATCGAAGTCCCGCGCCTTGAAATTCGGCGTGTCGGCATTCGCGAGATTGGAGGCGAGCACCTCCGAACGGCGCGCCCGCAGCGACAGGGCTTCCGGCAGCTGGCCCAGGGCGGAGTCGATGCTGATCGGCATGGCAACCTCGAACGGAAAACACTTTGGCGATGACATAAGCAACGCGCGTGCCAGCACGGCCTAGACGGGGCATGCACGGCGGTTTAACGCAGGAAGAAGGGCATGCCGGGAGACGATGCGGCAAGACTCCGCCGCCGTGCGGCAAAGGTGCTTTAGGTTTTGCCGCCCGGCCGGACCAGGTTCGGCAGCCGCGGACTGAGGTTGTTCTTCACCCGATACACCGAGCCCCGCGGACAGCGGACGAGTTCGAATTCGTCCGAGTACTGGGTGATGGCCTCCGACGACCCCAGGAAGAGATAGCCGCCCGGATTCAGGGACCGGGCCATGCGCGCGAGGATGTCCGTCTTGGACGCACTGGAGAAATATATAAGTACGTTCCGACAGAAGATGACATCGAAACGGCCGAGCAGGCTGTATGGCTGCAGCAGATTGGCCTGACTGAAACGCACCCGGTCGCGGATTTCCGGGCGCACCTGCCAGCGTCCGTCGCGCAAGGGCAGAAAGTAGCGTTGCCGTCTCTCCGGCGACAGGCCGCGGGCGAGCGCGTGGCTGTCGTAGGTGGCCGCCCTGGCCTCGTTGAGGACGGCCGGCGAGATATCCGTGGCCAGTATCTGCACGTCGTTGAGTCCGCCCGGCCTGGTGGCGAGGTATTCCTGGAAGATCATGCTGATGGAATACGGTTCCTGGCCGGACGAGCAGGCCGCGGACCAGATACGCGGGGTGCGTATTTTCCGCTCGGCGAGGTCCGGGAAGATCTGCTCCTTCAGGATATCGAAAGGGAAGATGTCGCGAAACCAGAAGGTCTCGTTGGTCGTCATCGCCTCGATGATCCGCTCACGCAGCTTGCGGTTGCGGCCGGCCTTCAGATGCTCGACCAGTTCGCCGAGGTTCGCGACGCCCTCCTCCGTCATCAGTCGCCCGAGCCGGCTGGCCACCAGGTAGTGCTTGTTGTCGCCCAGGACGATGCCGCAGGCCTCCTCGAGCAAGGCCCGGAATGCCTGATAGTCCTGAATGGAAGGTGCCGCTCGCGTCAAACTGCTGTTCCTATTTACCCGCTGACTGCCCACAGCGGCGGCGGGGTTCGGCGGAAATCCCGGCCGATCAGTCTATGGCCTGCTGGTCTGCCTGAACCTGTCTGAGCACCGCGTTCGCCAGCAGGTCCGGCTTGAACTTGGCGATGAATTCGTCGGCGCCGACCTTCTCGACCATGGCATTGTTGAATACGCCGCTCAGCGATGTATGCAGCAGCACGTACACGTGCTGCAGGCGCGTGTCGGCGCGCAACCGCGTGGTGAGCGTGTAGCCATCCATCTCCGGCATCTCCACATCCGAGATCAGCATCGTCAGCTGCCGGATGCGTTCCGGCTCCGCATCCGCCCACTGCAGCAGGATATCGAGCGCCTTCCTGCCGTCGGTGGCGAGTGTGCAGTCGATGCCCAGCTGGTCAAGCGTGCGCTTGATCTGATTGCGCGCCACCAGAGAATCGTCGGCGACCAGGACGTGCGGCCGCCGACCCGTGTCGCGGGCGGTCGATGCGCTGTCGAGGATCGACTGCGATACCTCCTCGGGCGAGCCGAACACCTCGGCCAGCACCTTCTCGACGTCGATGATCTCCACAAGTTCGCCGTCGAGGTCGGTCACCGCCGTGAGATAGCTTTCCCGGCTGGCCCCCTTGGGCGGCGGCCGGATCTGCTCCCAGTTCATATTGATGATGCGATCGACGGCCGTAACCAGGAAACCCTGGACCGAGCGGTTGAACTCCGTGACGATGACGAAGCAGCTCGCGGGGTCGGCGACCGGGCGGCGGGAGATTGCCTTGGCCAGATCCAGCACCGGAATGGTCTTGCCGCGCATGTTGGCGATGCCGCGCACCACCGGGTGGGCATGGCGCACCACCGTGAGGGGCGGGCAGCGGATGACTTCTTGAATCTTGAAGACATTGAGACCGAAGCGCTGTGCGCCATCCAAGCGGAATGTCAGAATTTCCAGGCGGTTGTGACCGGCCAACTGGGTGCGCTGATCGACGCTGGCCAAAACGCTGCTCATAACTCGCTCTCCCGACGGGGGAATGGCCCCGGCACGCTCTGCCCCGTATCGGCGTCGCCCCGGGTTCCTTGATCGGCTCCCGGTGCAGGCACGGCGCTTGCAATGCGGACGCTACGTATCTCCACACCGGAGCTGTCACTATGATCCCCAAAACCACATCTGCCACGGAAACACGCGGAACGACCTGGACGAGATCATGCGCTTTTCACAACAGCCCGCTTCACCCGGCAGGTACCGGGCCGGTGCTTCGCGACACCGTTTCATTTCCCTGCCTTCCGTGTGCTTCCATGGCTGAAACGGGTTTTTAGGGTGATGAAATTGCGAATACAGCGAGTGTTCACCGCCCTGCTGCTCCTCTGCGGCCTGTCCGCCCCGGCAGGCGCGACGGACGGAGCCGCCATCCAGGCGCATGCGGACATTCTGGCCGCGGGCCGCACCTTTCTGCAGGAGGCGGCGCGGGCGCAGCACGGAGGCAAGGTGGAGGTGCGCATGGGTCGTCTCGACACCCGCCTTCGCCTGGCACGTTGCGCGCAACCGCTGCAGAGTTTCCTGCCGCCCGGGGCGCGTCTGACCGGCAGTGTCAGCGTCGGCGTACGCTGCCCGGAGAATGCCGGCTGGACACTTTATATCAAGGCGCACATCGCCATGCTGGCCCCGGCACTGGTGACCACGCGACCGATCGCGCGCGGTGCGACACTGTCTGCGGCCGATGTCCAGGCCATCGAGAGCGATGTTTCCGCCAGCGGCTACGGCTACTTCCAGAATCTCGACCAGATCAGCGGGATGATTGCCCGTCGCCCCTTGCCGGCGGGCGCCATGCTGAACCCCACCATGGTCAAGGCGCCGCGGCTGATCCGGCGCGGCGACCGGGTCACTCTGATCAACTCGGCCGGCCCGATCAGGGTGGAAATGGCGGCCGAGGCGATCAGCGACGGCGCCAAAGGAGAGCGCATCCGGGTAAGGGCGCTGAACTCCGGGCGCGTGATCGACGGCTGGGTCGCTTCGGCTGGCGTCGTAAAACTGACACTCTAGGCGCCGGCCGCGGAAAAACGACTAAAGTTATTGAACGGGTGGACGATACGCCTGGCAACAGTAACTCGCAGAGTCCCCCGGAGTCTCAGAATGGCAACCGAAATCAACCATATTCCCCCGCCCTCCGCCCAGGTGCAGGATGTCGGCGGACACGCCCGCAACGGCGCCCAGCCGACCACGGATACGGTGGACCGGAAAGAAGCCGGCCCCACCCCCGGCGACCAGGTCAGCCTGACCTCCACGGCCCAGCAGCTGCGCGACCTGGAACAGAAGGTCGCGTCCCAGCCGGTCGTCGACGCGGACAGGGTCGCTACGGTCAAGGAGGCACTGACCAACGGAAGCTATGCGATCGACCCCGAGCGCATAGCCGGCAAGATGATGAGCCTGGAAAAAGCACTGGGCGACCTGAGCTGAGCGACCCATGCCAGACCGCAGCCAGTGTCATGATCAACTGCACCTCCTGCTGAGCGAGGAACTGCAGTGCGCCGTCCGGCTGGAGTCGTTGCTGACGGCGGAGGGCGAAGCCCTGACCGGCCGCGATATCGAACCCGTGGAACGCCTGGTGCGGGACAAGCAGACATTGCTGCAGGAATTCGAGGCGCTCGAAGCGCGCCGCCACGAGCTGGTCGCGGCGGCCGGATTCGCTCCCGACCGTGCCGGCCTCGAGGCCTGTATCGCCCACTGCGACAGCCGGGGACGCCTGGCGCACATCTGGTCGGAGCTCATGGCCCGCATCAGGCGCTGCCAGCATCTGAACCGCAGCAACGGTGCCGTCGTCGACATCAGCCGCCGGCACGTACAGCAGACCCTGACCCTGCTGCGCGGCCAGTCCCCCGCCACCCCGCTCTACAGCCCCGCCGGCAGCACCACGGGGACCGGCATCCCCGGGCGCACCCTCGCCAAGGCCTGAGGAACCGGTACGCCAGTTCTCCGCCGATTCTCATCGGGGACCGGTGTGCGTATCATCCGCACCTGGATAACAACGGGTTGAACGATGGCGGGGCGATGGCAGAGACACCCGACAGCACCTCTGGGTACCAAGGTCAGACCGAGAAGATCACCCACCCGCCACAGATCGCCGGCCTCCTGCGGCGCATCCTGGACAACCGCGTGCTGCTGAGCGTCCAGGTGCCGGGACACCCCGGCATCTTCAACAGCCTGCTCCTGCAGGTGAACACCGACCAGAAATTCATCATCCTGGACGAACTGAACCCGGCCGCCGGACACCAGCTTGCGCAGCAGGCGGGCCACCTGCAGATACACTGCCAGTCCCACGGCGTGGAAATCAGCTTCGGCTGCGACATCGAGACCGGCCGCGACCGCTCGGGTATTTCCTACTACCGCGCCCCGCTGCCCCCCCTGCTCAATTATCTGCAGCGGCGGATGAACTACCGCGTACGGGTGGTCCTGGACAAGGAGATCCCGGTACACCTGCAATTGGACGCCGACACTGCGGTCGAGGGACAGCTCTTCGATCTGTCGCTCGGCGGTGTAGGCATCAACCTCGCCAGCGACGTCAATCTGAAACGTGGACAGCTGCTGGACCGGTGCGCGATCCGGCTGCCCACCGGCGATGCCCTGCAGATGCAGCTGGAAATACGCTTCATCCAGGCCGATGACCGCCGCCCGACCCAGCGGATCGGCGCCCGCTTCGTCGACCTGGCGCCACAGCAGGAAAACGCGCTCCGCCGCCTCGTCACCCACCTGGAGCGCGAAATGCTGCGCCGCAAGGCGCGCCGCTGAAGCCGCGCAAAGCGCTGGCACGATGCCGGAAGGTGATGCTAGAATGCGCCGCACCCGGGCCGGACCCAACCGGCGGAACCACATGGGGCGGTAGCTCAGCTGGGAGAGCGTCGCGTTCGCAATGCGAAGGTCGGGAGTTCGATCCTCCTCCGCTCCACCAACTTCCCGAAACGCCTCTGACTTACCCAGAGGCGTTTTTTTTCGCCGCCATGCCGGCGGCTATTCGACCAACCGTTCCGAGCGCGCAGTGATTCATCCTTTTCCAGGCCGCGGCAACGTCCTGCGCCTCGCCATCTGCCAGGCGCTGGTGCTCTCGGCCATCGTCATGGCCATGGCCCTGGGCGCCATCCTGGGCGATGCCCTGGCAGCGGACAAACGGCTGGCCACCCTGCCGATCGCGGCCATGGTCATCGGCACCGCCGTCACCTCGCTGCCGGCGGCGATGCTGATGCGCCGGCGGGGGCGGCGCAGCGGCTTCCTGCTTGGCGCGGCGCTCGGCATGGGCGGCAGTCTGCTGTGCGCCTGGGCGTTGCGGGAGCAGCATTTCGCGGGCTTCGTGGCCGGGCATTTCCTGCTCGGCGCCTACCAGGGCTTCGCCAACTACTACCGCTTCGCCGCGGTCGAGGCCACCGACGGCGACCACGGCAGCCGCGCCATCTCCCTGGTGGTCGCCGGCGGGATCGTCGCCGCATTCCTCGGCCCGCAGCTCGGCCAATGGGGACGTGACTGGATCGCGGAGCAGGTCTTCGTCGGATCGTACCTGGCGCAAGGCGGCTTGAGCCTGCTGGCGCTGATCCTGCTCTCGCGCCTCGATCTGCCGAAGGTCGCAGCGGCGCAGACCGGCACGCCCCGGCCTTTGGGCGAGATCCTCGCGCAGCCGGCACTGCGTGTATCGGTCTTCGGCGCGGCCATCGGCTATGCGGTGATGATCATGGTGATGACCGCCACCCCGCTCGCCATGCTCGGCTGCGGACTGCCGGGTTCGAGCGTCACGCCGGTCATCCAATGGCATGTCGTGGGAATGTTCGCACCCTCCTTCGTCACCGGCACGCTGATCCGGCGGTACGGTGCACCGCGCATCATGCAGATCGGTTTCGCACTGCTGCTTACGCACGTACTGCTGGCGCTCTCGGGCGGCGAGTTCCTGCACTTCCTGTCGGCACTCGTGCTGCTCGGCGTCGGCTGGAACTTCGCCTTCATCGGAGGCACGGCACTGCTGACCAGAACCTACCGGCCGGCGGAGCAGCTGCGCGTCCAGGCGGTCAACGAGAGCGCCGTATTCGGGCTGGTCGCCCTGGCGACACTGTCGGCGGGCTGGCTCTACAATCAGTTCGGCTGGGTCACGCTGAATCTCGCCGTCGTGCCGCTGCTGCTCGCCGCACTGCTCTCGGCTTTCGCCATCGGCCGGCGACTGCGCGCCGACGCCGCCTGAAACTCTCGGAAAGCGTTCGAGTTCCGCCTCCCGCCCCCTATGCCTGCCGGCCTGCCCGGCGAAGGTGGGGGCCGCGCACGCCCGATGCCCGGTACGTTCGCACGGCGATCTTGGCTATACTGCGGCGCTTGTCAGTCCCACCGCGAATCGAGGAAGAGATGGCCCAGATCGAAGCGAGAATCCAGAGCATTTTCGAACAGGTCGTACGACGCAATCCCGGCGAGAGCGAATTTCACCAGGCGGTGAAGGAAGTCGTCGAGACGCTCGGTCCCGCGCTGCGCCGGCACCCCGAATATGCGGAACACAAGATCATCGAGCGCATCTGCGAGCCGGAGCGCCAGATCATCTTCCGTGTGCCCTGGCAGGACGATCGCGGTGAGGTGCAGATCAACCGCGGCTTCCGTGTCGGCTTCAACAGTGCGCTCGGCCCCTACAAGGGCGGTCTGCGCTTCCATCCGTCCGTCTATCTGGGCACCATCAAGTTCCTGGGCTTCGAGCAGGTCTTCAAGAACGCCGTCACCGGCATGCCGATCGGCGGCGGCAAGGGCGGTTCGGACTTCGATCCCAAAGGAAAATCCGACGGTGAGGTGATGCGCTTCTGCCAGAGCTTCATGACCGAGCTCTACCGCCACATCGGCGAACTCACCGACGTGCCGGCCGGCGACATCGGCGTGGGCGGCCGCGAGATCGGCTATCTCTTCGGTCAGTACAAGCGCATCACCAACCGCTACGAGTCCGGCGTGCTCACCGGCAAGAGCCCGAAATGGGGCGGCGCTCTCGTGCGCCGCGAGTCGACCGGCTACGGCGCGGTGTTCTTCGTCGAAGAGATGCTCAAGGCGCGTGGCGACACGCTCGATGGCAAGACCTGCGTGGTCTCCGGCTCAGGCAACGTCGCCATCTATGCCATCGAGAAGCTGCATGCGCTCGGTGCCAAGGTGGTCGCCTGCTCCGACTCCAATGGCGTGATCTACGATGCGGGCGGCATCCGGCTCGACACCGTCAAGCGTCTCAAGGAGGTCGAACGACGCCGCATCCGCCATTATGCCGACGAACATCCGGACGCCAGGTACGTCGAAGGCGGCAATATCTGGGATATCCCCTGCCAGGTGGCCATGCCCTGCGCGACGCAGAACGAGCTGGACGAGAAGTCCGCGCGCGCCCTGGTCGCCAACGGCTGCATCGCCGTCGGCGAGGGCGCCAACATGCCGACCACGCCCGGCGGTGTGAAGGTGTTCCAGGAAGCGGGCATCGCCTACGGTCCCGCCAAGGCCGCCAATGCCGGCGGCGTTGCGACCTCGGCCCTGGAGATGCAGCAGAACGCCAGCCGCGACGCGTGGTCGTTCGAACACACCGAGGAGAAACTGCGCGAGATCATGTGCGGCATCCACAACGACTGCTACGAGACCGCCGCCGAATTCGGCAGCCCCGGCAACTACGTGATCGGTTCGAACATCGCCGGTTTCCGCCGCGTCGCCGAGGCCATGCTGGCGTTCGGCGTCATCTGAGCGCACCCCCGGCGCGATGCCAGAACACCGCGTCCGGGGGCGGCCGCATCATCCCGCCAACGGGAGGAACCCGACCATGCCCGATACCTTCATGATCCTGCCGGCCAGGGATGCCGAGCGCATCCGGCTGGTGCGCATCCCCGACGACCTGGAACGCCACGAGGCCTTCCGTCACGTCACCGGCCTGATCGCCGGCGTCGAGGAAACCCGTCCCGACTACCGGTGGGAGGACATCGCCGCCGTGCTGGAAGATCACGGCTTCGAGCCCGTGGACTTCATCCTGGGACCGGTGCTGGACTGACCCTCCGCCCGCCGGCCCCGGACATCCTCCGCAAGACCCTGTCCATGGCGCCCCGCGCGCCGCGGAACCCCGTCGCGCTCCGCCGCGGATAGCGACGGCGTCCCGTCCGACAGCCCGCCGCACTCCCCGAAAGACTGGCCCGGATGGGCCAGCAATCACCTACCCATGGGCCATGTGCGCCCGCCGTCGCCCGCGCCACCATGACCTCGCGCAACCCCTAACGATTTCGAGCGCGTCCTCGAGGAGGAAGACTATGAAAGCAATTTCAAAGCGCTGTCTTACATCCGGGATCGCGGCACGCCTGCTCGCGGCCGCCGTCATGATTCCACTGGCATGGTCCAGCGCCTGGGCGGCCCGCGGCCCCGGTGGACCACCCGGCGGTGGCGGCGACCCCGACGCCGGCGAAACCCTGTTCCGCAACACCTGCAGCGGCTGCCACACCTTCGGCCGCGGCGACCACCTGGGACCGGACCTCACCACCCGCGGCTCCGATGGCTGGGTCAGCAAGTTCCTGGCCGATCCCGCCTGGGCCACCGCCAATACCGGCTACGGTGCCAGGCTGCTGGCCGAGTGGGGCTATGTGATGCCCGACTTCGGTCTGTCGACGCAGGACATCAATAATCTGCTGGCCTTCTTCACCCGCCAGGACGGTCTGGGTCCGCTCGAACCCTTGGAGCCCGTGACGCTGACCGATCCCGAGTTCGATCAGGCCAGGGATCTCTATTTCAACCGTTGCGCGGGCTGCCACGGCCTGTACCGCACCGGCGCCACCGGTCCGGAGATCGGCGAGGTGCGCTCGCAGTGGATCGGCACCGACGGTCTGGCCGCGCTGCTGCGCTACGGGACGCCGCGCGGTATGCCGAACTTCGGCACCAGCGGCGTCCTCACCGAGGACGACATCACCAAGCTGTCGGCCTTCCTGCAGTTGCCCCCGCCCGAGGCGCCGGCGCTGCCGATGGAGGACATCCAGGCGAGCTGGCAACTGCTGGTGCCGGTGGATGAGCGTCCGACAGAACCGCAGCATGCCCGCAACTGGGAGAACTTCTTCGGCGTCGTCGAACGCGATGCCGGCAAGGTCACCATCATCGACGGCGACACGCACGAGAGCGTGGTACAGCTCGACGTCGGTTTCGCCGTGCACATCCTGCGCGCATCGGCGACCGGCCGCTACTACTACGCCATCGGCCGCGACGGACTGGTCACCCTGATCGATCTGTGGGCCGAAGTGCCGAACGTCGTCGCCACCGTGAAGGGCTGCCACGACGCGCGCAGCGTGGACGGCAGCAAGTTCGAAGGCTACGAGGACCGGTATCTGATCGAGGGCTGCTACTGGCCGCCGCAGTACGTCGTTTACGACGGCCTGACGCTGGAGCCGCTGGCACGCAACGACCTGCCCATGCAGAGCATCACCGGCGAGACGCTTCCGGAGGTGCGTGTAGCCGTCATCGCCGCGTCGCCCTTCGATCCGACGTGGGTCATGGCGATGAAGGAAAGTGGCTACGTCGGTCTGGTCGACTACAGCCAGGAGGGTTTCCCGCTGGTCTCCAGCATCGCGACCGAGCGCTTCCTGCACGATGGCGGCTGGGATCACAGCGGGCGCTACTTCATGATCGCGGCCAACGCCAGCAACAAGATGGTCGTGGTCGACGTCGCCGAGCGCGAGTTCGAGGCCAGCATCGACACCGGCACGACCCCGCACCCGGGCCGCGGCGCCAACTGGTACGACCCCGTCTATGGCTGGGTGAACGCCACACCGCACATCGGCGAGCCGAAGGTATCCATCTACGGCGCCGACCCGGAAGGCCGTCCGGAACACGCCTGGCAGGTGGTGCGCGAGGTGACACTGCCGGCGGCCGGCTCGCTGTTCATCAAGACCCATCCGAACTCGCCCTGGGTACTGTTCGACATGACCCTGAGCGCGGATTACGACAAGCAGGTATGCGCGTACTCCAAGGAGACCGCCACGCTCGACCGCTGCTTCGACGTGGCTACGGCCGGCAAGGCGACGCACTTCGAGTTCAACCAGGACGGCAGTCAGGTGTGGGTATCCGACTGGGCGACCGACGGCGCGGTGGTCATCCTGGACGGTGTCACGCTGGAGGAGATCGAGCGGGTGGACGGCCTGGTGACGCCGACCGGCAAGTTCAACGTGTACAACACGGCTCACGAGGTCTATTGATCCAGACCTGAGCCGATCCGGACCCGGTGCCGGCCAGCCGCGGCCGGCCGGCACCGCCCTCCCCCTGCGGCATCTGCCGCACCGTCGTGCGCCCGGGTGTGTCAGATCCCCCGGCCGGGGCCGCCGGCAGCCATCCCTGTCCGGCCGGGTGCCGGCCGTGCGTACGCCAACTCATTGATCATAAATCGGCTTTCCTGTTTCCACCGACTGCGCTCGCATCCTGGCACGGCTTTCGCTATGGCCAGCCCAGTCATGCGGAGACGCGCCGCGGCGCGCGGGGATGCCGGAATGCCACCCATACAGACCCTGCTCGAACACAGTGCGGACGCCGTGTTCGGCATCGACCACCAGCGCCGGATCGGCTTCACCAATCCGGCCTTCCAGCAGCTGATCGGACGGACGGCGGGCGATCTGCACGGCCGCCCCTGCCGCGAGGTGCTGTGCGCCGACGACCTCGCCAGCCGACGCGTCTGCAGCCGCGACTGCCCCATCGCCCGTGAGGCGATGCGCCGCCGCCCGATGCAGAACTTCGACCTGGTCATCCCGCTCCCCGGCGGCGCGCGCTGCTGGGTCAACGTCGGCGTCTATACCGTACCCGTGACCGTATCCGATCCGGACCACCCGCAGATCTATTTCGCCCTGCGCCGGATGAACGGCCACCGGCTGATCCAGCGTCTGGCGAGCGAACTGCCCAAGCCCGGCCGGCGGCCGTGTGGTCCGGCCCTCACCCGGCGCGAAACGCAGATCCTGGAACTGGCCGCCCGCGGCGAGGACACCGCCGGCATCGGCACGGCCCTGACGATCGCGCCCCAGACGGTGCGCAACCACTTCAAGAACATCTTCGCCAAGCTCGAGGTGCGCAGCCGCGCCCAGGCGGTCGCGCTCGCCCTGCAGCGGCAACTGGTCTGACGTGCAATCCGGGAAAACGGCGATGGAATGCGTGGGGCGCGGCCGGCAACCCGGAGCCCCACGCGCGCTTCAGAAGTTCGGATCCATGATCATCTCGGCCCAGAAGACCTTCTCCGGCTCCTTGGCCTGCAGCTCCGCGGCCTTCCGGCTGGCTTCCCCGTAGGTCATCTCCTCCGGGAAATGCCCCTTCTGAAAACCGTATTTGAGCTTCCAGGCCACCCGGTAGCCGGCATCCGACTCCCGCCTGAGCATGGAATCCGCACGATTGACATATGCGCCTGCCATAGGCCCTCCTCGATCCACAGTCACGATCATGGCGGCGGCGCCCGGCGGTGGGCCGGTGACCGGCCGCCGCACATACTGAATTCTATCCGGGCGGCCGGAAAAATCGAGAGGTCCGGGGAGGTCGTCCGTCGCCGTCCGCGGGCGGCGACGGAGGGGAGACCGGCGGCGATGCCGGGGCCTCCGCCAGGCGAATCGAAAAGTATTCGTATTCTGCCAAACCTTGGGCTACACTTGGGCGCATTGCAAGTTAGCTAGGTCATTTCAGAAGTTTCCTTGCGGTATCTCCTGTAAGTTACCTTAGCCCTCTGCAATACCAAACACCGTTCTAGTTTTACCGAGGTAAGTTACATGGCAACAGGTACCGTCAAGTGGTTCAACGAGACCAAAGGCTTCGGCTTTATCGCACCGTCGGATGGCGGCGCTGACGTTTTCGTCCACTTCTCCGCAATCGAAGGCAGCGGCTTCAAGACCCTGGCCGAAGGCCAGACCGTGACCTTCGAGGTCGAAAAGGGCCCCAAAGGCCTGCAGGCCACCCGCGTTACGGTTCAGGGTTAAACCCGCTTCCGCATCGCAATCCGCAAAAGGCCCCGCAGCGATCCTGCGGGGCCTTTTGTTTTTCATGCGGCCGCCCTGCGTTCGGCGCTTCTCAGTCCCGCGGTGCGTGCATTCCCATGGCGTTCGTGGCCGATCCGATCAGCCGCAGCTTGTCCTCGCGCCGCAGTTTCTTGATCGCCGCCTCGCGCCGGCTGGCGCTGCTGCGCGTGTGCCCGGTCTCGAGATAGACCACCGGCCCGGGCGCACGGCCGCTGAAGAACTTCGCCCCCCGCCCCGCCGCATGCCGCGCCAGGCGGCGCTCGAGATCGTTGGTGATGCCGGTGTACAGCGAGGCATCCGAACAGAGAATCATATAGACCTGCCAGTCGGCCGCCCCGCTCACCGCCGGTCACCCGCGATCCGCGGCATCGGCCCCGCCGACGAACCGCAGTTCGCCCCGGCAGTTCCTGCACAGATAACGCGCCTCGCCGCGGCATACCGCACGATGGCGGCGCGTGCTGAGCCGATGTTCGCCGCAGCCGCACCGATAGGCGAAACGCCGCTGCGTGCGCAGCGGCACGCCGTCGAGATCATAGCGCCCCGTGGCGCACGGTTCCGCGTCCAGACGACGCATGACCTCCCGCCACTCGCGTCCGTGCGGCCGGACCCGGCGCAGACCGTAGAGCAGATCGGTGATGTAGTGCGCCACTTCGTGCGGCACGGTCTGACTCAGACCGTCCGCGAAATGCTTGGCGAAGATGTAGGGGTTGTAGCGGATGCAGCGCACACCACCGCGCACCCGGTACATGCCGGCACTGCGGCCGCGCAGATCGAAGGCGACGGGTATGGGGGGAAAGCGGCGCCCGAACAATGCTTCGGCGCGCGCCAGACAGTCCTCGGTGGCGCGCAGGACCTGCTCGCGCTGACGGCTGTCGATCGGCTCAATGAACGACATCACTGCTGCCCGTATACCCGAAAACCACGTTGGCCATGGAAGCGTAGCTTAAGGGACCGTAGCTTAGGGGACCATAGCCAAGGGGACAGATTGAAATCTGTCCCCTTCGGGCATTTGGCTTAAGGGGACAGATTTCAATCTGTCCCCTCCGGCCGCTAAACGATACTCATTTCAGCCACCGAAGCACACGGAATGCAAAGCCCGCCGCATCCCCGCCGTGCGTGCCTTCCGTGTCTTTCCGTGTGTTTCCGTGGCAAACGCGGTTTTGGGGGATGAACGCGCGCGCTCATCGGCTGCCGCCGGTGCGGAACTCACCAGTCGATCGATGTCTGCGAACGGTAGTGCGGGCGCTTGGCCTTGAGCGTCGTGCGCGGGCGGTCGCCGCGCTGTTCGCGCTGCGGGGCCGCCGTACGGTCCCCGGCCGCGCGATTGCCGTTGGCGTGGTTGCCGGTCGCTCGGCCGTCGCGTCCGCGCACATCCCGCGCCTGCCCGTCGCGCGCGGCGTTGCCCTGACCCCGCGCCGGTCGCGCATCCTTGGCAAATGCCGGGCGCCGCGCTTCGTTGCCGAAAGCCGGACGCTCGGCGCCGCTGCGCTCGCCATAGGGCCGGGCGGACGCGCCGCGCGGCTGGCCGCCGTAACCCTGCCGGGGACGGTTGCCGCCGGGACGGCCGGCGCCGCCCTTGGACGGCGGACGCCGGCCCGGCTCGGAACGCGTCGGCTCCAGGCCTTCGATCACGTGGCGGTCCATGCGCCGGCCGGTGAGGCGCTCGATGCCGGACAGTTTGCGCCAGTCGTCGGGACCCACCAGGGTGATGGCGGTGCCGGTGGCGCCGCCGCGGCCGGTGCGGCCGATGCGGTGGATGTAGTCCTCCGCGACCATGGGCAGATCGAAGTTGATCACGTGGCTGATGCCCTTGATGTCCAGCCCGCGGGCGGCGACGTCGGTCGCGACCAGCAGACGGAAGCGGCCGCGGCGCATCTGTTCGACGGTGCGGCGACGCTGACCCTGCCCCATGTCGCCGTGCAGCGCGGCACTGGCGTGGCCCTGCTCGGCAAGCTGTCTGGCGAGTTCGTCGGCGCCGCGCTTGGTGGCGGTGAAGATCACCGCCTGGGTCAGCGCGTCATGGCCCAGGTAGTGCGACAGCAGGCGGTGCTTGTGGGCGATGTTGTCGGCCTGGTGCACACGCTGTTCGATGGACGCGTGCTGCTCGTGGTTGGCGGCGAGCTGGACGCGCGCCGGATCCTTCAGCAGCTGCCTGGCGATCGCCAGCACGCGGCCTTCGAGGGTCGCCGAGAACAGCAGCGTCTGGCGCGTCTCCGGCGTCGCGGCGGCGATGTCGCGCACCGCGTCGACGAAGCCCAGATCCAGCATGCGGTCGGCCTCGTCCAGCACCAGGAACTCCAGCCGCGCGAAGTCGACGCGGCCCTGCGCCATGTGGTCCATCAAGCGACCCGGCGTGGCGACGAGCAGATCCAGCGGCTGCTGCAGCAGCTTGATCTGCGGCGGATAGGGCATACCGCCGACGACGCTGCCGGTGGTGAAGCGGCAGAAGCGTCCGAGCTGACGGATGTTCTCGTTCACCTGGTTGGCGAGTTCGCGCGTCGGCGTCAGCACCAGCACGCGCGGCCCGCGGCCGCGCACGGCCGACGGCTTGAGCAGGCGCTCCAGGGCCGGCAGCACGAAGGCCGCCGTCTTGCCGGTGCCGGTCTGCGCCGAGGCCATCAGGTCGCGGCCGGCCAGCACCAGCGGAATCGCCTCGCGCTGGATGTCGGTCGGGTTGGTGTAGCCGCTCGCCTGGATGGCGCGCAGCAGTTGGGCATTCAGATTCAGAGCTTCGAAAGACACGATAAGCACCCGCCTGCCGCCTTTGCCAGGGACAGGTCCGTCAGGATTGAAGACACGAACGAAGGCGGAATTGCGCGGGGCAATCGCGGCACCTGGTTCAGTTCAAGGCGGCTTCACGGAGGAAGCGACCTGCACGTTGCCAACCAGGTAACCGATGATGGAACTACGGGGAAGGTCAGGAACGGCTTGGGCCTCCCGAAGGAGGAAGGCGCACTATACGGGTTCCGTCCCCGCGATGCCAGCACTATTTCGGCGCGTCCGCCGGCGGAACCTCGCGTGACGGCATCTGGACCGGCACGCCATGCCGCACGACGTTCTCCGGACCGGGATAGGCGGCGCAGCCGTTGCCGTGCGCGCGCCAGCTGACGGCCCGACCCTGCGGATTCACGATGAAGGAGAACTCGCAGTAGTACTCGTAGTAGTCGGGCGGGAAGTAGTCGCCGGGGTAGATGACCGAGCGCGTCCCGGTCTCCGTGCGGTAGGTGTGGATCACGTCGGGCGCGCGGTAGCCGGGCCGCAGGCTGTGCTCCGCCCAGACCCAGGTATAGGCCCGCATGCCGTCGCCGATGTCGCGCTCGATGTAGTTGTAGCCGAAACGTTCGCGCAGCTGGTCGATGTGCCAGCCCACGTAGCCGTCCATATCCCGCTGGAAGCGTTCCAGCGACGCGCAGCCTCCCAGGGCCAGCAGAATTCCCGCGACCGCCAACCGTGTCACCATCCGCATGGCCTTTCCTCCGCAACGCATCGCTTCTCTGTTCAGTATGGGCCAGGGACCGCCCACCCGGGCAGCCGCTCCGGACCGCATCCGTCCGTGTCGGTTCCAGTCAATAAAATTCACTGATGTGTCACATAACCATCTTGATCGTTGTCCATAAGAAAATTATCATATGCCACAACATCACAAGAACAAATAACAAACAATATATTGTTTCAATTAATATTTTTATTCATCAGGCCACACATCCCCATGTCGTTCGATCATCGTTATATATATGTCGCAGGTGAAAATCCCGCCCGGACCCCTGTCCGCCCCCACAACTGGGCCGAGCGTTTCGCCGGCAACCTCGCCAGCTACGGTCCCGATCTGCGGCTGCGCTACTCGCCGGTCCTGGAGCCGATGGTGATCGACGGCATCAAGCATCTGCGCCTGTGCCGCAGTCTGGAGACCAGCAACCCGACGCTGCTTCAGGACGTCCTCGACTTCGCCGCCCACTATGATCTGCCGGTGCACGGCCTGATCGAGGCCGCACCGCTCGCCAAGGCTTCCTGAATGCTCGGTGCGCCGCCGTCCACGGCGGTGCACCATCCCGCCACGCGCAAGCCGGACCGCATCCGCAGGCTCCGTTGCCGGCCGGAACCCTGCGCAGCCGCCGCCCGCACCGGACGACGCATTTCAAACCCACATCGGGTCAAGTAGAATGCCCACTGGTCGCGTCCTGCAGAACAAGGGCCCGGACCGGCCCGACTCGGACCTGTTCATTCCCGGATCCAGTTTTTCCCCCTTCGCGCGGAGGTCGAAGTCTCTTGGCGTTGAACCTTGCATTTGCCGCGGTGATCGCCTCGTTGCTTTCCGCTGCGGTATCTCTCGGCGCCCATAGACGCATCGCGGTTCTGCGCATTCTGTCCTTTCCCCTGCTCGGCGTCGCGGGTGCGGCGGCCGCCGCCGCAGGAATCATCACGCTGTCGTCCGGCGCGGTCTTCACCGACACGCTGCCCATCGGTCTGCCCTGGCTGGACTGGCAGGTCCGCCTCGATACGCTGAGCGCCCTGTTCCTGACCATCATCGGCGTCGTCAGCTTCGCCGTGGCCCTGTTCGGCCCCGGCTACATGCGCGAATACGAGCACGGCGATCACCCGTTGGTGCAGCTCGGCATGTTCACGGGGCTGTTCGTCACCGGCATGCTGCTGGTGGTACTCGCCGACGATGCCTTCATGTTCATGGTCGCCTGGGAACTGATGTCCCTGTCGAGCTATTTCCTGGTGGTGTTCCATCACGAGCAGGCGGCCAACCGCCGGGCCGGCTTCCTCTATCTGCTGATGGCCCACATCGGCGGCCTGATGATCCTGCTCGGCTACGGCGTGCTGGCGACCTTCGGCGACGGCTTCGCCTTCGCGGCCATGCGCACGGCCGAACTGTCGCCGCTGTGGGCGGGCGTGGCCTTCGCGCTGGCCTTCGTCGGCTTCGGCATGAAGGCCGGCCTGGTGCCGCTGCACGCCTGGCTGCCGGAAGCACACCCCGTGGCGCCGTCGCACATCTCGGCGCTGATGTCGGGCGTGATGCTCAAGGTCGCGGTCTACGGCTTCGTGCGTGTGAGCCTGGATCTGATCGGCGATGTCCACTGGGGCTGGGGCGTCACCGCCCTGCTGGTCGGCAGCGTCTCGGCGCTGCTCGGCGTGCTGTATGCGCTGCAGCAGAACGATCTCAAGCGCCTGCTGGCCTATTCCTCCATCGAGAACATCGGTGTCGTCTTCATCGGCCTGGGGCTGACGATGGTCTTCCTGGGCACCGGCCACCCGAACCTGGGCGTCATGGCGCTGGTCGCGGCGCTGTTCCATGCCTTCAATCACTCGCTGTTCAAGAGCCTGCTGTTCCTCGGCGCGGGCGCCGTGATCCAACGTTCGCACGAGCAGAACATCGAACGCATGGGTGGTCTGCTGATGCGCCTGCCGTATACCGGCGTGTTCTTTCTGATCGGCGTCATGAGCATCTCGTCGCTGCCGCCCTTCAACGGCTTCGCCTCGGAGTGGCTGACCTTCCAGGCGGCGCTGCAGGCCGGCGCGCTGGAGAACGGCGTGCTGCGCATCCTGATTCCGTTCACCGCCGCGATGCTGGCGCTGACCGGCGCGCTCGCCGTGGTCTGCTTCGTGAAGGCCTATGGTGTCGCCTTCCTGGGACAGCCGCGCAGCCGCCGCGCCCGTCATGCCCGCCAGGTCACCTGGGGCATGCGCGGTGCGCAGGGGCTGCTGGCGCTGCCGTGCCTGCTGGCAGGCGTGTTCCCCAATGCGGCGGTGGAACTGATCGTGCGGATCCCCGTGCAGCTGCTGGGCACGGGGCTGGCGTCCGCCACCGCCCACGGCTGGCTGTGGCTGACCCCGGTGTCGCAGAAGGTGGCGTCCTACAGCGCACCGCTGGTGCTGGTGGGCCTGCTGCTCGCCTGGTTCGTGGCCTGGCAGCTGCTGCACCCGCGCGGGCCGCGCAGCGTCCGCCGCGGCGATGCCTGGGACTGCGGCTTCGGTCCGCTGGGCTCGCGCATGCAGTACACCGGCACCGCCTTCGCGCAGCCGATACGGCGCATCTTCACGCCCGTGTGGAAGGTGGAGGAACGCATCGAGCGACAGACGGAGGCCGACGGGCTGCGCGTCACCCGGCTGTCGCATCAGCAGCAGATCATCGATCGCTCGTGGACGGCGCTGTACGAACCCGTCGGCCGCTGGGTGGTGCTGACGGCGCGGCACGTCTCCAGGCTGCAGCAGGGCAATATCCGCGTCTATCTGGTCTATTCGTTCTTCACGCTGGTGCTGCTGCTATGGCTGATATCATGACCTGGGGCGGCTGGCTGCTGGCGCTGCTGCAGACGGCGCTGTTCGTGGCCTGCGCGCCTCTGCTGGCGATCTGGATCAGGCGCAACAAGTGTTTCTGGCAGAACCGGCGCGCGCCCTCCTATGCGCAACCTTATCGCGACCTGGCCAAGCTGTTCCGCAAGCAGGTGGTGCTCGCCGAAAACGCCTCGCCGCTGTTCCGGATGGCGCCCTACATCGTCTTCGCCTCGACCATCGTCGCGGCCGCCACCGTGCCGCTGGTCGCCATCGAGCTGCCCACCGCCGCCGTCGCCGACATGCTGGTGCTGATCGGCTTCCTGACCCTGGCACGCTTCTTCCTGGCGCTGGCGGGCATGGATGTCGGCACGGCCTTCGGCGGCATGGGGTCGTCGCGCGAGGTGTCGCTGTCGTCGCTCGCCGAACCGGCGCTGCTCATGGTCGTCTTCACCATCGCCATGAGCGCGCAGAGCACCAACCTGTCGAGCGCGGTGAACCATCTGCTGGAGTCCGGGCTGGTGCTGCGCCCGTCCCTGCTGTTCGCGCTGCTGGGGCTGCTGCTGGTGGCCGTCGCCGAGACCGGTCGCATCCCGGTCGACAATCCGGCCACGCACCTGGAGCTGACCATGGTGCACGAGGCGATGCTCCTGGAGTACAGCGGACGCCATCTGGCCCTGATGGAATGGGCGGCGCAGCTCAAGCTGATGATCTTCGGCGCACTGATCGCGAACATCTTCTTCCCGTGGGGCATCGCCACCGACTTCGGCGCCGCCGCGCTGGCGACGGGACTGGCGGCCATCGTCGTCAAGCTGGCGGTGCTGGGCGCGATCCTGGCGATCGCCGAAACGGCGCTGGCGAAGATGCGGCTGTTCCTGGTGCCGCAGTTCCTGAACCTGGCGTTCCTGCTCGCCCTGCTCGGCGCCCTGAGCCACATCATCCTGGAGGTGGGCGCATGAACATCGCGCAGTTCAGCCTGCAGGAGCAGGCCGTCATCTTCCTCGCGGCGCTGGTGCTGTTCACTTCGTTCGCGCTGCTCGCGCAGCAGCGCATCCTCGCCTCCATCCACGTGTTCGCCTGGCAGGGGTTCCTGGTGGCGGGCTCGACCGCGCTCATCGCTCTGACCTCGGGCCAACACCATCTGTACTTCTCCGCCCTGCTGACGCTGGTATTGAAGGCCATGCTGCTGCCGTGGATGCTGCACCGGCTGGTGAGGAGGCTCGGCATCGCACACCAGATCGAAACGGTGGTGCGGCCCGCGATGATCCTGCTGGCGGCGGCCGCGCTGGTGGTGTTCAGCTATTACGTGGCCCTGCCCATCGAGAAGCTCTCCGCGCTGTCGACGCGCAACACCATCGCCATCAGCATGGCGGTGGTGCTCATCGGCATGCTGATGATGGTGTCGCGTCGTCAGGCGGTCAGCCAGGTCATCGGCTTCATGTCCATGGAGAACGGTCTGTTCTTCGTCGCCGTGGTCTCCACTCACGGCATGCCCATGGTGGTCGAACTCGGCATCGCCTTCGACGTGCTGGTCGCGGCGGTGCTGTTCGGCGTGTTCTTCTTCCAGATCCGCGACAGCATCGAATCCCTCGACGTGGACCGCCTCAACCGCCTGTCCGAGAGCGAAGAACCGAACGGTACCCAGGAATGAACGGCCTCTATCTCACACTGCTGCTGCCGCTCGCGGGCGCCGTCGTCCTGGCGCTGGTACGCAGTCCGGCCGTGGCCGGCTGGCTGAACGTGCTGATCTGCGGCGCCACCTTCCTCGCCTCGCTGGACATGGCCCTGGCCGTCCTGGCCGGCGGCCCGCTGCTCAGCTCCGGCGCGATGTTCTATATCGACGCCTTCAACGTCTATCTGGTCGCACTGACCGCCTTCGTCGGCGTCACCACCGCCGTCTTCTCGCGGCCTTACATGCAGTACGTGCTGACCGAGGGCTGGGTGCGCGAGAAGCGCATGCGTCTGTACCACTCCATGTACCAGGTGTTTCTGGCGACCATGCTGCTGGCGCTGACGACCAACAGTCTCGGCATCCTCTGGGTCGCCGTGGAGGGCGCGACGCTGGCGACCGTGCTGCTGGTGTCGCTGTACCGCACCCCGGAGTCGGTAGAAGCGGCGTGGAAGTACTTCATCCTGTGCGGCGTCGGCATCGCCCAGGCGCTGTTCGGCACCGTGCTGGTGTATTTCGCGGCGGCCAACATCCTGCAGGTCCCCGAGGCCGGCCTGCACTGGACCGTGCTGCGCGAGGCGGCCCAGGAACTCGACCCGACGGTGATGAGCATCGCCTTCGTGTTCCTGCTGGTGGGCTATGGCACCAAGGTCGGACTGGTACCGCTGCACAACTGGCTGCCCGACGCGCATTCGGAAGGCCCGACGCCGATGTCGGCAGTGCTCTCCGGCCTGCTGCTGAACGTCGCCCTGTACGCCGTGGTGCGCTTCAAGATGCTGGTCGACCCGGCACTCGCCGATCCGACCTGGGCGAATCCGCAACTGGCCGGTCATCTGATGATGGGCTTCGGTCTGCTGTCGTTCCTGGTCGCCGGCTTCTTCCTGCATCGTCAGAGCGACATCAAGCGCATGTTCAGCTACTCGTCCATCGAGCACATGGGCCTGATGACCTTCGCCTTCGGGCTCGGCGGCCCGCTCGCGACCTTCGGCGGCCTGCTGCACATGACCGTCCATTCGCTGACCAAGTCGGCGATCTTCGTCACCGTCGGCCACGCCACGCACATCGCCGGCACGCAGGCGATCGAGAGGATCCGCGGGCTGATCAAGACGCAGCCATCGGTCGGCTGGGGCCTGCTGATCGGCACCGCCGCCATCGCCGGCTTCCCGCCCTTCGGCGTGTTCATGAGCGAGTTCCTGCTGCTCACGGCGACCATGCAGAGCTGGCCGTGGCTGACGGTGGTGCTGCTGTCCGGCCTGGGCATCGCCTTCGCCGGCCTGTTCCGCAACATCCATCCGATGATCTACGGCCAGGTACCCGAGGGCCAGGTGGCGGTGCGCGCGAACATGCTGCCGGTGGCGGTGCATCTGCTGCTGGTGTTGTGGCTGGGGCTGTCCATCCCGACCTTCCTGGCGCAGTGGTTCGATCAGGCCACGCTGCTGATCACCGGGAGCAGTTTCCTGTGAGCGCATACGCCTGGCTGCCCGATTTCATCGCACGCCTCAGGGGCGCGTTCGTCTTCGTCGCCGACGACGTCGAGGTGCCGCAGGTCGGCGACGCGCGCCTGCTCGAACTCGAGCACGAGGACTGGGGGCGCGCCGGCCGGGAGGCCGCGGCCGCGGGGCTGCGCTGGGCAGGCGGCTGGGGCGAGCAGTGCGGCGGGGAGTTCCTGGTCAACGCCTGCCTGATGCGCGGCGGCGAAGCGCTGCTGCTGCGTACGCGCGTGGCGCAGGCGACGCCGGCACTGCCCTCGCACACGCCCTATTTCCCCGGCGCCGACCGCATGGAGCGCCGCACCCAGGACATGCTGGGCATCGCGTTCCTCGACCATCCCGACGCGCGGCGCTGGGCGCGCCATCAGGGCTGGGCGGACAGCGAATATCCGCTGCGCAAGGATTTCCCGGTCGCCGGCACGCGCTCCGGCCCGACCCGCGCCGACCACGACTACCGCTTCCTGCAGGCGCAGGGCGCGGGCGTCTACGAGATTCCGGTGGGGCCGATCCACGCCGGCATCATCGAACCCGGGCACTTCCGCTTCCAGGCCGTGGGCGAGCACATCCTCCATCTGGAGGAGCGCCTCGGCTACGCGCACAAGGGCATCGAGAAGATCGCGGAAGGCCGCGACGCCGCCGGCGCCGCGCGGCTGGCCGGACGGGTGTCGGGCGACAGCACCGTGGCCTTCGCCTGGGCCGCCTGCCGGGCCATGGAGCAGGCCGCCGGCATCGGGGTACCCGAACGCGCGCTGTGGCTGCGTGCCGTCATGGCCGAGCGCGAGCGCATCGCCAACCATCTCGGCGACATCGGCGCGATCTGCAACGACGTCGGCTTCGCCTTTGCGCACTACCAGTTCAGCCGGCTGCGCGAGAACTGGCAGCGCGGCAGCGCCGCGGCCTTCGGGCACCGCTTCATGATGGACCGCATCGTCCCCGGCGGGGTGGCCGTGGATCCGGACACCGCCGCGCTGGACGGGCTCGCCGCCGGACTGCAGCCGCTGGCCCGCGAGATGCGCGAACTCATGCCCATCCTCGACGAGAATCCCTCGCTGGAGGACCGTCTGGTCACCACCGGTTTCCTCGGCAAGGATATCGCCGCGCGCCTGGGATCGACGGGTTATGTCGGCAAGGCTTCCGGGCAGGACTACGATGCGCGCCGCGACCTGGGCTATGCGCCCTACCACCGCCTGGAGGTGAAGGTGCCGGTGTACGAGGACGGCGACGTCGCCGCCCGGCTGCACGTGCGCGCCGAGGAGATTCTCGTCTCCATCGACCTGCTCGACCGGCTGCTGCGCGGGCTGCCGCGCGGGCCGGTCATCGTTGAGTGGACCGCTCCGCCGGCCGACGCCGAGGGCCTGGCCATCGTCGAGGGCTGGCGCGGCGAGATCCTCTGCCACGTGCGCTTCGGCGAAGACGGCAGGATCGCGCGCCTGTTCCCGCGCGACCCCAGCTGGTTCACCTGGCCGGCCCTGGAGCAGCTGATCCACGGCAACATCGTCCCGGATTTTCCGGTGTGCAACAAATCGGTGAACGGCTCGTACTCGGGGCATGACCTGTGACGGCGGCAGCACATGAACATGAAAACCGCATTGGCCACGGAAGCACACGGAAAAACACGGAAGATACGGAAACAAAACCACTTCGCGGAGCGTCGCCTCGACACGTGGCGGATGACGTGGGTTGGTCTGTGAAGCCTAGGATCTTGTCCGTGTTGTTCCGTGTGCTTCCGTGGCCAATGGGTTTTCGGGTTTCGGGGCCCGCAGTGTTTGTGAGCGCACTTGGTGTGCTTCCGTGGCTGAAATGAATTTTTCCAGGATGAACCGACCCGTCGGGCAGTGACCAGCTATGCTCAGGATCTTCAACAAAATCCGCAAAATCGGCGTGATCACCGAGCCGGCGCCGGGCGCCGATCCATCCTTCGAGGCCATGGGCGAGAAACTGCAGGCGCGCGTCGGCGAGCTGTTCAACGGCAGCCTCGCGATCCGCGCCGTCGATGCCGGCTCGTGCAACGGCTGCGAGCTGGAGATCCACGCGCTCAACAACCCCTACTACGGCATCGAGCGCTTCGGCGTGCACTTCGTCGCCTCGCCGCGTCATGCCGATCTGCTGCTCGTGACCGGCCCGGTGTCGAGGCACATGGAGGCCGCATTGCGCCGCGTCTACGACGCCACGCCCGATCCCAAGCTGGTGCTGGCGGTGGGCGACTGCGGCGCTGACGGTGGCGAGTTCGGCTGCAGCTACGCCAGCAGCGGCGGCGTCGGCAGCGTGATCCCCGTCGACGGCATCGTGCGCGGCTGCCCGCCCACCCCCGCCGCACTGATGCACGCCATCCTCAAACTGATCGAGAAGCGCGACGGTGCGTAAAAAGGCAGCCACGGGAAACACGGACAACACAGACAAACCTCTTTTTTGCCACGAAATCCACGAAACCCACGAACGGTATGAGAGTGGAAAACCGTCTCTCGGAAACGGTGTTTGCAGCCCTGTACTTGTCCGTGCTTTCCGTGTTTTCCGTGGCGGGTTTCGTGGATTTCGTGGCTGACAACACATGACCTCCCTGTCGCGCCGCAGTTTTCTTCTGCTCGCCGCCGCCGGTGCGCTGCTCGGTTGCGTGCGGCGCGACCGGTTGCGCATCGGGCTGGCGCTCGGCGGCGGCGGGGCGAAGGGGCTGGCGCACATCCCCATGCTCGAGGCCCTGGACGAGCTCGGCCTGCGCCCGCATCGCATCGCCGGCACCAGCATCGGCGCGATCGTCGGCGCCCTCTACGCCGCCGGCAGGAGCGCGGCCGAGATCCGCGCACTGGTCGAGCAGTTCCTGTTCCCCGCCGACGACGGCGAGGACACGCCGCTGTTCTCCTTCCCCCGCTCGCTGCGCTGGCTGGACTTCATCGATCCCGCCGGCCCCGGCGGCCTGCTCGACAGCGGCGACTTCATCGCGTTCGTGGGGGAAACGCTCGCGGTGCGCGAATTCCGCGAGCTGGACATTCCGCTCGCGGTGGTGGCGGCGGAACTCTGGAGCGGCACGCCCGTGGTGCTGGATTCCGGTCCTCTGCTGCCCGCACTGCAGGCCAGCATCGCCCTGCCGGGCGTGTTCCCGCCGGTGGAGATCGACGGACATTCGCTGGTCGACGGCGGCGTCGCCGATCCCCTGCCCTACGGGCTGCTGATGGAGGACTGCGATCTGGTGATCGCGGTCGACGTCAGCGGCGACCCGCACGACGGCGGCGCCGGCCCGCCCTCGTTCATGGGTGCGCTGTTCCACAGCTTCCATACCATGAGCCAGAATATCCTGCGCGAGAAGCTCCGGCAGCGGCGGCCGCACATCTATGTCAAACCCGACATCCGGGGCGTGCGCGTGCTCGAGTTCTACAAGGCGCAGGAGGTGTTCGAGCAGGCGCAGCCGGTCAAGCGCGAACTCCTGCGCACCCTGAGGCGGGCGACGACAGGCAGCGGTGGCATACCCGGATGCTCGCTGCGGACCGAGGACACTTGAATGACAAACCCCGAAGCGGTGTTCCGCATTCCACGCTTCCGGGACAACCGCCCGCTGCACGGCCTGATGCTGTGGCTCGCCTGCCTGTGGGTGGTCACCGCCATCGCGCCCTTCGACCGGCACGACTGGCTGCTGGAGAACCTGCTGGTCTTCCTCTACACGGCGCTGCTGGCGGTCACCTATCGGTGCTTCGCCTTCTCCAACCTGTCCTACGCGCTGTTCGCGGTATTCCTCAGCCTGCATCTGGTCGGGGCGCACTACACCTACGCCGAGACGCCGTTCGGCTTCTGGCTGCAGGACTGGTTCGGCTTCGAACGCAACCACTACGACCGCATCGTGCACTTCGGCTTCGGCCTGCTGTGCGCCTATCCCTTCTACGAGATCCTGCTGCGCGCGGCACGGATGCGCCCGGCATGGGCCCGCTTCCTGGCGGCGTCGATGATCCTGGCGTTCAGCGCCTTCTACGAGATCATCGAAGCGGTGGTGGCGGTCCTGGTGAGCCCCGAACTCGGGATGGCCTATCTCGGCACGCAGGGCGACGAATGGGACGCCCAGAAGGACAGCGCGCTGGCCTTCGCGGGCGCGATCGTCATGATGCTCGCTGTGCGGATCACCCGGCGGCGCGCAGCCGCGTAGCGATACCGATGGACTGAAGCATGACCCGCCGGCGGCCGGTCAGGGCTGTTCTTCCAGATCGTAGAACGTGCGCGCCAGATAATCGGCCACGTCGCCGATCTCCTCGTCGCTCCAGCCCAGGCCCGCGTGCGTACTCCAGGCCGCCACGCGCCGGCGCAGTTCGTTCATGGAGGTCACCTTGCGCCCCTCCCGCGTGTGGGCCCAGCTCTCGTGGCAGGACCGGCAGTGATTCTCGTACAGCCCCTGGCCGCGCGAGAACTCCTGCGCCGCGGCGGAAGCGCCGCCGAGCATCAGGGCGGCGCCCAGCCCCAGACAGAACTTCCGCACATTCGAACCCGACAGAACCGGCATGGCGACACCCTCCCATCCATCTATCCATCACGTTGAAATATAGCGCACCGGCGCGGCCTTCCCGGCCGCTTCCCCCACCTGCTATAGTACGCGCCGCCATTCGCCACGGCACCGATGTGGCATCCCCGGCATCCGGAGCACCCCATGAAAGCCAGTGAACTCAAGCGCGGTCTGGTCCTGCACATCGACGGGCGCAACGTCTTCGTGAAGGACGTGCAGGTGCAGACCGCCTCCTCGCGCAGCGGCAACACCTTGTACAAGACGCGCGGCTACGACGTGGTATCGCGCCAGAAATTCGAGCGCGCGTTCAAGGGCGACGAGGTCGTCGACACCGTCGATTTCGAACGCCGGCCGGTGCAGTATCTGTATCAGGACGCCGACGGCTGCACCTTCATGGACAAGGAGACCTACGAGCAGTACACGCTCGGCCTGGCCTCCATGGAAGATGACCTCCCCTACCTCACCGATGGCCTGGAGGGCATCCATGCGCTGATCGCCGACGGCAGCATCCTCGGCGTGGAACTGCCCGCCACCGTCGCGCTGGAGATCACCGACTGCGCCCCCGCCATGAAGGCCGCCTCGGCCTCGGCGCGCAGCAAGCCCGCCACGCTCAGCACCGGGCTGGTCGTCCAGGTGCCCGAGTACCTCACGCCCGGCGAAGTCATCAAAGTGAACACCCTGACGGGGGAGTTCATGTCGCGGGCATGACGCGCCGAGCGCCGACGGTCCGCCCGGCCGGCGGACTGTCATCCTAAAAACCCGGTCCGCCGCGGAAGCCGCACCGATGTGAATGTGTTTCCGTGGCAAATAATGTTTTTGGGATCATCTGGCTGCCGCGACTTCCCTCCGCTATAGTCGTTGCGACCGCGTCGTCCGCCGCGGCATCGACCGGGATGGTCCGAGATGACAGTGCGAGCGCTCGTACGAGGCGTATTTCTGTACTGGCTGTGGCTGACGGCCGCCGGCGCCGCACCGCCCGCGGCGGAGCGCGGCATCGCGCAGGCGCACCCCGAAGTCGTGCAGTTGTTTCCGGGGGCGGACCGCTTCGGCGCGGTGGCGGGCGACCCGCCTGCGGCGCCGGTGTTCCGGGGCGGGAACCTGCTGGGTTATGCCTTCGTCAGCGACGCCGTGGTGCGCATCCCCGGCTATTCGGGCCGGCCGATCAATCTGCTGATAGGACTGGGCCTGGACGGCACCATCACCGGCGCCCGGGTGCTCGAGCACCAGGAGACCATCCTCAGGTCGCATTTCCCCAAGGGGGCGCTGGAGCGCTTCGTCGCCGGCTACGCCGGCCGGTCGATCCGCGAACGCTACGAGGTCGGCATCGGCCGGCGGACCGGCTATGTCAACGTCGATGCCCTGACCGGCGCCACGGTGACGTCGATGGCGGTCAATCGCAGCATCCTGGCTGCAGCGCGCCGGGTTGCGCTGTCGCGTGGATTGCTGGAGACCGGCGAGGATCTGCGCCCGCCGCCGGCGACGGTACGGGAAGACGGGTTCCAGACGGCCGACTGGGCCTTCCTTACCGGCAACGGCGCCATCCGCCACCTGCTGCTGACCCGCGGGGACGTGGAGCAGGCGCTCGCGGCGCGCATGGCCACCGGCCCGATGGAGCCGTTGCCCGAAGACAGCGACTGCCGGCCCCTGCCGGAAGGCGACTCCTGCGATGTCTTCATCGATCTCTACTACGCCTATCTGAACGCGCCGACGATCGGCCGCAATCTTCTCGGCGAGCCGGCCTACGCACGTCTGATGGCGGAACTCGAACCGGGCTCCCATGCCATTGCCGTGCTGGCCCGCGGCCTGTACTCGTTCAAGGGCACGGCCTACGTCCACGGCGGCGTGTTCGACCGCGTTCAGCTCCGGCAGGACGGGCAGGCCATCACCTTCCGTGACGCCGATCATCGGCGCCTGGACGATCCGGCACTGGCGGGCATGCCGGACTTCACGGAGCGGTCCATCTTCATCGTGCACCCCGAAGCCGGCCCCGATGCCGGCCCCGATGCCGGCTTCGGCTTCGATCCTGGCGCCCCCTGGGCCCTGGAACTGCGCGTGCGGCACATGGTCGCCGCGCGCACCGGTGTCGCCGTGAGCTTCGCCGGCGAATATCAGATCCCCGCGGCCTATGTGGTGCGGGATTCGCAGCGCTGATCGCGCACGGTGCCGTAAGCAGGCCGGTGCGGCAACCCGGCGCCGGACGCTGCGCCATTTGTCTTACATTTCACTGCTCTCCCATAAACCCGAAAACCGTATCCGCCACGGAAACACACGGAAAAACACAGGCAGGATCATAGGCTTCACACGACAGCCCGTGTCGCTTGGCGAGTACGGAGGCAGCGCCTCGTGAGCGGGGTGCCCCTTCGCCCCCGGATGCCGTCACGACAGGACTATTGGGGGGTTCGCCCGGGATTTGGCATAATCCCGAGGGCCGGATACGCCGACGCGGCTGCCTCGGGCAGGCCGGTCGGCAACACCAGAGCGCGGCTCCTTTCGCAGGGGCGCGTGAAAACGACAATCCTGCAGCAGGGAAGTGCACAAGGATGGACACTTTCATTGATCCGGTCGGTGGGGCCTTCATCGGGCGCGAACGCAGGCGCTTCGATCGCGGCATCTCCGGCCAGCCCGTTCGCATCCATACGCTCGGCCGCTTCGGAATACAGATCGACGGTCGTGCGCTGCCGTCGCGGGCGCTCCGCCAGCAGAAGCCGATCGAGCTTCTGCAATGCGTCATCGCATTGGGCGGACGCAGCGTCCACAAGGATTCCCTGAGCGCGACCTTGTGGCCGGATGCCGAAGGCGACGATGCGGCGAACAGCTACGATGTCACACTCCATCGTCTGCGCCGGCTTCTCAAGCACGAAGACGCCCTGATCTCCAATGCGGGCCGGCTGACCATCAACAACGAGGTGGTCTGGGTCGACGCCTGGACATTCGAAAAGATTCTCAACCGGATCGACCGATCGATACGCACCGCGAGCGATCGTGATGCCGAGACGCAGGTCGACAGGCTGCTGCGCGAGGCGATACCTCTCTATCAGGGCGGCTTCCTGGCGTGCGAAGGCCATAAGCCGTGGGGACTGTCCTTCCACGAGCGGCTGCGCTCCAGGCTCATGCGCTGCATCGTCCAGATCGGCAGACAGGCCGAGCACGACGGCCAGTGGCTGGCCGCCGCCGACTGCTATCAGACGGGCATCGAACTGGATCCGGTGTATGAACTGTTCTACCAGCGCCTGATGATCTGCTACCGCGACGCGGGCAGAAAGGCCGAAGCGCGCTCCGTCTATCTGCGCTGTCGCGCCAATCTGCTCGCCGGCCTGCAGGTCGCCCCGTCGCCCGAAACCGAGAAGATCCTCGCCACGCTCTGACGCCGTTCGGCGGCCGCGCGCCGCCCGACATCCTGTACGCCGCCCTCCGACCCGAAGCCGGCCCCATCCGCCCGCGCGACAGGGAGGAACCTGTCGGCGCGCGTGTCGCCCGTAAGCCGACGGTCGCCTCGCTCCTCGTCCGCCCGCGGTTACGCCGCCCGCTTTTCTGTAAGCCGTGTGTAAGTCCCCGGCCAGCACACTCGGAACCGCGAGTCAGAACCAACAACAAGCGGACATTCCTGTGGAGAACTACATCGTTCGTATCTACCGGCGCGAAGCCGACGATCCCGACAGCGTCGTCGGGACGGTGGAGTGCGTGGAGAGCCGGCTGCACAAGGCATTCCATGGACTCCACAGGCTCGGCGACCTGCTGACCCATGCGGGCATGCTCGGAACGGACGGGGCGGACACGCTTCCCGGACCGCCATTGCCAGCTGCGTCAGCGCTCGGGACCGGCGCCGATTCCAGAACAACCAGAAACCGTTCGGAGGAGCCATGACAAACACCAACATCACCGGAGGATTTCGCGCCGGAATCGCCGTCGCGTCCCTGTGCCTGGGCGCATTGATTCCGCAGGCGCTGCAGGCATCCAGCGTCGGCCACGCCGCGTTCGACGACGGCGGGAAGCCGTCGAAGGTCAGTTTCGACGAGAAGGGCGGCGCAGCGGCGGCCGCTCTGAACGGACGCGCCAAAGGCAGTGGTGGCGTGGACGCGGACGAGGTGTTCGAGAAGACCGACGGGGCCAAGGGGCACGAGGACTGGCTCGCGCAGGGCGAAAAATGGGAGAACAGCCGCGCGCACCCGGACGACGACAAATGGGAGAAGCATCCCAACGGCATCCCGGGCCCGGTCGACAACCCGTGCGTCGCGAAACACTGCGGCAAGGAACCGCCGTCGCCGGTGCCGGTACCGGCCGCGGCATGGCTGCTCGGCTCCGGCCTGCTCGGACTACTGGGCCTGGCCCGGCGCCGGACACGCTGACGGCCGGCCGCGCGGCCCGTGCGCTGCCCGCCTACTCGACGGGCACCGTGCGGTCCCGCGCCCACTCCCGCAGCGCGCCGATCTGTTCCGCCATCACCACCGACAGCGGACGGGTCTGGCGGATCTCCGCGAGCAGGTGCGCGGTGGTGACGGCCTCGTCGAGGGCCTGCGCCGTGTAGCGCGCGGCCACCACGGCCTGCTCCAGCTCGGCCCCGGAGTAGCCCTCGCTCGCCATCATCGCCTGTTCGAGATCGAGCGCGGCCGGATCGATGCCGCGCTTCTTCAGATGCGCCTGCAGGATCTCGACGCGCGCCGCCGGCGACGGCAGATCGACGAAAAAGATCTCGTCCAGCCGCCCTTTCCGGACGAGTTCCGGCGGCAGCATGTCGATATTGTTCGCTGTCGCCACCACGAACACGCGCGAGTCGCGCTCGGCCATCCAGGTCAGCAATGTGCCCAGCACGCGCTGCGAGGTGCCGGTATCGCCGTCGCCGGTGGAGACGCCTTTTTCTATCTCGTCGATCCACAGCACGCACGGGGCCATGACGTCGGCGGCCTTGAGCGCTTCGCGGACATTCTTCTCGGTCTCGCCGATGTATTTGTTGTACAGCGTGGCGATGTCGAAGCGCAGCAGCGGCACCTGCCAGACACCCGCGATCGCCTTGGCCGCGAGGCTCTTGCCGCCGCCCTGCACGCCGACCAGCAGGATCCCCTTGGGAACGTCGATGGCGGGCCCGTCGCCGGACAGGAACGGCTTTCTGCGCTTTTCCAGCCACGCCTTCAGCCTGCCGAACCCGCCCACGTCGGCGAACGAGGCGGTGTCGTACTCGAACGACAGCACGCCGCCCTGCCCCACCAGCTCGTACTTCGCCGACATCACGCCGGGCAGATCGCTGTGGGTGATGGCGCCGTCGTTGTAGATGGCGTTGCGGATGAGCCGGGTCGCATCGCTGATGGTGAGCCCGACGAGATTCTGGGCGAGAAGATCCAGGGCGTGCGGATCGGCCTTCACGGTCTCGTTGCCGTTCTTCAGCCGCCACAGTCTGGCTTCGTCGCCGATCAGCTGCCTGATCTTCTTCGCGTCCGGCAGCGAGAGCTCGAAGCGCGCGCAGAATCGCCTGATCTCCGCGGGGACCTCCAGGGCGTGGCTGAGCAGTACCAGCGTGTTGCCGCTCACGTAGAAGTCCTGGGCGATCTCCTTCATCAGCCGCACGATATTGGGGCTGGTCAGATAGGGATGGAAATCCAGCAGCGCGACGAGACAGTTCTTCAGCGCGTTCCTGACCGTGGCGAGCATCGCATCCGGTTCGGTCGACGGATCGGCCGCCGGCGGGTCTCGGTCCTGCAGCGTCAGGCCGTCGATGCGGAAGGTGTCTGCGCTTCCCGGCAGGACGCTCTTCAGACCCCGGGTCACCGTCCAGGTATGGAAGCCGCCGCCTTTCTTCGCGACGATGCGCTTCAGCAGATCCAGGGCGCGCTGTTCTTCATGCGTTTCTATGACGATGATGGGAAAGTGGGACTCGATCAGTATCTCCAGATTCCGCTGTTCGATCACGGAACGCCCCCCGTCTGCCGTATCGTTATGGATTTTGGTGCGGGCATTCTAGCGCAGGAGGGCCGGCAGCCGGCAGTCCGACCGGGATTCCCTCATTCCGGCCGCGGCGCCCCCGGGCCCTGCAGCATCCCGCCCGTCATGTTCTCGAACTCGTCGCGGATCGCGGCCTCGCGCGCGGCCAGCACGGCGAACAGCCCCTCCACGGCACCGTCCGTGACGTAGGCCTCGAGGTCGGTCACCGGCCCGGCCGCCGGCGGCACCGTCTCCGGCGCGGCAGGCACGGGCGGCATGCGATAGGCGTCGAGGAGCTCGCCGTAGATCCGCAGGGCATCGCTGCCGGCGAGGGCGGTGGCGACGCGCGGCCGGACGGCCGCCTTCAGCGCCGCCGCGGTCCTGGCCCTCAGCAGTCCGGTGCCGGCGCCGACGCCGCCGTCGAGCAGGCCGCGCGCTTCGGCCGGCGTGATCTGCGCCAGCGCCGTCCGCAGGATCGGCGACGCGACGGGGATCGCCTGTTCAGCCGCCTGGTTGATCAGCACCGACAGCAGCCCCGCCTGCGGATCGCCCTGCAGGTCGCGGACGGCACCGAGCGCGAGCCCCAGCGGCGGCGGCAGCAGAATGCGGGTCAGCGGGTCGTCGAGATAACCGCCGGGACGGGCCAGTTCGTTCACGACCGCATCCACTGCGCCACCCAGCCGGCGGGTGTACTCGCCGGCGAGGGTGCGCATCAGCTGTTCCTGGGCGGCACGTGTCAGGTCCTGCTGCAAGGTGGCGAAGCCGCAGGAGGACAGGAGCGGAAGGAGACAAAACGCGGCCGCGAGACGCCGCAGGCACGATCGCCTTTGAGCGTCGACAGCTGGACAGGCGTGGTGCACGGCCGGCGTCACGGCGCGGGCGCCGCCGGGGCCGCTGGGGAATCCGCAGCGGGCATAGTCTCGGCGGACTCCGTTCCGGCCGCGGCGGCGCGCGCGTGCCCCTGGCGGGTGAACTGCTGGCCGATGAACAGATCGTTGGCGACGACCAGGACGTTCTGCAGCCAGCGGGCGGAGATCCCGCAGGCGCCCTCGTACGGGGGCTCCTTGCAGGCCTCGACCGTGCCGTCCTTCAGCACATCGATGTGCAGTCCGGGCAGCGGCCGGACCTTCATGCCCGCCGGCGGCCGGGTGTAGTCCATGATGGTCGGCTCGTCGTAGTGCAGCAGATCGAGCAGCAGTCCCGGCACTTCGTAGATGGCCAGATCGCCCGTCTTCAGCGGGCCGCGTCTGCCATCGATGATGATCACGGGCGTGCTGACGTAGAACCTGAACATCTCCGCGGTGAAGTCGCTGCGGCTGGCCGCGAGCACGCCGGAGTCGACGTAGCCGGCGAAGTTCTCGCCCATGAACGGCAGATGGTCGCCGAACAGCACGATGATGCCGTCGGGATCGCGCCGCTGCAGTTCTCCGACGAAATCCATGAGCTCGCGCGACTTGTAGTAGATGGTGTTCGCATAGGTGGTCACCTCCTCGACTGTGGATTTCGAGGTGATCTCGGGCGGGCGCGAGGCGCTGAGCGGGTAGTTCCAATGACCGAAATAGGTCACGATGTAGTCGAAGACCGGCTGGCCGGCGTCCAGTGTCGGCCCGATCTTCTCCAGCACCTGCCGGTACAGCGAGCTGTCGGCGAGGAACTCGCGGTTCATGTCGTCGAGCGTGAAATCCTGCTTCGACCAGTAGGTCTGGAAGCCCATGCGCTTGTAGGCGTTGACGCGGTTCCAGAACACCGGCACGTTGGGATGCGATGCCACGGTGCGGTAGCCGCGCTCGGCCAGCAGGTGCGGCAGACAGGGCACGTCGTTGAGCATCTGCCGTTCGAATTTGACGTTGTCCTCCACCACCGGGAATCCGCACAGGATCTCGAACTCGGCGTTGGCCGTGTAGCCGCCGAACACGGGGCTCATCGCCCTGGCATTGCCGGCGCGCCGCCAGAGTCGCCGGAACGCCGGATCGACCGGGTCCCGGTTGTAGCGCGCCTTCTTGAGCAGCTTCGGATCCCAGAACGACTCGAGCAGCACGATGTGCACGTTGCGCGGCGTGAACGCCGCCTTCGCGGCGGCCGCGGGCGGGGCGGCGCTCAGCAGGGCGTCGGCGGCGCGCAGCGCCGGATCGCGGTCCGGCGGCACGGCGGCATCGGCGAAATAGCGCGCGCCCTCCTGCAGCGAATACAGCGTCGCGCCCCGGTAAAGATAATTGGAGCGCTGATCCCAGACGGAATTGCCGAAGTGCCGGTCGAGGGGCTCCAGGATGACGGCGGGCTCGTACACCAGCGTCATCGAGAACAGGATCACCGCGATGCTGGCCAGGTAGGCGCGCCATTGCCGCAGCGTGATGTTGAAGATGAACAGCGCCGCGATCGCCGCCAGCGGCAGCGCCGCGGCGAGGAAGTGCCAGCCTTCCAGGACCAGCAGGAGCGAGCGCAGGGCGTGCACGTCGTCGGGCATGATCGGCCCGCCGAAGAACGAGATCTTGATCGCGTTGCCGACGTACAGCACCGCCATCATCAGTGCCTGCAGCACCACGAACACCCGCGGCCCGCGCGACAGGGCGTACAGCACGTAGCCGACCAGCAGCTGGAGCAGGTAATCGAACGGCACCGCACGGAATGCGATAACCACGTCGAACTGCAGCGCGCTGACGAGATAGTACAGCGCGTAGAACGCCGCGGTGGAGAACACCGGCAGGAGCGGGCCGGACATGGCCTTGCGGATCGACATTGGAAATCTCATGCAGGATATTGTCGATGTCCAGGTGATCATGCGTAGCCCGGATGGAGCGCAGCATACTCCGGGGACACCCCCGGATTACGGCCTGCCGGCCTGCAGCCGGGCTATGGCCGATCCCTTGGGCCCATAGGGCGTCAGGGCGAAGGCCCTTGCCCAGTGCCTGTTACTGAAGCCTGGATCGACCAGGCCCCATACCCTGGCGGCAGGTGTCGGCCGCAGGGATGCGGCCGTCAAGCCTACAGGGATGTATTCACGGCGCCCTGCCGCCAGGGTATGGGGCCTGGTCGATGATCGCGTTGGCAACGACACTATGCGCCCCGCTCCGGGAACATCTGGGTGTATTCGGTCGCATCGAAGAAGGCCTCCAGCGAGACGATCCGCCCCTGCTCGATCTTCGCCCACAGCACCACGGGGGTGTGGGTCACCACGTTGATGCGGATGCGGAAGTCGAGGATGGCGCAGACCTCGTCGCCGTCGACGAAGATGCGGCGGCGGTCGATGCCGTCGAGAATCTGGCCGACGCGGGCGACGATGTCGGTGACGAACAACTCGACGTCGGTGTGGCTGGTGACGGGACTGCGGTAGCAGAAGCCCTGGTCGGCGAGCGTCGCGCGCACGGCATCGAAATCGCGCGCCGCGAAGGCATCGAGATAGGCGTCGAATACCGCTTGGGGCGTCGGCTGGCTCATGGGTCGGGAATCGGTCGCGGCGGCCTGCTCAGCCGAGGTCCTCGACGGAGTAGCGCACCCACAGGCGGTGCTCGGCGCCCGGCGCGATGTCGACCACGTCGGCGTCGGCGTTGGCGCTCTCCACGCACAGCATGCGCAGATAGCCGTCCTTGCCCAGGTCGCCCATCTTCGCCGCCTTCTCGATCCAGGGATTCCACACCACGCTGGAGGCGCTGCCGCGCTTGGCGATGCGGATGCGGCGCTCGAGCACCGGATCCTCGATCACGCAGTCGGCCGTGGACTCCAGATAGATGCGGTCGACCTCGCCGGCGATGACCACCGGCCCGCTCTGGCGCTTGCGCGCGCCACCGTCGACCTTGTCGATGTAGGGGCAGCCGTCCAGGCCGTGCACCTTCACCTGGCGCACGTCGCCGACCTCGAAATAGGTGTGCAGCGCGTCGCCGACGGTGATGGGGGCGTCCCCCGTGTTGCGCGTCACCAGCTCGATCTCCAGCGTCGGCCCGACGACCACGTGGAGCTCCAGCTCGGACGGATGCGGCCACTGCGCGCGGGTGGCGTCGTTCTGCAGGATGCGGAACACCAGCCGCGAGGCGCCGTTGGCCAGGCGCTCTGTCTCGACCAGTGCCCAGGGCACGGTGCGCGCGAAGCCATGGCCAGGGAATCCGGGCTCGCCGGCATGCGGACCGAACCAGGGCCAGCAGACCGGCACGCCGCCCCGGATGGATTTGCCGGGCGCGAGCCTGGCGTCCTCCGACAGCCAGATCACCGGATGCGCGCCCCGCGGCGTCCAGGTCATCAGATGCGCGCCCTGCAGCGCGATCGACGCGTCCGCATGCGGGTTGCTCACCTCGACCACGATCATGCCGCCGGCCTGCTCGGTCAGGCTGACCTCGCCGGGGATGCCGTAGCGCGCGTTCAGCGCCGGAATATCCATGCTCATAGCGTCTCCGCTTCGTCGATGATGTCGGGCGCGCCGCGCGCCAGCCGCGCACTTTACCTTGCGCAGGAGTATCCGTCACGGCCACCGCGACGACAATCGTCATCGCGACCTGGGGCGGGAACGGCCCGTTCGGGCCGCGGCTGGGTCATAATACCGGACGTGACCCGCAGCCCGCACATCCCCGCTTCCGATTCCGCCGCTACCCGTAGCGCCATCGCCGGCCTGATCGCCGCCCTGCTGCGCGCGCCGGACGTGCCGCCTTCCGGCAGCCCGGGAGACGACCAGCCACCCGGCGACGCGCAGATCCGGCGCCGGACCGGCCTGCAGCTGGCGGCCGCCGCGCTGCGCGACCTCGACGGGCTGGCCGCCGGACCGCGGCCCCTGCAGGTGGCGGTCGTGGGCCCCACCCAGGCGGGCAAGAGCACGGTCGTGAATCTGCTGCTCGGCCGGGCCGCGGCCGAGGCCAGCCCGCTGGCCGGCTTCACCGTCCATCCCACGGGTTTCGCCCTGAACGCGCCGGACCCGCAGCCGGCGTGGGCGGAGGCCTTCTTCGCCGGCTGGGAACGCCTGCCGGCCGCCGCCCTGAGCCGCGAACGGCTGGACTGCTACGCACTCGAAGCCGTGAGCGCGGTCGCCGGCCTGCCCGACGGCGCGGTCGTCTGGGACACGCCCGATTTCGATTCGCTGCAGGCGCACAGCTACCGGCGCGGGGTGCTGGACGTCGCCGCGCTCGCCGACGTCGTCGTGCTGGTGCTCAGCAAGGAGAAATATTCGGACCTGTCCGTGTGGCGCTTCCTGCAGCTGCTGCGGCCCCTGCTGCGGCCTCCGGGGGGACGGCCGCTGCTGGTCTGTCTGAACAAGGTGAACGCCGACACCGAGGCGGCGATCACCCGCTCGCTGCGCGCGCGCTTCGCCGAACTCTACGGCGACGGCGACGCCGTCGACATCGTCGCCCTGCCCCACGATCCCGCCCTCGCCATGCTGCAGGCGCACGACCCGGCGCCGGCCGCACGGCTGCGCGCGGCCCTCGCCGGCCTGCTCGCCGCCGCCGACCGCGGTGACCGCGCCGCGGGCGTGCGGCGCCTGCTCGCCGCGCACTGGGAAGAATGGACCGCGCCCGTGGTCGACGAACTGGAGGCCGCGCGGGCGTGGCACGGCGCCGTCGAAGAAGCCGGCCGTCAGGCGCTGGCGGACTACCGCCGCGAATTCCTCGAACACCCGCAGCGCTTCGACACCTTCCGCCGCGCCGTCGCCGAACTGCTGCTGCTCATGGAGGTGCCGGTGCTCGCGCAATCGCTGGCGCGCATCCGCCAAGCGCTGACCTGGCCGGCGCGGCAGCTGTTCGGACGCCTGCGCGGGCTGGCCCGTGCCGGCCGCGGCGCGGACGGCGGCGACGCCGACCTGCCCGCCGAGGAGCGCGTGCTGCGCGACCTGTTCGAACAGCAGCTCACGGCGCTCGCGCGCGACGCCCTGCGGCGCGCCGAACCGCAGCTGCCGGGCGCGGCCTACTGGCTGGCGCTCAGCCGCCGCCTCGCCGGAGACCACGCTGCGCTGCTCGAGGACTTCGCCGCCGCGGCGCACCGCCATCACCAGGCCTTCCAGCCGGAGATCGAGGCCGCCGCCCATCGGCTGTACGCGACACTGCAAGAGAAGCCCGCGCTGTTGAACGCCCTGCGTGCCGCGCGTGTCACCACCGATGCCGCCGCCGTGGCGCTGGCGGTCAAGACCGCGGGACTGGGCGTGAACGATCTGCTGTTCGCCCCGGCCATGGTGGCGCTCACCTCGATGCTCACCGAGGGCGCGGTCGGCGGCTACATGAACCGTGTCGCCCGCGAGCTGCGCGAGCGCCAGTACGCCGCGGTCGCCGCACAGGTCTTCGAGGCGGTCGTCGGCCCGCGGCTGCGCGACCTCGGCGCCGGGCTCGAGGCGCCCGGCCTGCTGGGCATCGACGAAGCGCAGTACCGCGCCGCCACCGCGGCCCTGGAGGACTGGCCCGATGACTGACGCGCTGCAGCGCCTGCACACCGCCGTCGCCGCCTGGTTCGCGCGCGCACAGACCGCCGGCTGGCTCGAGGCCGCGGACGTGGAACCCCTGCAGCGGCTCGAACGGGGCACGCCCGCGGACCTGTTCGCCGCCGATGCGCAGCGCCCGCTGGTCGTGGCCTTCTTCGGCGGCACCGGCGTGGGCAAGAGCAGCCTCATCAACCGCCTCGCCGGCGCCCCCATCGCGCGCGTCGGCGTGGAGCGCCCCACCTCGCACGAAGTGACGGCGTACGTGCACGAGGCCGTCGAGCTGGCGGATCTGCCCGCGGCGCTGCCGCTGGATCAGGTGCGCATCGCGCGCCACACCGACGCCGCGCGCCGCGACGTGCTGTGGCTGGACATGCCCGACATCGACAGCACCGAACAGCGCAACCGCGCGCTGGCGCTCGCCTGGCTCGCGCACGTCGACCTGCTGGTCTATGTGATGAGTCCCGAACGCTACCGCGACGACGCCGGCTGGCGCGTGCTGCGCGCCCGCGGCCGGCGCCACGGCTGGCTGTTCGTGATGAACCACTGGGACGAGGGCGCGCCCGAACAGCTCCGGGACCTGCGCGAGCTGCTGCGCCGGGACGGCTTCGCCGATCCGGTGATACTGCGCACCTGCTGCGGCACCGGCAACGGCGGGGACGGCTGCGCCGACGACGAATTCGCAACACTGGAGACCACCATCCGCGATCTGCAGGTGCGGCACGGCCGGCAGGAACTGGAACGCCTCGGCCGGCGTGCGCGCCTGCGGGATCTCGGCGACGTGCTGGAGCATGCGCGGCAGCGCTGCGGCGCGCCGGAGACCTGGGACGCGCTGCACGCCGCCTTCGCCGCGCGCTGGACCGCGACCGCCGGGGAACTGCGCGCAGGCCTGGACTGGCCCATCCGCGAGGTCGCCGCCCAGTTCGCCGCGCGCGACGCGAACCCGCTCGCGCGCCTGCTCGGCGAGCGCGCCGCACGCGGCGGCGACGTGCCGG
>JAJJPM010000069.1:0-17680 GCA_032907525.1 Gammaproteobacteria bacterium
TAGGCGAACAATGCTTCCGCCGAAACGCCTTCGCCTTCCAGGATCTCGCGCAGTCGTCCCAGCGCCTCCAGCTGGATCTGGCGCACGCGTTCGCGCGTCACGCCGATCTCGGCGCCGATCTGGTCGAGGGTGCCGGTCGCGCGGCCGTTCAGGCCGAAGCGCCGCTCCAGTACGGCCCGCTGCTTGCCGTTCAGCTGGCCGAGCCAGCCTTCCATCTTCGTGTGCAGGTCGTCGTCGGCGAGCAGATCCAGCGGGTCGCGGTTGTTCTCGTCGGGAATGCAGTCGAGCAGCGACGTGTCGGCATCGCGGCCGTGGCTATCGTCCACCGAGACGGTCGTCTCGCGCAGCGCCAGCACGTCCCTGACCTCGTCGGCCGGCCTGTCCAGGTGCGCGGCGAGCTCCTCGGCGCTCGGTTCGTGGTCGAGCTGCTGCGTCAGGGTGCGCTGGGCGCGCAGGCAGCTGTTGATGGCCTTGGCCACGTGGACGGGCAGACGGATGGTCCGGGACTGGTTCATGATCGCCCGGTCCATGTTCTGGCGGATCCACCAGATGGCGTAGGTGGAGAAGCGGAAGCCGCGCTCGGGGTCGAACTTCTCGACGGCATGCATCAGGCCGAGATTGCCTTCCTCGATCAGATCGAGCAGCGAGAGGCCGCGGTTCAGGTAGCGGCGGGCGACCTTGACCACCAGGCGCAGATTGCTTTCGATCATGCGCCTGCGGGCGGATCCGTCGCCCCGGCGCGCCAGCCGGCTGTAATGGGCCTCTTCCTCGGCGCTCAGCAGGGGCGATGCGCCGATCTCGTTCAGATACAGGCGGGTGGCGTCCCAATGGGACTCGGCGCCGTCGACACGGTCGGTGCGGCGGCTCGCCGGTGCCGTGTCCGCGGTCGCGTGCGACGCATCGTCGTCGAACGGCGAATCCACGCTGTCGAATTCGAAGACCGGTTGGGTCGCCGGTGCGCGGCCGGCGCGCATGACTGCCGTTTCACTGATTGCTTGTCTCATGCCGGATTCCTTTGTTGGGACGTCCCGTTCGTCTGCCGGGGGTGCGGCAATTAAGCCGTCTTCGCGCGGGCAGGAAAATCCGGACGTTTACGTACGTGGAATTACGTAGCCCGTCGCGCAGCGACCGGAAACGCGGGATCAGGGCGAACTTGAATGGGCGATACGGGCTAGGGGAGCGAAGGGTCGGCGCCGAGGAGGCCCAGGGCCTGGCCCATGGTGGCGAGATCGACGGCCGAGCGGGCCGACATCTTCTGCATGATGTGGGTGCGGTGGGTTTCGACGGTGCGGTGGCTGATGTCGAGCACCCGGGCGATCTCCTTGCTGCTGTGCCCGGCGACCACCAGTGCGAGCACGTCGCGTTCGCGGTCCGTGAGCGACGTGTAGCGGGACCGCAGCGCATCGATCTCGTCGCGGTGGGCCTGCTGCTGGACATCGGCTGCCAGGGCGGCCCGGATGCGATCGATCAGCAGGCCGCCCTCGACCGGCTTGGTCAGGAAATCCACCGCCCCGGCCTTGATCGCCGCCACGCTGGTGGGGATATCGCCATGGGCGGTCAGGAAGATGACCGGCAGGCGGATGCCGCGCCGGTTCAGTTCCTGATGCAGCGCCGGACCGCTCATGCCGGGCATGCGCACGTCCAGGATCAGACAGGCGGGGCGCCGCGCGGACTCGCAGGCCGCCAGGAAGGCTTCGCCGCCGGCGTAGGTCTCCACGCGGAAGCCCGAGACCTCCAGCAGCATGGACAGCGCGTCGCGCACCGCCGCATCGTCGTCGACCAGATGGATGGTGGGCGTCGCGTTCATGTGTCGGTCGGCAGGGTGAAGCTGAAGCGGGTACCCACGGCGCACGGCTCGGCCCACAGACGCCCGCCCTGCGCCTCGATGAGCGCGCGGCTGAGGGCGAGCCCCATGCCCAGACCGTCGGATTTGGTGGTGAAGAAGGGATCGAAGATCCGTTCCAGCATCCCGCCGGGCAGGCCGGGGCCGGTGTCTTCGACACTGGCCTGCACCCGGCCTTCGTCGTTGACGAACGTGTACACGGTGACGCAGGCATCGGCGGCACCCGCGGCGCGCAGGGCGTCGCCGGCGTTCTGCAGCAGGTTCACCACGACCTTCTCGATCTGGATATGGTTCCCGCACACGCTCGGCAGATCCGCCGCCAGCACGAGCCGCAGGGGATGGCCGTTGAGGCAGTCGGCGGCCTCGCACTGCGCCACGGCATCGCGGATCGTGGTATTGAAGTCCAGCGCCTCGGTGGCGACTTCGCCCCGGTACAGAAAGGCGAGCAGCTCGCGCATGACGTTGCCGACGCGCTGGACCTGCCGGGTGCTCTGTTCGAGGGCGTGCAGCACCCTGGCCATATCCGTGCCGCCGCCGCGCAGCATCCGCAGCGACGCCTCGGTATAGGCGGCCACCGCGTTCAGCGGCTGGTTCAGTTCGTGCGCGATGGCCGCGGCGGTCTGGCTGGCCGTGTGCAGATGCATGAGGCGGTCCATCTCGCTGCGGCGTTTCTGCAGCTCCTTCTCCGCGCGTTTCTGCTCGGTGACATCCAGCGCGATCACGTAGAAGCCCAGGACCTCGCCATGCCGTCCGGTGTGCGGGAACAGGCGCACATGCAGGCGCCGCTGCTCGCCGTCGACGCTGACGGTGTTGTCGTATTCGCCGGGTTGTCCGGCGAGCGCGGCCTGTACATGGGGATGGGCGGCGGCGTAACTCTCGCCGAGAAATTCTCTCAGGGTCCTGCCGTACAGCTCTTCCGGCGCGAGCCTGAACCACTCGGTGTAACGCTGGTTGGTGTAGCGGTAACGCTCGGAGCGGTCGACATAGGCCAGCAGGCCGGGGAAGCCGTTCGCCACCGCCTGCAGGCGCTCCTCGGCCTCGTGCTTCTCTGCGCGCAGCCGCCGCTCGCGCAGGGCGCGTTCGATCACGGTCGGCAGGAGCTTCAGATAGCGGCGCTCGGCATCCTTGACCAGATAATCGTGCGCGCCCAGCCGCAGGCTCTCGACCGCCAGGCTGGCGCGGTCCGCGCCGGTCAGCATGATCACCGGCACGGGGACCTTGCCGTCGTCCGTGGCCAGGCCGGCCAGCACCTCGGTGCCGCTCAGATCGGGCAGCTGATAGTCGAGCAGGATGCAGTCCGGCCGCAGCTGCTGCGCCAGGTGCAGCCCTTCGCCGCCGGTGTCCGCTTCGCTGAAGCGGAACTCGGTGTCCGTCTGCAGTGCCAGCTCGCGCCGGCAGGCCATGCGATCGACCTGATCGTCCTCGATGATCAGCAGATGGATGGGCGCTCCGCTCACTCGGGCAGTTCGCTCAGGGTCCAGTAGGTGTCGATGGAGCGGATGGTCTCGACGAACTGGCGGTAGTCGACCGGCTTGCGCATGTAGCCGGCCACACCCAGGTCGAAGCTCTCCATCTTGTCGCGCTGTTCCTCCGACGTGGTCAGGACCACCACCGGGATGCGCTTCAGCTCGGGGTCGTTCTTCGCGATGCGCAGGAACTCGATGCCGTTCATGATGGGCATGTTGAGATCCAGCAGGATCAGGCAGGGACGCTCGGCGTCCGGCGTCTTCAGGCGGTGCAGCGCCTGATGGCCGTTCTCCGCGACGTCCAGACGGTTGGCGACGTGCAGCTCCTTGAGCGCGCGCTGCACGGTCATGACATCGATCTGATCATCCTCGATCAGCAGTATGGGGCGTGCCGTCACTCTCATCATTCACTTCTCCGGTCGATTGGTGTGCGTTGTCCATGGGCAGGGTGAAAAAGAACGTGCTGCCCCTGCCCGGCTCGGATTCCACCCAGACGCGTCCGCCGAACAGGTCGACGATCTTCTTCACGATCGCCAGGCCGACGCCGGTGCTCTCGACCCGGTCGCGGGGCTGCAGCGTCTGGAAGAGCTGGAATATCTTGTCGTACTGGGCGGGATCGATACCCGGCCCGTTGTCGGCGACGTGGAACCTCCACATCGCGCCGTCGGCGATGCAGCCGACGCGGATGTCGCCCTCCGGCTTGTCCAGATAGTTGATGGCGTTGGCGATCAGGTTCTGGAACAGCTGCTGCATGCGCGTGGGCTCGGCCCGCACGACCGGCAGCGGGTTTTCGATGGTCACGTGGACGTGCGCCGGCGGGTGGAGGGCGTCCACGACTTCCTCCACCAGCGGCTGCAGGGGCACGGGCACGACGGTCTCGCGCACCCGCCCGATGCGCGAATACTGCAGGATGCCGTCGATCAGCCCGTCCAGGCGCCGCACCCGCTGGCGCAGGAGCCGGAGATATTCCTGCCCCTGGCCGTCGAGCCGTTCGCTGTAGTCGGTCGACAGCCAGTCGGCGAGGGAACCGATGCCGCGCAAAGGCGCCTTGAGGTCGTGCGACACGACATAGGCGAAGTTGGTCAGTTCCTCGTTGACCGCCTTGAGGGCGGCATTGACCTTCTGCAGTTCCGCCGTGCGGAGGTGTACGCGGTGTTCGAGTTCGGTGTTGAGGCGGCGCAGCTCCGCCTCGGCGCGGCCGCGCGCGCGGTCGGCGTGTTCGAGACTGGCGGCCATCTCGTCGAAGGCCCGCGCGAGCTGTCCGACCTCGCCGTGGCCGTGCCGCAGTCCCGTCCGGGCGCCGAATTCGCCGCCGGCCAGCCGGCGCGAGGCGGCGACCAGGGTGCGGATCTGCCGCAGCACGAATACGTCGGCGCCCACCCAGGCGGTGGCGACGGCCAGGGCGGCGGCCAGCGCCAGGACGATCAGATTGCGCCACAGCAGGCGGTCGGCATCGCGATAGGCGACGGCGGCGGGGATGCCGACGGCGACATAGGCGTCCACGCCGCGGCTGGTGTGCTGGATCGGCAGAAAGCCGTTCAGGCGCTGGACGGCGTCGGTGTCGGTCAGTTTCGCGGTGCCCTCGCCGGCATGCGCAGTGACATGGCGGAACAGCGGCGAATCCCGCATGTCGCGCCCCAGCCAGTCCTGCGGGTCGGGGTAATGGCCGAGGACGATGCCCTCGCGGTCCCAGAGCGTGAGCACGGAGCCCGCCGGCAGTTCGATCTTCGCCTGGTATTCGCTGAGCCAGCCGAGATCGAGCGCGACGAACAGGACGGCGCGGATGCTTCCGGGCCTGTCGAAGACCGGCGCCGCGAAATGCAGCGCCGCCTGGTTCGCGGCGAAAGCCCAGTGGTAGTCGCCGATGCTGAAGGTCCGGGTATCGATCACCCGCCGGAAGAAACTCCACTCGCGCAGATTGTCCGGACGCAGCACCGGCCGCACGCTGCAGAGGATCTCGCCGTCCGGCCGGATCAGGCCGGCGTTGACGTAGCGCCCCTGCTCGACGACGAGGGGCGCGAGATGGCTGGCGCAGACCGTGGTGTCGGCCGCGCGCACCGGAGGGAGTTCGGCGAGCGCCTGGAGCACGTGGCGGGCGTTCTCGACGAGCAGCGCCTGGTTGTCGGCGATCACGTGGGCGGCACGCAGCGCGTTGCTCTCCGCCGCCGCGGCCGCCGTGGCGCGCTGTTCGGCTGCGGTGTACACCATCATCCCCAGCGCAGGCAGGATCGCGAGCGCCACCAGCAGGATCAGGCGCGGGCGCAGGCCGAAGAATATTTCCGGAAGGGGTGCTCGCGAGCTCATGGTGCGGGCGTGGTGACGCGGGTGGACGTTGCCCGGAGCGGGGCAGGGCACCACGGGGCGGGACGACAATGCGGCGGCTCGGGGAACGTGGAGTCTGGGCCTGCGGGCAAGGGACCACCTTGTTCGTGTGGTTTTTTCAAGTGGCGCGGGAGCTTGGCGCCGATCCGGGGAGAGTATGCAAATCGGTCCCGTGGCCCGCAACGCTCCTTGAACAATAGTTTGATTTTTGCCGGCCGCCCGCCGCCGGAGGACGGCGGAGGACGCCGGGCGGGCCATTTGACTCGGGCGACGGGCGCCGTGTAGTATCCGCGCTCCGATGCGGCCCTCTAAGTGATTGATAGAGGCGCGATTCATCCCTGAACCAGACATCCGGAACCCGGCGCGGCCCGTTCGGACGCCCGGTCCGGAACACCAAGTGGCCCCTCGTACAGGTCACCACTGGAGACGACGATGCCCACCATCACCCTTCCCGACGGCAGTCAGCGCAGTTTCGATCATCCGGTCAGCGTGCAGGATGTGGCCGCCTCCATCGGTCCCGGCCTGGCCAAGGCGGCGCTCGCCGGCAAGGTCGACGGGCGCCTGGTCGACACCTCCCATGTCATCGACCGCGATGCGAGCCTGGCCATCGTCACCGCCAAGGACGAGGACGCCCTGGAGCTGCTGCGCCACGACGCCGCGCATGTGATGGCCCAGGCGGTGCAGGAACTGTATCCGGGCACCCAGGTCACCATCGGCCCGGCCATCGAGAACGGCTTCTATTACGATTTCGCCCGCGACGAACCCTTCACGCCCGAGGATCTGGCCAGGATCGAGGCGCGCATGCACGAGATCGTCAAGCGCGATCTGCCGATCGTGCGCGAGGTCTGGGACCGGGACGAGGCGATCAGGGTCTTCGGCGGCATCGGCGAGGCCTACAAGGTCGAGATCATCCGGGACATCATCCCGGAGGGCGAAGAGGTCTCGGTGTACCGCCAGGGCGAGTGGTTCGACGTCTGCCGCGGCCCGCACCTGCCCAGCACCGGCAAGCTCGGCAAGGCCTTCAAGCTCATGAAGGTGGCCGGCGCCTACTGGCGTGGCGACGCCAGCAACGCCATGCTCCAGCGCATCTACGGCACGGCCTGGCGCACCCCGGCCGAACTGCAGGATCACCTGCACAAGCTCGAAGAGGCCGAGAAGCGCGACCACCGCAAGATCGCCAGGCAGCTGCATCTGTTCCACATGCAGGAAGAGGCGCCGGGCATGGTGTTCTGGCACCCCAACGGCTGGATCATCTGGCAGGCGGTGGAACAGTACATGCGCGACAAGCTGGACGCCCACGGCTACCAGGAGGTGCGTACGCCGCAGGTGGTCGACCGCAGCCTGTGGGAGAAATCCGGGCACTGGGAGTTCTACCGGGAGAACATGTTCACCACGAAGTCGGAGAACCGCGATTACGCGGTCAAGCCGATGAACTGTCCGTGCCACATCCAGATCTTCAATCACGGCCTGCACAGCTACCGCGACCTGCCGCTGCGCATGGCCGAGTTCGGCTCCTGCCACCGCAACGAGCCGTCCGGTGCGCTGCACGGTCTGATGCGCGTACGGAGCTTCACTCAGGACGACGCCCACATCTTCTGTACCGAGGATCAGATGCAGGACGAGGCCGAGCGCTTCATCGATCTGGTCCTGGAGGTCTACCGGGACTTCGGCTTCGAGGACATCCTGTTCAAGCTCTCGACCCGCCCGGACAAGCGCGCCGGCTCCGACGAGGTCTGGAGCAAGGCCGAGCACGCCCTGGAGCGGGCCCTCAACGCCAAGGGCCTGAACTGGGACCTGCAGCCGGGCGAGGGGGCCTTCTACGGGCCCAAGATCGAGTTCTCGCTGAAGGACTGCCTGGGCCGGGTGTGGCAGTGCGGCACCCTGCAGCTGGACTTCGTCCTGCCCGGGCGGCTGGGGGCGGAGTACGTCGCCGAGGACAACAGCCGCCGGGTGCCGGTCATGCTGCACCGGGCAGTCCTGGGCTCCCTGGAGCGTTTCATCGGTATCCTCATCGAGCACCATGCCGGCGTGATGCCGGCCTGGCTGGCCCCGGTGCAGGCGGTGGTGATGAGCATCACCGACCGCCAGGACGCGGCGGTCCGGAAAGCCGAAGAAGCCTTGCGGAATAAGGGTATCCGGGTGAAATCGGACTTGAGAAACGAGAAAATCGGCTTTAAAATCCGCGAGCACACGATTCAGCGCGTCCCCTACCTATTGGTGGTCGGCGACCGCGAGGCTGAGTCGAATTCCGTGGCCGTGCGCACGCGAGGCGGCAAGGATCTGGGCGCGATGCCGGTGGAGACCTTCATCGAGCGCCTGAATGCCGAGATCGCGAGCCGCGGCCGAACTGTTTTGGAGGGCTGAGCATCAGCGCTGGAAAAGAAAAGTACCGGGTCAATGAGCGGATCACGGCCCGGCAGGTACGGGTCATCGACGCCGACGGCGAACAGGCCGGCGTGATGTCGATCGACCAGGCTTTGGCGCTCGCGGAAGAAGCGGGTGTCGATCTCGTCGAGATCGCGCCGCAGAGCGAGCCACCGGTCTGCCGCATTATGGATTACGGCAAATTCCTGTTCGAGCAGAACAAGAAGCAGGCCGTCGCCCGTAAGAAGCAGAAGCAGGTGCAGGTGAAGGAGATCAAATTCCGTCCCGGCACCGACATAGGGGATTATCGGGTCAAACTCCGCAACCTGATACGTTTCCTGGAAGAAGGGGACAGGGTCAAAGTGACGCTGCGGTTCCGCGGGCGCGAAATGGCGCATCAGGAACTCGGCGCGGAACTTCTGGAACGGGTGAAGAAGGACCTCGAGGAGTACGGGGTCGTCGAGCAGTTTCCCCGGATGGAAGGCCGCCAGATGGTCATGGTGATGTCCCCCAAGAAGTGAGCCGTCCGTCAGGCCAAAGTCGTCGCGCGAGCATTTCGGGCGGCGCCCTGTACGGATGAATACCGATACGACGAATACGGAGTGCATTCCAATGCCGAAGTTGAAATCCAACCGCGGCGCGGCCAAGCGTTTCAAGCGCTCGGCGAGCGGCGGATTCAAGCGCGCGCAGTCCCATCTGCGTCACATCCTCACCAAGAAGAGCAGCAAGCGGAAGCGTCAGCTGGGCAGCCCCGCCCAGGTGCACGAGTCCGATGTGGCGGGCGTCCGCCGCATGCTGCCGTACAGCTGAGGAGGTAGCACATGGCACGCGTCAAGCGCGGCGTGATCGCACACGCCCGACACAAGAAGATCATGGACCAGGCCAAGGGCTACTATGGCGCCCGCCGCAAGGTCTATCGCATCGCCAAGCAGGCCGTCATCAAGGCCGGTCAGTACGCCTATCGCGACCGCCGTCAGCGCAAGCGCCAGTTCCGTGCGCTGTGGATCGCCCGCATCAACGCGGCGGCCCGCGAGAACGGCCTGTCCTACAGCCGGCTGATCAACGGTCTGCGCAAGGCGAACGTCGAGATCGACCGCAAGGTGCTCGCGGACATCGCGGTGTTCGACAAGGCCGCGTTCAGCGTCATCGCCGAGCAGGCCAAGGCCAGCCTGGGCTGATCGACGGGAGGCGCCGCGATGGCGGCCCCCTGCTGTGGCATCGAGGGGAAGGCTGGCGGACAGCCTTCCCCTTTTTATTTTGCTCTATGGGGAAGACTGGAGGACAGCTCTTTCGAGCCACTGCGGAGGGAGCGCCATCTTGGTTGGGTTTTCCAGCCATGGATTCTTTCCGTGTTGTTCCGTGGATTCCGTGGCTAAAAATGGATTTTCCTTTCACGCCTCACTCCTCACGCCTTACGCCTCACTGATCTGGGGATTTTTGGGCATGAACGACATACAACAGATCACCCGCGACGCCGAACAGGCCATCGCCGCGGCCGCCGACCTCAAGGCGCTCGACGACGTGCGCGTGCGCTTCCTCGGCAAGAAGGGCGTGCTGACGGAACAGCTCAAGCAGCTGGGGCAGCTCGCCCCCGAGACGCGCAAGGCGGCCGGCCAGGTCATCAACGCGGCCAAGGAACAGGTGCAGGCGCTGCTCGATGCGCGCAAGGCGACCCTGGAAGGCGAGGCCATGGCGCAGCGCCTGGCCGCGCAGGCCATCGACGTGACGCTGCCGGGGCGGGGCGAGGCGCCGGGCGGGCTGCATCCGGTCACGCGCACGCTGGCGCGCATCGAGGCGATGTTCGCCCAGCTGGGCTTCGAGGTCGCGGAAGGTCCGGAGATCGAGGACGATTATCACAATTTCGAGGCCCTCAACATCCCGGCACATCATCCCGCGCGCGCCATGCACGACACCTTCTATTTCGACGCGCACACCGTGCTGCGCACGCACACCTCGCCGGTGCAGATCAGGGTCATGGAAAACCGCAGGCCGCCGCTGCGCGTCATCGCGCCCGGGCGCGTATACCGCTGCGATTCGGATCTGACGCATACGCCCATGTTCCATCAGGTCGAAGGGCTGTTCGTCGACGAGGACGCGAGCTTCGCCGATCTCAAGGGCATGCTGGACGACTTCCTGCGCAACTTCTTCGAGCGCGATCTCGCCGTGCGCTTCCGTCCATCGTATTTCCCCTTCACCGAGCCGTCGGCGGAGGTCGATATCGCGTGCGTGATCTGCGACGGTGCGGGCTGCCGTGTCTGCAAGCAGACCGGCTGGCTGGAGGTGCTCGGCTGCGGCATGGTGCACCCGAAGGTGTTCGAGCACGTCGGCGTCGACACCGAGCGCTACACGGGCTTCGCCTTCGGCATGGGCGTCGAGCGGCTGGCGATGCTGCGCTACGGCGTGAACGACCTGCGCCTGTTCTTCGAAAACGATCTGCGCTTCCTGCGTCAATTCAGGTGATCGTGAAAAATCCAACTTGGCCACGGAAACACACGGAAGGACACGGAATGAAAAACCTGCTGCGTCCCCGCCTTCCGTGTGCTTCCGTGTGTTTCCGTGGCCAATACGGTTTTGGGGGTAGATTCCTTGGAATACATTTTGTGGCTTGCATCTGACCTATGAAATTCAGCGAAAACTGGTTGCGTGAGTGGGTCGACCCGCCGGTGTCGACGGAGGCGCTGGTCGCGCAGTTGACCATGGCGGGCCTGGAGGTCGACGGCGTCGAGCCGGCGGCAGCCGAGTTCACCGGCGTGGTGGTGGGCGAGGTGCTGGACGTCCAGCCGCATCCCGATGCGGACAAGCTGCGCGTGTGCCAGGTGGCCGCGGGCGGTGAGCCGCTGCAGATCGTCTGCGGCGCGCCCAACGTGGCGGTCGGCATGAAGGTGCCGACCGCGCTGGTCGGCGCACGCCTGCCGGGCGATCTGAAGATCAAGCAGGCCAGGCTGCGCGGCGTCGCCTCCAGCGGCATGCTGTGTTCGGCCCGCGAACTCGGCCTGGCCGACGATCACCAGGGTCTGATGGCGCTGCCGGCCGGGGCGCCGGTGGGCAGGGATTTCCGTGAATATCTCGGGCTCGATGACCGCATCATCGAGGTCGACCTGACGCCCAACCGCGGCGACTGTCTGGGCATGGCGGGCATCGCCCGCGAGGTCGGCGTGCTCAACGGCTGTGCCGTCACGCCGCCGCCGATCAGTCGCGTGGCGGCCGGCTGCGACGACCGCTTCGAGGTGCGCGTCGGCGCGCCCGAGGGCTGCCCGCGCTATCTCGGCCGGGTCATCCGCGGCATCGACCCGGCGGCGGCCACGCCGCTGTGGATGCAGGAACGCCTGCGCCGCGGCGGACTGCGCAGCCTGGGCCCGGTGGTCGACGTCACCAATTACATCCTGCTGGAACTCGGCCAGCCCATGCACGCCTTCGATCTGGCGCGGCTGGACGGGCACATCGAAGTGCGCCATGCGCGCGCCGGTGAAACGCTGCAGCTGCTCGACGGCCGCGAGGTGACGCTGGACGACGAGACGCTGGTGATCGCCGATGCCGCCAAGGTCCTGGCCATCGCCGGCGTCATGGGCGGTGCCGACAGCGGTGTCGGCGAGGGCAGCCGCGATCTGTTCCTGGAATGCGCCTTCTTCAGCCCGGAAGTCATCGCCGGACGGGCGCGGCGCTACGGTCTGCAGACCGATTCTTCGCACCGCTTCGAACGCGGCGTGGATTTCGAGCTGCAGCACAAGGCCATGGAACGGGCGACCGCGCTGCTGCTGGAGCTGGCGGGTGGAACCCCCGGACCGGTGATCGAGGTCTGCGCGCCGGACCGGCTGCCCCGGCGGGACGTGATCCGGCTGCGGCGGTCGCGTATCCGCCGGCTGCTGGGCGTGGAACTGGCCGATGCCGATGTCGAGGCCATCCTGCTGCGGCTCGGCGCCAAGCTGAACGCGACCGCCGACGGCTGGGACGTGGAGCCGCCGTCGTACCGCTTCGACATGACCATCGAGGCCGATCTGATCGAGGACATCGGCCGCATTCACGGCTACGACCGGCTGCCGAGCCTGCGGCCGCGTGCGACCCTGCAGGCGACGCCGCCTTCGGAGGCGCAGGTGGGTGCTGCGCAGTGGCGCGAGGTGCTGGTGCAGCGCGGCTATCAGGAGGCGATCACCTACAGTTTCGTCGATCCCCGGCTGCAGCAGCGGCTCGATCCCGGGCGGGCGCCGGTGACGCTGGCCAACCCGATCTCGTCGGAGATGTCGGTCATGCGCACGAACCTCTGGGCGGGGCTGCTGCGGGCGGTGCAGCACAATCTGAACCGTCAGCAGACCCGCATCCGACTCTTCGAGTATGGGCTTAACTACATTCCTCATGATAATGAATTAGAACAAAATCCATATCTCGCGGGTGTTGCCTGCGGCAGCCGCCTGCCCGAGCAATGGGGCGTCGCGGGGGCACCGCTGGACTTCTTCGACGTCAAGGCCGACGTCGAGGCGCTGCTCGCCGCGGGCGGCGTGGGCGGGGCGTTCGGCTTCCGGGCGGACCGCCATCCGAGCCTGCATCCCGGCTGCACGGCCCGGATCGAGCGGGACGGGGAGGCCGTGGGCTGGCTCGGCACGCTGCATCCGGAACTGGCCGCCGAGCTGGACGTGCCCGACAATACCGTGGTGTTCGAGCTGGATGCGCGGCGGATCGCGGCCGGCGGTATCGCCCGGTTCCAGGAAATATCGCGTTTTCCGGCGATCCGACGCGATCTTGCCTTCATCGTCGACGAGCGGGTCACGGCCGGCGAGCTCTGCGCGGCGGCGCGCGCCGCCGCGGGTCCGCTGCTGCGGGATCTGACCCTGTTCGATCTGTATCAGGGCCAGGGAGTAGAATCGGGACGAAAAAGCATCGCTTTTGGCTTGATTCTACAGGATTCGTCGCGCACACTAGCGGAGCAGGATGTGGAGGCGGTCCTGGCTAAAGTTCAGGCCGCGTTGAACGCATCATTTGGGGCAAATCTGAGGGAGTGAACACATGGCGCTGACCAAGGCGGAATTGGCCGAAACCTTGTTCGAAGAACTCGGCCTCAACAAGCGGGAGGCCAAGGAACTCGTCGAGATGTTCTTCGAAGAGATCCGGCAGGCGCTGGAATCCGGCAATCAGGTCAAGCTGTCCGGTTTCGGCAATTTCGATCTGCGCGACAAGAATCGCCGTCCGGGCCGCAACCCCAAGACGGGCGAAGAGATTCCGATCTCCGCGCGCCGCGTCGTCACCTTCCGGCCGGGCCAGAAACTCAAGTCCAGGGTAGAGGCGTATGCTGGAAGCCAGCAATAACAACGTTCTCCCGCCGATTCCCGGCAAGCGCTACTTCACCATCGGCGAAGTGAGCGAACTGTGCGGGGTGAAGCCGCATGTGCTGCGCTACTGGGAACAGGAATTTCCGCAGCTGAAGCCGGTGAAACGCCGCGGCAACCGGCGCTACTATCAGCGGCATGACGTGATCATGATCCGTCAGATCCGCAGCTTGCTGTACGAGCAGGGCTTCACCATCGGCGGCGCGCGTCAGCGCCTGTCGGGCGAAGAGGCCAAGGAAGACGTCACGCAGAGTCAGCAGATCATCCGCCAGATGCGCGTGGAGCTGGAGGAATTGCTTCAGCTGCTGCGCCGCTGAGCTTCCGGTCGTTCCCACTGCGCCGGGATTCGGTTATGATGGCGCCCCGCCCGCGGAGGGCGGTTGCAGTTCGATTACAGTGTGTTTTCGGGGCGTAGCGCAGCCTGGTAGCGTACCTGCATGGGGTGCAGGTGGTCGGAGGTTCAAATCCTCTCGCCCCGACCAACTTCAAAAGCCGTTCTGACGAACGGCTTTTTTCGTTGTCCGGTCGCCCCGACCAACTTCAAAAGCCGTTCTGACGAACGGCTTTTTTCGTTGTCCGGTGCGTTCGGATTCCCGGCCCGTCGGCACAGCCTCCGGGCGTTCGGGCCGCGCGAAGCAGTGCTTCGCGAACACCACGGCCCTCACCCTCTCGCCCCGACCAACTTCAAAAGCCGTTCTGACGAACGGCTTTTTTCGTTGTCCGGCGCGTTCGGATTCCCGGCCCGTCGGCGCAGCCTCACGCTTCGGGCCGGACATAGTCCAAAAGCCATTCGCACGTATCACGTTTTTGTTTTCCCGGTCGGCCCCTATAATGGGCGCCCGTCACCAGCCTCCGGGGCGTACGTGTGGGAAGGCTTCCGGCATTCATCAAGTTTCCCCAAGGCTTGCCGCTGCTCCGGTTTCCGGACATCGGCCAGGTGTGGTCGGCGCCGGCGTCGCTCGGAACGTATAAATCTGAAAAATCCGTTTGCCACGGAAACACACGGAAAAGCACTGACGGGATCATCGGCCTCACACAACAGCTTTCTGCATCGGCCAGGTGTGGAGCCGGACTTCACGAGGGTGTTTCATTTCCGCGCCTTCCGTGTGCTTCCGTGTGCTTCCGTGGCAAATAAGGTTTTTGGGATAACAAGGATCGAAGATCGTGGACATGAATGTTGATTCTCGGGTAATCGTCCTGGGCCTGCTGGTTGCCGTTTCCGGTTGCGCCAACACACCGCCGTACGAAGACATCAGCGATCCGCTCGAACCCGTGAATCGCGTCGTCGACAAGTTCAACGACAAGGTCGATCGGGCGGTTCTGAAGCCGACGGCCCAGGCTTACGAAAAGACCGTGCCGCAGCTGGCGCGCGCCAGTGTGACCAACTTCTTCGGCAACCTCGGTGAGCCCGTCGTGATCGTGAACGACCTGCTGCAGGGCAAGCCGCGGCAGGGTGTGGCGGACACGGGGCGGCTGCTGGTGAACAGCACCCTTGGCGTGTTCGGGCTGTTCGATCCGGCGACGCAGATGGGGCTCGGCAAGCACGACGAGGATTTCGGCCAGACCCTCGGGTACTGGGGTGTCGGGGAAGGCTGGTATCTGGTGCTGCCCATCCTCGGCCCGAGCACGGTGCGCGACGGTGTCGGCATGGCGGTCGATTATCAGGTCGACCCCCTGGCGCAGCATGACGAGGTGCGCGAGCGCAATGCCCTGGGGGCGCTGAATCTCATCGATACCCGCGCGCGTCTGCTGAGCGCCACCAAGGTCCGCGATACGGCGGCGCTGGACCCCTACCTGTTCACCCGCGAGGCCTACCGGCAACACCGCTGGGACCGCATCCACGACGGCAATCCCCCGCCGCCCAATTTCGAAGACGAGTGATCTCCGCGCGGCCCGGGGCCGCTCCCGGGATCGTTTCGGGGGCCGCGGGCACCGCCGACCGCCTCCAATAAGGCACTGACACTGCGGCCCGGTTTTGGGATAATCGGCCTTTCCGCGTCTTTCGGCGCCTGACCCGTGACCGGTGGCGATGCCCCCGGCAAGAAACTACGCCCCATGACGAACCAATACGGCACCGACGACCTCCGCATCCTGGACATCAAGGAGGTCACCTCACCGGCAGAGCTGCACCAGGCGTTCCCGGTGACCGAGGCGGCCGCCCGCACCACCGTGGCGACGCGCCGCGCCATCCACGACATCCTGACCGGCCGCGACGACCGGCTGCTGGTGATCATCGGTCCCTGTTCCATCCATGATCCGAATGCGGCCCTGGAATACGCGCAACGCCTGAAGGCGGTGCGCGAGCGCCTGGGCGAGGATCTGCTGATCGTCATGCGCGTCTATTTCGAGAAACCGCGCACCACCGTCGGCTGGAAGGGGCTCATCAACGATCCGAATCTGGACGGCAGCTTCCGCATCAACGAGGGGCTGCGCATCGCCCGCAAACTGCTGGTCGACCTCAACGAACTGGGCGTGCCGGCCGCGACGGAATTCCTCGATCTGGTCAGCCCGCAGTACGTCGCCGACCTGGTGAGCTGGGGCGCCATCGGCGCGCGCACCACCGAGAGCCAGGTGCACCGCGAGCTCGCCTCCGGCCTGTCCTGCCCGGTCGGCTTCAAGAACGGTACCGACGGCACGCTGAAGGTCGCCATCGACGCCATCCGGTCCGCCTCGCAGCCGCATCATTTCCTGTCGCTGACCAAGGACGGCCGGTCGGCGATCTTCTCGACCGCCGGCAACGAGGACTGCCACATCATCCTGCGCGGCGGCAGGCAGCCGAACTATGACGCCGCCAGCGTGGGCCGCGCGGCGGCGGACCTGCGGGCCGCCGGCCTGCAGGCGCGCCTGATGATCGATTTCAGCCACGCCAACAGCCTGAAGGACCACCGGCGCCAGATCGAGGTCGGCCGCGACGTGGCCGCGCAGATCGCCGCCGGCAACCGCAACATCATCGGCGCGATGATCGAGAGCCACCTGCAGGCGGGCCGTCAGGACGTGGTTCCGCAGCGGGCGCTGACCTACGGCCAGAGCATCACCGATGCCTGCATCGGCTGGGACGACAGCGTCGCCGTGCTGGAGACGCTGGCAGAGGCGGTGCGTGCGCGGCGCGGTGTGCAGGACAGCAAGGTCGCGTCCTGATTCCATGTCCCGTGGGTTGGGGTGAGGCGCCGTGCGCCGGACCCCGACGGATTCCGTGCCGGTCAGCCGTCGGGGCATCCCTGCAAGTACAACTCCGCCAGCCCATGGATTCTTGGTGTACAATCTGCGCCTTTATCACGCCAGGCAGCAATCAGCACATGTTGGAAATCAATCCCGTCCTGAACACCATCAAAGACCTCAAGGGCCGCGCCGAGACCCTGAGGGGGTATCTTTGACTACGAAGGCAAGCGTGAACGTCTGGAAGAGGTGAATCGCGAGCTGGAACAGCCCAACGTCTGGGACAATCCCGAGCGCGCCCAGGAGCTCGGCCGCGAGCGCGCCCGCCTGGAAGAGATCGTGCTGACGCTGGGCGACATGAACGACAGCCTCAAGGACGCCGAAGAACTGGTGGAGATGGCGGGCGAGGAAGACGACGAGTCCACGCTCGAATCCGTGCGTGTCGATCTCGCCGGTCTGGAGAAGCAGATCGCCGACCTGGAATTCCGCCGCATGTTCTCCGGCGAGATGGACCCCAACAACGCCTTCCTCGACATCCAGGCCGGCTCGGGCGGCACCGAGGCGCAGGACTGGGCCGAGATGCTGCTGCGCATGTACCTGCGCTGGGCCGAGCGCCACGGCTTCAAGACCGAGATCATCGAGGCCTCCGCGGGCGAGGTCGCCGGCATCAAGAGCGCCACGGTCAAGATCGACGGCCCGTACGCCTTCGGCTGGCTGCGCACCGAGACCGGCGTGCACCGGCTGGTACGCAAGTCGCCGTTCGACTCCGGCAACCGCCGCCACACCTCATTCGCCGCGGTGTTCGTCTCGCCGGAGATCGACGACAGCTTCGAGGTCGAGATCAATCCCGCGGATCTCAAGGTCGACACCTACCGCGCCAGCGGCGCCGGCGGCCAGCACGTCAACCGCACCGAGTCGGCGATCCGCATCACGCATGTCCCGAGCGGCATCGTGGTCGCCTGTCAGAGCGATCGTTCGCAGCACAAGAACCGCGCCACGGCCATGAAGCAGCTGGCCGCGAAACTGTACGAAATGGAGATGCAGAAGCGCCGCGCCGACCAGCAGGCCGTGGAGGAGAGCAAGTCCGACATCGGCTGGGGCAGCCAGATCCGCTCCTACGTGCTCGACCAGTCGCGCATCAAGGACCTGCGCACCGGTATCGAGGTCGGCAACACCCAGGCCGTGCTCGACGGCGACCTGGACGATTTCAT
>JAJJPM010000070.1:0-4002 GCA_032907525.1 Gammaproteobacteria bacterium
GGCTGGCCGGCTTCGAGCCGGACCGCGACATCGAGATCCGCATCACTGGCCTGCGGCCGGGCGAGAAGCTGCACGAGGAGCTGTTCCACGATGCTGAGGCGTCGCGCCCGTCCGAGCACCCGGCGCTGCGCCTGGCGCAGGCGCGCCTCGCGGCGGCGCCGGGACAGGCCGTGGTCGCCGGCGCCGGCGTGCTCGCCAGCGTGGCGCTGGCTGCGGCCATGGCGATCATGGTGAGTTCGTTCCGCACCTCGGTGGACGACTGGCTCGCACGGCTGATGCCGGCCGATCTCTACGTGCATGCCGCGGGCGCCGACAGCGGTTTCCTGGATGCGGAGGCGGTGGCGCGGGTCGCCGCGCTGCCGGGCGTCGCCGCCGTCGAGCCGCGCCGCTTCGAGCGGCTGCGTCTGATCGACGGCCGGCATCCCGTGACGCTGATCGCGCGGCCGGTCGGCGGGGGCGCGCGCCTGCCGCTGGTCGCCTCCCTGCCGGACGAAGCGCTGGCGCGGTCGAGCGTGCCGCCGGCCTGGATCTCGGAGGCGCTGGCCGACCTGCTGGGACTGGGGCCCGGCGCGACGCTCGAGCTGCCGCTGGCGGGCCGGCTGCGGCCGTTCCGCGTCGCCGGCATCTCGCGCGATTACGCCCGGCAGCACGGTGCCGTCATCGTCGAACTCGCCGACTATCGCGCGGCCACCGGCGATACGCGCAGCGACGATCTCGCCATCGGACTCGCGGACGGCGCGCGGCCGGAGGCGGTCATGGCCGGGCTGCGCGCCGCGCTGGGGGAGCGCGCGGTGGAGATCGAGACGCCCGGCGCGATCCGTGCGGAGAGCCTGGCGATCTTCGACCGCACCTTCTTCGTCACCTATGCGATGGAGGCGGTGGCGGTGCTGATCGGCCTGTTCGGCATCGCCACCAGCTTCGCCGCGCTCGCCACCAGCCGCCGCGGGGAGTTCGGCATGCTGCGCCACCTGGGCGTGCTGCGCCGCGAGATCGGCGCGCTGCTCGGCATCGAGGGCGCGCTGACGGCCGCGGTCGGCGTCGCCGTCGGTCTGGCAGCAGGCGGTGCCATCGCCGTGGTGCTGATCGAGGTGATCAACCGCCAGAGCTTTCACTGGAGCATGGACATGCATCTGCCGGCCGCTACGCTGCTGGCCTTCGCGCTGACGCTGGTGGCGCTCGCCGCGCTCGCCGCCCGGCTCGCCGGCCGGCAGGCGCTGCGCCGGGACGCGGTGCTGGCCGTGCGGGAGGACTGGTGATGCGCGCACTCGCCGTGCTCGCGTGGCTGCTCGCACTGACGGGCGCGGCGGCCGCCGCCGAGCCGCCGTCCGGTCCGGCGGACTTTCCCGCGGTGCGCAAGGACCGGCCGCTGCGCTTTCCCACCGATTACGGCGCCCATCCCGAGTACCGCACGGAATGGTGGTATATCACCGGCTGGCTGGAGGACGCCGCGGGCCGGGCGCGCGGCTTCCAGGTGACCTTCTTCCGCGTGCGCACCGGCATCGGCGAGGACAACCCCAGCCGCTTCGCGCCGCGCCAGCTCATTCTGGCGCACGCCGCGGTGGCCGATCCCGCCGCCGGCCGCCTGCTGCACGCCGAGCGTTCGGAACGCGCACTCGATCCGCTCGCCGGCGCGGCCGTCGGGCGCACCCGGGCCTGGATCGGCGACTGGCGGCTCGAGGGCGACGGCGACCGCTACCGCGCACGCATCGAGGCCGACACGTTCGCCTTCGATCTGCAGTTCGACGCGGCCGGGCCGCCGGTGCCGAACGGCGAGCGGGGCTTCAGCCAGAAGGCGCCCGATCCCGTCAACGCCAGTTACTATTACAGCCGCCCGCAGCTCGCCGTCGCCGGCACGCTGCGGCTCGGCGATGCGCGGCACGCGGTCCGGGGCCGCGCCTGGCTGGATCACGAATGGTCGAGCGAGCTGCTGCCCGCAGGGGCGAGCGGCTGGGACTGGGTCGGCATCAACCTGCACGACGGCGGTGCGCTCATGGCCTTCCGGATGCGCGGCCGCGACGGCGAGACGCTGTGGACCGCGGCGACGACGGTGTCCGCACAGGGCGAGACGACGCTGCCGCCGCGCGAGCGGATCCGCTTCGTGCCGCTGCGCCGCTGGCGCTCGCCGCGCACCGGCGCCGAGTATCCGGTAGAGTGGCGCATCGGGATCGGCGACCGCAGCCTCGAACTGCGGCCGCTGATGGATGATCAGGAGCTCGACGCGCGTCCTTCCACCGGTGCCCTCTACTGGGAAGGCGCGGTGCGCGTCTTCGCTGCCGGGGAAGAGGGCGGAGAGATCGGCCGGGGCTATCTGGAAATGACCGGCTACGGCGGGCGCCCGCCGTTGTGAGCCGCAGAGCCGGCGCGACCGGTGCGTCGCCTCTCTCCGCGATCCACACGACTGACGCAGGCCCGGCCTGCACGACACAGGAGATTTCACCATGCGCAATGGAACGAGGGGCGGTGTACCGGCCGCGGGAATGACGGGGCTTGCGCTGCTGCTGGTATTGTTGCTTGGCGCCACGGCCGGCAGCGCGCCGGCCATGGCCGCGGAACTCGACAACGCCGAGGCGGTGCGGGGGCTGGAGACGGTGCGCGCGGTCTACGACGTGCGCAAGTCCAACCCGAAGGCGCTCGCCGCCTACCTCAAGGCCATCGTCGGCAACCACGAGAACCTGCTCAAAGAAGGTGTCAAGCCGGATCTGCGCATGGTGTTCATCGCAGAGTCGGTGAAATTCATCACCACCGATCCCGCGCCGGAGATCGCGCTGGAACACGAGGCGGTGTTGAAGGACATCGCGGCGATCATCGCCGAGCTGGACCGGCTCGGCGTGAAGATGGAGGTCTGCAGCGGCGCGACCCGCGCCTACGGCGTGGACAACGATACGCTGCTGCCGCAGTTGAAGGCGGTGCGCAGCGGCTTCATCGCCATCATGGGCTACCAGAACCAGGGTTACGCCCTGGTCCCGGTGTACTGACGGCCCGCGGCGGCTTCGGCTCCGGTCATGGGTTCGGCGCAGCGCCCCGTCTGGCTCGCGGTCTACTGGGCCGTTCTGATCTGGTCGGCCATCGCGCCGAAGGACCGCTTCACCTGGTTCCTGGAAGTGCTGCCGGCGCTGATCGCGCTGCCCGTCCTGGCGTTCACGCGCCGGCGCTTTCCGCTCACGCCGCTGACCTGGTGGCTGATCCTGGCGCACTGCATCGTGCTCATGGTCGGCGGGCATTACACCTATGCCGAGGTGCCGCTGTTCGACTGGCTGCGCGAAGCCTTCGATCTCACGCGCAACAATTACGACAAGGTCGGGCATTTCGCGCAGGGCTTCGTGCCGGCGCTGGTCGCGCGCGAGATCGTGATCCGCCTGGATGTCATCCGCGGCGCCGCCTGGCGCAATTTCTTCGTCGTGTGCTTCTGCCTGGCGGTGAGCGCGTTCTACGAACTCATCGAGTGGTGGGTGGCGCTCGCCTCGGAGCAGGCCGCCGAGGCCTTCCTCGGCACCCAGGGCTACGCCTGGGACACGCAGTCGGACATGGGCTGGGCGCTGTTCGGCGCGGTGCTGGCGCTGGCGCTGCTGGGCCGGACGCATGACCGGCAGCTGCGCCGCCTGAGCGTGGAGGGCGCATGAGCGTCCGCCTGCCGGCCGCGCTGGAGGCCTGGGACGGGGGCGGCGCCGCCTTCGCCGCCGCGCTCAAGCGCGAACTCACGGCATTGCCGGCGGGCAGCCTGCCGCTGGACCGCGGCACCTCGCAGGGCGGTTACGTCGACGAGAACGGGCTGGTCGTCAGCGTGCTCGCCGCGCACGGCGACGGCGACGCGCTGCGGGTACGCGTCGGCGTGTTCTTCACCGAGATCGTCGCCTCCTGCGGCTGCGGCGACGAGCCGATGGCGACCAACGCCTATTGCGAACTCGACGTGCGCATCGATCGGCGCACGGCCGCGGCCGCGTTCACAGGGGGGACAGACTTACCAAGGTGATCATTGACAAAGCCTCATGCCCCGCCGGCAGG
>JAJJPM010000071.1:0-49043 GCA_032907525.1 Gammaproteobacteria bacterium
CTACGGCGCAAGCGGTACGCGATAGCGGTGCGGGTTTTGTGTTTTCCAACGGCCACGGGCTGGCTACGTTCACCGACTGGTTCGACGACCTGGCACAACTCGATCAGGTCGATTGGGACATGGTCTATCAGCGGTACTGGTCGGACACGCTGGAGGACATGGACCGGCAGCGCCGCAAGCAGGCGGAGTTTCTGGTGCACCGTTTCTGCGACTGGTCGCTGATCCGCGAGGTTGGCGTCCTCGATCAGACCATGAAGCAGCGGGTGGAGGAGATTCTCGCGGGCTATCCGGCCGGATTGCGCCGGCCCGTGGCCCTGCGTCCCGAGTGGTATTACTATTAGCGGCAGGAGAGGAGACATGATCGAACACGCCCAAGGCAACCTGCTGGTCGCCGATGCCGAGGCCCTGGTCAACACGGTGAATTGTGTGGGCTACATGGGCAAGGGCATCGCGCTTCAGTTCAAGCAGGCCTTCCCGGCCAACTTCAAAGCCTATGAGAAAGCCTGCCGCGCCCATGAGGTGCAGCCCGGCCGTATGTTCATCTTCGAGACCGGATCCATGGTGAACCCTCGGTTCATCATCAACTTTCCCACCAAGCGGCATTGGCGAGGGAAGTCCCGTATCGAGGACATCGAAAGCGGCCTGAAGGCGCTGATCGCCGATGTAAAGCGCCTCGGCATCCGTTCCATTGCCCTGCCGCCGCTGGGCAGCGGGCTCGGCGGGCTGGACTGGAATGTGGTGCGTCCGATGATCGAGCAAGCCTTTGCCGAGCTGCCGGAGGTGCGAGTCTTCCTGTACTCGCCGCAGGGCGCGCCCGCCGCCAAGGACATGCCAGTGCACACTTCCCGGCCGAAGATGACGCCGGCGCGCGCATTGTTCATCAAGCTCATGGATCAATACTCGGCGCTGCATTACCGGCGCACCTTGCTGGAAATCCAGAAGCTGGCCTATTTCCTCCAGGAGGCCGGCGAGCCGCTGCGGCTGCGCTTCGAGAAAGGCCTGTATGGACCGTATGCGCATAACCTCAACAAGGTGCTCGAAACGCTCGAAGGTCACTACATTCGCGGATTCGGCGACAGCCAGAAGCCGGATACCGAGATCGAACTGCTACCCCACGCCGTCGAGGAGGCCGATGCGTTTCTTGAACGACACAAAGAGTCGTTGCAACGGCTGGAGCGTGTGAGTGAACTGATTGCCGGGTTTGAGACGCCATACGGTATGGAGCTGCTCGCCAGCGTGCATTGGGTGGGGGTGCATGACGAGCCGGCGGCACGAGATGAGCAGGTGGCGGCGCAAGCCGTGCAGAACTGGAATGACCGTAAGCGCGGCATGTTCCAGCCGCATCATGTGCAGGCGGCATGGGACAGACTGAAACAAGAACATTGGTTGTGATTTGTTGTTCGCGCACCGCTGCTGTCGATGAGCGACATGTGGATCAATAAGAACAGCTTCGGTCCGATAGGCTCAGTCGGATCTGACACGGCAATGTGGGAGACCGACAGATGCCAGCGGTAGGCCAGCGCGAAGTCCTGACCCAGAAAAACGTCGTCCGCTTCTTCACGGACGCGCTCGGCTATGCCTATCTCGGCCACTGGCAGGACCGCGAGGGCAACAGCAACATCGAGGAATCGTTGCTCATGGCGTGGCTCAAGCGCCAGGGCCACAGCGACAAGATCATCCAGAAGGTGCTGTTCGAGCTGGGCAAGGCGGCGGCCCTTGGCGGCAGCAAGACGCTGTACGACGCCAATCGCGAGGTGTACGGCCTGCTGCGCTACGGCGTGAAGGTGAAGCCGGAGGTCGGCGAACAGAATGTCACCGTCTGGCTGATCGACTGGGAAAACCCCGAGGTCAACGACTTCGCCATCGCCGAGGAGGTGACGGTCTATGGCGTCAACACCAAGCGGCCGGATATCGTGGTGTATGTGAATGGGATTGCGCTCGGCGTGCTGGAACTCAAGCGCTCCACCGTGTCGGTGACCCAGGGCATCCGGCAGAACCTGGACAGCCAGAAGAAGGGATTCATTCGGCCCTTCTACACCACGGTGCAGCTCGTGATGGCCGGCAACGACACCGAGGGGCTGCGCTACGGGGTGATCGAGACCCCGGAGAAGTACTGGCTGCGCTGGAAGGAGGCCGACGCCCACCCGGCGGCCGGCGACAATCCGCTGCTGCGCGAGCTTTCCCAGCTTTGTACCAAGGCGCGGCTGCTGGAGATCGTCCACGACTTCATCGTCTTCGACGCGGGCACCAAGAAGACCTGCCGCCACAACCAGTATTTCGGCGTGCGGGCCGCGCAGGCGCGCGTGCGGCGCCGCGAAGGCGGCATTCTCTGGCACACCCAGGGCAGCGGCAAGTCGCTCACCATGGTGTGGCTGGCCAAGTGGATACGCGAGCACGTGACGGACAGCCGGGTGCTGATCATCACCGATCGCACCGAACTGGATGAGCAGATCGAGAAGGTGTTCAAGGGGGTGGACGAGGCCATCTACCGCACTCGCAGCGGGGCCGACCTGGTGCGGGTGCTGAACGCCGGCGAAGAGTGGCTGGTGTGCTCGTTGATCCACAAGTTCGGCGCGGGCGAGGAGTTGAGCGACAAGGACCTGGATACCTACATCGAAGACATCAAGAAGAGCCTGCCCAAGGGCTTCGCCGCCAAGGGCGACATCTATGTGTTCGTGGATGAGTGCCACCGCACCCAGTCGGGCAAGCTGCACGAGGCCATGAAGACGCTGCTGCCGAACGCGATGCTGGTCGGCTTCACCGGCACGCCGTTGCTCAAGAGCGACAAGCGCCGTTCCATCGAGACCTTCGGGCCCTACATCCACACCTACAAGTACGACGAGGCGGTGCGCGACGGCGTGGTGCTGGATCTGCGCTATGAGGCGCGCGACATCGACCAGAGCATCACCTCGCAGGCGAAGGTGGACCAGTGGTTCGAACTCAAGACCCGTGGCCTGTCCGACCTGGCCAAGGCGCAGCTCAAGCAGCGCTGGGGAACCATGCAGAAGGTGCTCTCCGCCCGCGACCGGCTCTCGAAGATCGTCGCCGACATCCTGGTGGACATGGAGACCCGCGACCGGCTCAAGAGCGGCCACGGCAACGCCATGCTGGTCTCCGGCAGCATCTACGCCGCCTGCCGCTTTTTCGAGATGTTCCAGCAGACCGACCTGGTGGGGAAGTGCGCCATCGTCACCTCCTACAAACCCTCCCCCGCCGACATCAAGGGCGAGGAGAGCGGCGAGGGGCTAACCGAGAAGCTGCGTCAGTACGAGATCTACCGCAAAATGCTGGCGGCCCATTTCAATGAGCCCGAAGACACCGCGATGTACAAGGTGGAGCAGTTCGAACAGGAAGTGAAAAAGCGCTTTATCGACCAGCCCGGACAGATGAAGCTGCTGATCGTGGTGGACAAGCTGCTCACCGGTTTCGATGCCCCGCCCGCGACCTATCTCTACATCGACAAGCAGATGCAGGACCACGGCCTGTTCCAGGCCATCTGCCGCGTCAACCGCCTCGACGGTGAGGACAAGGAATACGGCTACATCATCGACTACAAGGACCTATTCCGCTCGCTGGAGGGCGCCATCAAGGACTACACCGGCGAGGCCTTCGCCGGCTACGACCGGGAGGACGTGGCCGGGCTGCTCAAGGACCGCCTGGAGCAGGGGCGCGCGCGGCTGGAAGAGATGCGCGAGGCGATCAAGGCGCTGTGCGAACCCGTGGCGCCACCGCGCGACACGGCGGCCTACCTGCGCTATTTCTGCGCCGCCGAGAGCGGCAACGCCGAGCAGTTGAAGGACAACGAACCCAAGCGCATCGCCCTGTACAAACTGGTGGCGGCCTTTCTGCGCGCTTATGCGAACCTGGCCAACGAGATGATTGATGCGGGTTATAACGAGGCCGAGGCACGGGCGATCAAGGCGGAAGTGGACCATTACGAGAAGGTTCGCGAAGAGGTCAAGCTCGCCAGCGGTGACTACGTGGACATGAAGATGTTTGAGCCGGCCATGCGGCACCTGCTCGATACCTATATTCGTGCCGAGGAGAGCGAGAAGCTCACGGCGTTCGACGATTTGACGCTGGTGCAACTGATTGTCGAACGCGGCGAGGCGGCAGTCGATGCATTGCCCGAAGGGATTCGCAACAATCAGGAGGCCATGGCCGAGACCATCGAGAACAACGTGCGCCGGCTCATCATCGACGAGATGGCGGTCAACCCGAAATACTATGAGCGGATGTCCGAGCTGCTGGACGCGCTGATCGAACAGCGCCGGCAGGCGGCGCTGGACTACAAGGCTTATCTCGCAAGGATCGTCGAGTTGACAAAGCAGGTAAGCCGACCGGAGACCCAGCACTATCCCGTGCCGATCAACAGTCCTGCCCGCCGGGCGTTATATGACAATCTGAAGGCTGTGCCAGGGCTTGAGGAACTGGTTCAGCTTAAAGACAAGGTGGCGGATAGTGCCGCTGATGTCGCCGAAAGGGCCGCGCTCGCGCTGGACGATGCGATCCGTCACGTAAAAAAAGCGGACTGGCGCGGCAACAAATTCAAGGAACGCGAAGTCCGTAATGCCGTCAAATCAGTGCTTGATGATGACGCGCTCGTGGAAACCATTTTCGAGATCGTGAAGGCACAGCGTGACTACTGAACGACGTCACATCCGTGTGAGCGGTATACCCATCGAGATCGTCCGCAAGGACATCAAGAACCTGCATGTGGGAGTTTATCCCCCCAGCGGCCGGGTGCGGGTGGCCGTGCCGCTGCGCCTGGATGATGAAGCGGTGCGGTTGGCCGTGGTTTCCCGCCTCGGGTGGATTCGACGGCAACAGGCCGTATTCGGGCAGCAGGACCGCCAGTCCGAGCGGGAGATGGTGACGGGCGAAAGCCACTACTTCCAGGGCCGTCGCTATCGGCTCAACGTGGTCGAGCACGACGCTCCGCCAAGCGTGTATCTGCCGAACAACACAACCATGGAGCTACGGATCCGCCCGGAGACCAATGCGGCCAGACGCAGGGACGTACTTGAGCAGTGGTATCGACAGCGCCTGCGCGAACAGATCTCGCCGCTGCTGGCCAAGTGGGAGCCGAGGGCCGGCGTGACCGTCGCAGAGGTTCGCATCAAAAAGATGAAGACGCGCTGGGGTAGCTGCAATACCGCCGCCCGGCGAATCTGGCTGAATCTCGAATTGGCCAAGAAACCGGCCGCCTGCCTCGAATACATCCTGGTCCACGAAATGGTTCACCTGCTGGAGCGCCACCATAACGACCGGTTTCGTGGGTTCTTGGATACGCTCATGCCGTCGTGGCGTCTGTGCCGGGACGAACTGAACCGGGCTCCGCTGGCACACGAAGACTGGCTCTATTGAAGGGTCGAGCCACACGGCATGAGGTTCATGACCAACGATAAAGCAGAATCGGGTTTCGAGTGCGATGGTCTTAGAACGCCGGAACATCTCTGCGATCCTGATCCACGTACTCGATCCTTTGTCAGGGTCAACAACAAATCGGGGGCAATCCGATCGTTGTCGCTGGTGGATCAATTCGAATCGGTTGCAGGATATACATTGTCAGTTTCGTGGATTTCGTGGCAATGTGATTTTTCGAATCGTGACTGGCACGGGGTTTGCTTCGAAGGGGCATGGCCACCGCGGCGCCGCGCCGCTCGTCCCAGGAGAATCGCATGCCTGACATGTCCCTGCCTCAGGTACCCCCTGCGCAGCCCGCCGCGAAGGCGTCGCGGGCGCCGGACACGGCTGCCGCGACAGCCAAAGATTCCCCGCCCGATCAAGAGTTTTCGGGTGTCCTCGAGGATCGGCTCAAGGCGGGCGGGGGTAGCGATACGGCCGCTGGAGCGGCCGGTCGCGCCACCGGCGACAAGGAAACCTCGGCGGCTGCGGACGGCAAGGTGCTGCCGTCGGCCGGCAATGCCGCCGACGCGCTGATTGCCGCCCTGGATGCGGACGCGGACGTGGATGCGGATTCCGGCCTCGTGAACGCGACGGCTGGCGAAGTGCCGGCGGCCGACCTGGAGCAACCGACGGTGCCCGTGGCGGCCGCCGCACCCGTGGCCGTCGTTCCGGTGCCCGAGGCGGCCGGGCAGGGGTGGCTGCAGGCGCGTCCGGTCGCGGGGCCCGCGATGGTTCCCTCCCCACCGGACAGTCATGCATCCGGCGTCGCCCAGGCGGTGCAGGATATCCTGCGGGATGCCGGAAGTGCCGTCCCCGGCGCGTCGCAGGACGTTCTCGCCGCCGAGCGTCTGGGGGCGGAGATCCGGCTGTTGGCGCAGGCCCAGGCTCAGTCCGGCGGCGCGGGTGCTCGCGCGGCAGGGTTGGACGCGGTATTCGATCGTTCCGCCGCGCTTCCGCCGCAGCCGGCCGGCGTGGCCGCTGCGGCTTCGGCGCCACAGGATCCGGCGGTGCGTCCGACACTCCCCACGACGGCCATCGACGTGCCCCTGCGGCAGCCGGGCTGGGATCAGGCGCTCGGCGACCGTGTCATGTGGGTGGTCAACCAGAAATTCCAGGGCGCGGAGATCAAACTCAACCCTCCGCAGCTGGGGCCCATCGAGGTGCGGATCCAGATGCATCACGATCAGGCGCAGGTGACTTTCACGGCCCAGCACGGAGCGGCGCGAGATGCGCTGGAGGCGGCCCTGCCGCGGCTGCGTGAAATGTTCGCAGCCAACGGTGTGGGGCTCGGTGACGTGAATGTGTCCCAGCATTCCTTCGCCGAACAGCAGCGCCACATGTATGGATCCGCCGATGGCAAGTTCCGTGCCGCCTTTGGCGGCGGAGCCGATGACGAGGTCGGCGCACCGCTGGAACAGGGCATTAGTCACGCCGGGGTGGTCGCCCGCAGCGGTATCGATCTGTTCGCCTGACCCCGCCGCATCGGTCGATCTTCATTCAGGCCTTTGCACGGGGGAGGCCGGATCGCCGCCCTGTGCAGGGGGCGACAAATGTGATAACGTCCCCAGGCGTCGATAATAAAAATAAAATCACGCCCATGATTGGAGATAAACGAGGCAGATCGAGACGTACGTCCGAAGCGGTTTCGCCGGCCGCGGCGGGCGCGGCCGCGCGCGAGCAACGCAAGGAGTTCCACTACGTCCTGCAGCTCGGCACCGCCGATTCCCAGATGCTGCGCAAGTATCACGAGCTGCTGTCGCAGGGCGCGGCCGGGTTTGCCCAGGACTACTACGATTTCCTGTTCGACAACCCCGCCATGGCCGAGATGCTCTACGCCTACGAGCGTGATGGCGGCGATGTCGGCGATCTGGTGCGTTCGCAGCTGCAGCACATGCTGCAGCTTCTGGCGGCGGAGCACGACGGGGGATCCGCCCCGGGCGGGCAGCGCCATTTCATCAAGGGCATGAAGCCGATCTGGGTGATGGGTGCCTACCGCCTGTACCTGAATCACCTGCAGAATCTCATCGAAGGCTCCGCGGGCATCGCGCCCGAAGACCGCAGGGCGCTCGAAGCCGCCCTGGTGAAACGCGTCTTTCTCGATCTGGGGCTGATGCTGCAGGGCCACTGGGACGCATCGCGGCTACGGCTCGAAGCGGAGCGCGAAGACGCCGAGACGGAACACGCGCACATTGAGGATCTGCTGGCCAATACGTCCCAATACCTCTGGTCCTACGATACCCGCGCGCAGGAGCTGCTGTACGTCAGTCCGCCCCTGCGCGCATTGTGCAACAGTGATGCGTCCGATCCGATCCCGTGCTTCGAACACGTCCATGCCGACGACCGCGAACGGGTCACGGCGGCATGGCAGTCCGCGCTCGAGGGCGAGACGGTCGAAGTGCGGGCGCGTGTCAGGTTGCAGGCCGACGGCGACCGCTGGTGCAGTCTGCGGTTCCAACCTGCTGGAAGCGGGCGGCGCCGGACGCAGCGCGTCGACGGGCTGCTCGTGGACATCACGGAAACCCAGAACGCCCTGGACGTGCTGGAACACCAGGCGACCACCGACGAGTTGACCGGCCTTGCCAACCGGACACTGTGGTACGACCGCGTCAACCAGGCCTTGTCGACCCTGCGTCGCGAGGAGGCGCGCGAGGTCGTGCTCATGCTGCTCGATCTGGATCACTTCAAGCTGGTGAACGATGAGCTGGGCCACGCGGCGGGCGACGAGGTCCTGAGGCAGGTGGCGCAGCGGCTGAAGACCGCACTGCGGGATTCGGACACTCTGGCACGGCTCGGCGGCGACGAGTTCGCCATCCTCATGCCGGCGGTGCCGGGCGGCGAGCGTGCCGGCGAACGTGTCGCCGCCAAGGTGCTCGGCTGCTTCGAGCAGCCTTTCCATGTCGCCGAGCGGGAACTGTTCATGAACGCCTCCATCGGCATCGCTGTGTCGCCGGATCACGGCGAGAACGTCGAAGTCCTGCTGAGCCACGCAGATATCGCGATGTACCGCGCCAAGCGCAGCGACGGCCACTACAGCTTCTATACGGATGGTGGAACCAGCGGTACGCGGCAGCTGCAGTTCTCGGGGCAGCTGCGCGATGCTCTGGACCGCAATGAATTCGAACTGCATTACCAGCCCAAGCTGCAGCTGCACGACCGGCAGGTGTGCGGCGTCGAGGCGCTGCTGCGCTGGCAGCATCCGCAGCACGGTCTGGTGCGGCCCGGACAGTTCCTTCCCGTCGCGGAGCAGATCGGCCTGATGACGCCCATAACCAGCTGGGTGCTCGTGACGGCTTTGCGCCAGTGCAGGATCTGGCAGGAGGCCGGCATGCACGTGCCGGTTTCGGTGAATGTTTCGGCGCGGGACTTCCAGAATCCGCGCCTGCTGGAACGGATCCGCTGGGCACTGGACACGGCGGACGTCAACGGCGAATGCCTGGAGATCGAGATCACCGAGGATACCCTGATGGCGGACCTCGAACGCGGTGCCGAGGTGCTCGACCGCCTGCGGGGGCTGGGCGTCACGGTGGCCATCGACGATTTCGGCACGGGCTATTCCTCTCTGGCCTATCTCAAACGCCTGGCCATCAACACCCTCAAGATAGACAAATCCTTCCTCACGGACATGGTGCGCGACGGTCATGACGCCATGATCGTGCGCTCCATCATCGACCTCGGTCACAACCTGGGCTTCCGTCTGGTGGCGGAGGGCGTCGAGGATGAACAGGCCTGTACGCTGCTGGCCGAGTTGGGCTGCGACGCCGTGCAGGGTTACCACGTCAGCCGGCCGTTGCCGGACGCCGTTTTCACCGACTGGCTGCGGGCGGTCCCCCGCGACCGGCCGGCCTGAACGCCCCTGGGGCGGGCCGTTCGGCCCGTCCCCCTTCGCCAAGTTTTCGGCTGGCCGCAACGGCCACCAGCCGTCAAACACCTGGCGCACCCCGATAAATCGAATACACCTCGCTGATATCGATACGGAAATATTTATCTGACGCCGTGGCACAGCTCTTGCTTTTGCCAGGAAAACCCGAAGTCCTGGAGAGCATGACGCATGGCCAAGCAAGATCTGGATCTCGATGTCGAGGCCGAACGCCCCGCCAAGAAATCCGGTACGTTGAAATGGATCCTGATCGGCACTGCCGGTCTGCTGGTGATCGTCTCGGCGAGCTACGCGACGCTGTACTTCGCCGGCGTCGTCGGCGCCCCGGAGGCGGCCACGGCGGAAGCCGGGGCGGATGGCAAGCCGGCCGACGCGCCCAGACCGCCACCGCTGTATCTGCCGATGGATCCCGCCTTCGTCGTGAACTTCACCGCCAACCCCAATGCGCGCTTTCTGCAGATCAGCCTGCAGGTTTCGGCCCGTGACGCCGCGGTTCTCGAGCAGGTCGAGAAGCATTCACCGGCGATCCGCAACGGCCTGGTCATGCTGTTCTCCAGTCAGGATCCTGTGGTGCTGAATTCCCGGGAAGGCAAGGAGGATCTGCGTCAACGGACGCTCGAGGAGATCAATCGCGTACTGAAGGAACAGGCCGGTGCCGCGGGTGTGGAAGACGTCTTTTTCACCAGTTTCGTGATGCAGTAAGGATGCCTCTGTGAACGATCTGCTCTCCCAGGAAGAAATCGACGCCCTGCTGCACGGGGTCGGCAGCGGTGACATCGACACCGAGGGCGATGCCGGGCTCGCGGACGGCGAGGCGCAGAGCTACGACTTCAACAGCCAGGACCGCATCGTACGCGGGCGCATGCCCACGCTGGAAATGATCAATGAACGCTTCGCGCGCCATTTCCGCATCAGTCTGTTCAACATGCTGCGGCGCACTGCCGAGATCTCGGTGGGCGGCGTGCAGATGCTCAAGTTTTCCGAGTACGTCCACAGCCTGTTCGTGCCAACCAGCCTGAATCTGGTGAAGGTGAATCCGCTGCGCGGCACCGGGCTGTTCGTGTTCGATCCCAAGCTCGTCTTCATCGTGGTGGACAACTATTTCGGCGGCGACGGGCGCTTTCCCACCAAGATCGAGGGTCGCGAGTTCACACCGACTGAACAGCGTGTCATTCATCGCATCCTGCAGCAGGCGTTCAGCGATCTGCATCAGGCCTGGAAGCCCGTGTTGCCCGTCGAATTCGAATACCTCAATTCGGAGGTCAATCCGCAGTTCGCGAACATCGTCAGCCCGACCGAGGTGGTGGTGGTGTCCACTTTCCACATCGAGCTGGAGGGCGGCGGCGGAACCCTGCACGTGACTCTGCCGTATTCGATGGTGGAGCCGATCCGCGATCTGCTCGACGCCGGCGTACAGAGCGATCGCAGCGAGGTCGACGACCGCTGGCGGCTCGCGATCCGCGAGGAAATGAAGGGTGCTACCGTCGAATTGAGCAGCATGCTCACGGAGACCACCATCAGCCTGCGCGAGCTGCTCAGGCTCAAGGCCGGAGACGTGATTCCTATCGACTTCCCGGAGACGGTCACCCTGCGCGCCGAGGATGTCCCGGTATTTCGCGGAAAATTCGGCGTATCGCAGGGCAACCGCGCCATCAAGATCAACAGCCGTGTGCAGCTCAAGCCGATCGGTGGCGCGCCCACGGGCCTTCAAACCAAAACCCAGGCGGGCAGGTGAGTGACATGAGCAACGATAGCGAGAACCAGGACGTCGATGCGATGGACGATTGGGGCGCCGCGCTGGCCGAACAGGCGGCGGGATCGCAGGGCGGGGTGCGGACAGCGGAGCTCGACAACCTCGAGAGCGACAACATGCCGGTGGCCGGTGACGAGGACCGCAACCTGGACATGATCCTGGACATTCCCGTCACCATCGCGATGGAGATCGGCCGCACACGCATAAGCATACGCAATCTGCTGCAGCTCAATCAGGGCTCGGTGGTGGAACTCGACCGCCTCGCCGGCGAACCCATGGACGTGCTGGTCAACGGCACGCTGGTCGCGCATGGAGAGGTCGTGGTCGTGAATGAGAAATTCGGTATCCGTCTGACCGACGTGGTCAGCCCTGCCGAACGTGTCAAAAAACTTCGATAGGCGATTTGCGATGACATCCCTCTGGGGTCGAACGACGGTGGCGATCGTCGCGGTGTGCCTGCCGTTCGCGGCGGGGGCGGTGGAGACGGCGCCGAAAGCCGGGAAGGCGGCGCCGGTGCTCGAGCCGCTGGCCACCGGCGGGCTGCTGAACATGCTGCTCGGGCTGATCGTGGTGCTGGGGCTGATCGCCGGACTTGCCTGGATGGTGCGCCGTACCGGCGCGCTGCAGGGCGGTGCCGCCGGTACGCTGCGCATTCTCGGCGGTCTGTCCATGGGCGCGCGCGAACGCGTGGTACTGGTGCAGGTCGGCGACAAGCAGCTGCTGCTCGGCGTCGCACCCGGCCGGGTCCAGACGCTGCACGTGCTGGAGGAGCCCGTCGTGCTCGGCGAGGCGGGGCGGCCCGCGGCCGGCAGCTTCGCGGCCAGTCTCGGTGCGGCGCTGAAGCGGGGCAGGGCGTCATGAGGCCGATGCGCTGGTTTTTTCTGTTGGGCGGAGCTCTCGCCGGGCTGCTGGGACCGGCGCTGGCACTGGCCGAACCCGGTTTTGCCGCCCTGCGGGTGGAAACCGGTCCCGACGGCGGGCAGACCTATTCGGTGAGCATCCAGGTGCTCGCGCTGATGACGGCGCTGAGCTTCCTGCCGGCCGCACTCATGATGATGACCTCGTTCACGCGCATCATCATCGTGCTGGCGATCCTGCGGCAGGCGCTGGGCACGATGCAGACGCCGTCCAACCAGATCCTCATCGGTCTGTCGCTGTTCCTGAGCTTCTTCGTGATGATGCCGGTGTTCGACGAGGTCTACGACACGGCGCTCCAGCCCTATCTGAATGAAGAACTGGCGCCGCAGGAGGCACTCAGCCGGGCGGCGGTGCCGTTCCGCGAATTCATGCTCGGCCAGACGCGTGATGCCGATCTGGCGACCTTCGCCGACATCGCGCGCGCCGAGCCGGTGGAGTCGGCGGAGCAGGTGCCGTTCTCGCTGCTGTTGCCGGCCTTCGTCACCAGCGAGCTGAAGACGGCCTTCCAGATCGGCTTCCTGATCCTGATCCCGTTCCTGGTGATCGACCTGGTCGTCGCCAGCCTGCTGATGTCGATGGGCATGATGATGCTTTCGCCCATGATCGTATCGCTGCCGTTCAAGATCATGCTGTTCGTGCTCATCGATGGCTGGACGCTGATCATGGGTACGCTGGCCTCCAGCTTCTTTATAAGCGCCTGAACACCCGCAACCTGGACCACGCACCGGAGCCGCCATGACCCCTGAAACCGTAATGACCATCGGGCGCCAGACACTGGAGATCACGGCCCTGCTGGCCGGACCGCTGCTGATTTCGTCTCTGATCGTCGGTTTGATCATCGCCATGTTCCAGGCCGCCACCCAGATCAACGAAATGACCCTGACCTTCATCCCCAAGCTCATCACCATCGCGGTGGTGCTGCTGGTCGCCGGCCCCTGGCTGCTGCAGACGCTGGTGACCTTCACCATCCGCCTGATCCAGTCCATCCCGCAGGTGATCGGTTAGCGGCGGGCGGGGAGCGGCCATGCTGTTCACCACGGCACAGATCGCGGGCTGGATCGGCGACTTCCTCTGGCCGCTGATGCGCGTCGCCATGATGCTCGCGGTGGCCCCCATCTTCGGCGGACGGCTGGTGCCGATGCGCATACGCCTCGTGCTGGCGGTACTCATCACCTGGGTGCTGGTGCCCGTCATACCCGCCGCACCGGCGGTCGATCCGCTGTCACCGGCGGGTGTGCTCGTCACGGCGCAGCAGCTGCTCATCGGCCTGATCCTGGGTTTCATGCTGCAGCTGGTGTTCAGTGCGCTGATGATCGCCGGACATACCGTTGCCATGGGCATGGGACTCGGCTTCGCCTCCATGGTCGATCCGCAGAACGGGGTGCAGGTGCCGGTGGTCGGCCAGTACTACGTCACCTTCGCGAGTCTGCTGTTCCTGGCGCTGAATGGCCATCTGGCGTTGATCGGCGTGCTGGCGGACAGTTTTCACAGTCTGCCGGTGGCGGTCGACGGCATCTCGCGCCAGACGCTCTGGGATGTGGCGGTGTGGGGGAGCCGCATGTTCGCCGGTGGCCTGCTGATCGCCATTCCCGCGGTGACGGCGCTGTTGCTCACCAACATCGCCTTCGGCGTCATCACCCGTGCCGCGCCGCAGCTGAACATCTTCGGTGTCGGCTTCCCGCTGACGCTGACGCTGGGGTTCGTCATCATGATGTTCACGCTGCCGGCCCTGGTCCCGCAGTTCACCGACCTGCTCGGCGACGCCTTCGGGGTCCTGGGCGCCCTGGGCGGAGGCGGCTGAGATGGCCGAGAATGCCGACGGCCAGGAGCGCAGTGAACGCGCGACTCCCAAGCGCGTCCGGGAGGCGCGCGAAAAGGGCCAGATAGCCCGCTCCCGCGAGTTCAACACCATGGTCATGCTGCTGTCGTTCGCGGCGGGCCTGCTGCTGTTCGGTGATGTGCTGATGGGGCAGTTCATGGATCTGCTGCGCGACGGATTGACGCTCGACCGCCGCGTCATCTTCGATCCGCACGGCGCCATCGACGGGATGGCGCGCTCGCTGCGTGCCGCCATGTGGATGCTTGCGCCTTTTCTGATCATCGGCGTCATCGCAGCGGTGGCGTCGTCGCTCGCCATCGGCGGCTGGTCGTTCAGCCTGCAGGCACTGGCGTTCAAGGCGGAAAAGCTCGATCCCATCGCCGGAATGAAGCGGCTGTTCGCGCTGCGCGGCTTGGTGGAGCTGCTCAAGGCCCTGGCCAAGTTCCTGCTGATCGGTGCGGTCGGCGCGGCGCTCCTGTGGCATTACGGCGACGACTTCATCGGCCTCGGCTATCAGGAGCCCGCGGCCGCGCTGGTTCACGCCGGCCAGATCCTCGGCTGGTCGTTCCTGCTGTTGAGCGTGGTGCTGGTGCTGATCGCCGCGGTGGATGTCCCGTTCCAGCTCTGGGACTTCAACAAGAACCTGAAGATGACCAAGCAGGAGGTCCGCGACGAGTTCAAGGACACCGAGGGCAAGCCCGAGGTCAAGAGCCGGATACGGCAGATGCAGCGCGAAGTCGCCCAACGGCGCATGATGGAGAAGGTGCCGGAGGCCGATGTCGTCATCACCAATCCGACGCACTATGCCGTCGCGCTGAAATACGACGGCGGCAACATGCGCGCGCCGCGCGTGGTGGCCAAGGGCCGCGACCTGATCGCGGCGCAGATCCGCGCCAAGGCCGTCGAGCACGATGTCACGATCTTCTCCGCACCGCCGCTGGCACGCGCCATCTACTTCAGCACCGAACTCGATCAGGAGATTCCCGCGGGGCTGTACTTCGCCGTCGCCCAGGTGCTGGCCTACGTCTACCAGCTGCGCAATGTGCGCGGCGATGCCCGCCATGCGCCACAGGCACCGACCGATCTGGACATCCCGCCGGACCTCGCGCGCGACAGCTGACCGTTCCCCCGTAATAGGGCGCGATAAGCCCAGCGCGCCGCGCCGGATGGTTTTTTTCCGTCCGGCACGGCGCGGTTCCACTCCCTGTCCTCACCGGGCACATTGCGCTGCGCCAACGCGCCCTTGGGCTCGCTGGCTGGCATGCTCCGGCGGTCCCGTTCGTCGCTCCGCCTCCGGCTGTCGCAAGTCGGCTGCGCGACGAACGGGACCGCCGGAGCGCTGAGCCCCATGCATGAGGTGAATCTGGGAACGCATAAACCCACGGTATCCGGCTGCCGGCCGGGCCAGGCCGTGAAGCCGACTTGCGACAGCCGGAGGCGGAAGGGCCCGACCCGGCCAGCAGCCCTGCGCCACAGCCGGTTCCCTCGCCCCGGACGCCGACACATCCGGCGCACTGTGGCGCTTGATGCGAATAACAGTATCCACGTACGGAGGAATGGGGTGGCGTCAGAGCTACGACACGCCGCCGAGGCCGCTTCGATACCCCGTACCCGCCGCCCCGCAACCTCCTGAAATCCCGGGCCATCCCCCGCGTCAGAAAAACTTTTCCAATCCTGGCAAGAGTTTTGAATGAGTTTTGGCCGGTGTCGATGATTTGACACGGGTTCGACTCGAGGCGGATATGAACGGCAATGAACTGCTCCTCACCCTGCGCAACCTGACCCGCAACGGACTGGGCGCGCCCCTGCTGCTCGTCCTGATGCTGGCCATGATGGTGGTGCCGCTGCCGCCGCTTATGCTGGACATGCTGTTCACCTTCAACATCGCCCTGGCGCTGGTGGTGCTGATGGTGGTGATCTATGCACTGCGGCCGCTGGATTTCGGCATCTTCCCCACCGTGCTGCTGATCGCGACCCTGATGCGGCTCGCTCTCAACGTCGCCTCGACGCGCGTGGTGCTGCTCGACGGCCATACCGGCACGGGAGCCGCCGGTAAGGTCATCGAGGCCTTCGGCGAGTTCGTCATCGGCGGCAACTATGCCGTCGGTCTGGTGGTCTTCGCCATCCTCGTCATCATCAATTTCGTGGTGGTCACCAAGGGCGCCGGGCGCGTGTCCGAGGTCAGCGCGCGCTTCACCCTGGACGCCATGCCCGGCAAGCAGATGGCCATCGACGCCGATCTGAACGCCGGTCTGATCACCCAGGACGAGGCCCGGGCGCGGCGCGCCGACGTCGGCCGCGAAGCGGATTTCTACGGTGCCATGGACGGTTCCAGCAAATTCGTCCGCGGCGACGCCATCGCCGGCATCCTCATCCTGTTCATCAACATCGTCGGCGGGCTGGCCATCGGCATGATCCAGCACGGACTGCCGTTCGCCACCGCCATGCACAATTACACCCTGCTGACCATCGGCGACGGCCTGGTCGCGCAGATCCCCTCGCTGGTGCTGTCGACCGCGACCGCGATCATCGTGACGCGCGTATCCAGTTCCCAGGACATGGGGCAGCAGATGTTCGCGCAGATGTTCGCCAAGCCGGCGGCGCTGGGTGTCACCGCCGGCGTGCTTGGCCTGCTGGGCATCATCCCGGGAATGCCGAATGTGGCGTTCCTGTCGCTCGCGGCGCTGGGTGGCTGGGGCGCCTGGTATCTCGCCCAGCGGCAGAAGGCGGAGGCCGCTGCCGCCGCGCAGGCCGAACAGCCCAGGCAGCCGGTCAGCAGCGAACCGCGGGACCTCAGCTGGGACGACGTGGGGCCGGTGGACATCGTCGGTCTGGAAGTGGGTTACCGCCTGATTCCGCTGGTGGACCGCCAGCAGGGCGGGCCGCTGATGGACCGGATCAAGGGTGTGCGCAAGAAGCTGTCGCAGGAGCTCGGCTTCCTCATCCAGCCGGTGCACATCCGCGACAACCTCGATCTCTCACCCAATGCCTACCGCATCACTCTGCTGGGCGTGCCGGTCGGCGAGGCGGAGGTCTATCCGGAACGCGAGCTCGCCATCAATCCCGGGCAGGTGTTCGGCCGCGTGCCCGGCATCGCGACCCGCGATCCGGCCTTCGGTCTGGAGGCCGTGTGGATCGACCTCGATCAGCACGACAACGCCCAGGCGATGGGCTACACCGTCGTCGACGCCAGCACCGTGGTCGCCACCCACTTGAGCAGTCTGCTGCAGGAACACGCCAACGAGCTCCTCGGCCACGAAGAGGTCCAGCAGCTGCTCGAGACCCTCAAGAAGAGCGCACCCAGGCTGGTCGAGGACCTGGTGCCGAAGACGCTGCCGCTGGGCGTGGTGGTCAAGGTTCTGCAGAACCTGCTGGCCGAGCGCATCCCCATCCGCGACATGCGCACCATAGCCGAAAGCCTGGCGGAGCATGCGCCGCGGAGTCAGGACGCCGGCGTTCTGACGTCGGCTGCGCGCGTCGCGCTGGGCCGATCCATTGTTCAGCATATCAACGGTATGGCGCCTGAACTTCCTGTGATTGCACTGGAGCCGGCACTGGAACAGATATTGCTTCAGTCGATACAGGGCGCTCAGGACGGTGGCGTCGGCTTCGAGCCGGGCCTCGCGGACCAGATGCACCGGGCGCTCACGGAACGCACCCAGCAGCAGGAAGCTCAGGGCCAGCCGGCGGTACTGCTGGTGGCCCCGCCGATCCGGCAGTGGCTGGCACGGCTGGTGCGGCACAGCATCCCCGCGCTGCATGTGCTGGCCTACAACGAAGTGCCGGACAACAAGCAGATCAAGGTGGTTTCGACCGTCGGGCACAAATTGCCCGGGTTGGGGCAGGCGGCGCCGGCCTGAGCGCCGCAGTGCCGGATACGGGCCGGCGGCGGCCGGGCAGGCATGACTTGAGGGTGTGGCCATGAAGATCAAACGCTACTTCGCCGCGGATATGCGCCAAGCGATCCGCAAGGTCCGCGACGAGCAGGGGCCCGATGCGGTGATCCTGTCGAACCGCAAAGTGGAAGGCGGTGTGGAGATCATCGCCGCCGTCGACTACGACGAGGCTCTGGTCGAACAGGCGCTCGGGCGCACGGCCGTGCCCGTCGCTCAGTCGCCGGAGTCTTCACACCGCGACGGCGTGGCCGGGGCAGTCGCGGAGCAGGTGGCTGCACGGGCGGCGGCCGGGGCTGATACGAGCACGACGCGCGCCGCACCGCCGCGCGCCGACGACGGTGCCGAGGCGCGCAGGACGGGTGGCATCTACTGGGCGCAGGATCCCGCCCTGGTGGAGATGCGCCGCGAGATACACGAACTGCGCGGCCTGCTGGAGAACCAGCTCGCGCATCTGGCGTGGGGCGATCTGCAGCGCCGCCAGCCGCAGAAGACCGAATTGCTGCGGCGGTTGACGGCGCTCGGCCTGTCGCACGATCTGTGCCGCAGCCTGGCGGAGCAGGCGGGGGAGACCGGCGACGAGGATCAGGCCTGGCGCCGCGCGCTGGGTCTGCTCGCCCAGCGGATACGCGTCACCGACGACGACATTCTCAACACCGGCGGCGTGATCGCCCTGGTCGGGTCCACCGGCGTCGGCAAGACCACCACCGTCGCCAAGCTCGCAGCACGCTATGCGCTGCGGCACGGCCAGCGCAACGTGGCGCTGGTGACCACCGACTGCTACCGCATCGGCGCTCACGAACAACTGTTCACCTACGGCCGCATCCTCGGCGTGCCGGTGCAGGTCGCCTCCAGTCACGCCGAACTGCAGACGGCGCTCGGCAGCCTGCTGGACAAGCGTCTGGTGCTGATCGACACCGCCGGTATGAGCCAGCGGGATCTGCGTCTGACGGAGCAGTTCACCACGCTGAAGGCCAGCGGTTTCCCGCTGCAGACCTACATGGTCATGCCGGCCACCACCCAGACGAGCGTCCTGGAGGAGACGGTCCGCGCCTTCGGCGGAATCGAACTCGCCGGCTGCATCGTGACCAAGATGGACGAGGCCGCCAGCCTCGGCGGCGCGATCTCGGTGGTGGCCAAACACGGATTGCCGCTGGCCTATGTCGGAGACGGCCAGCGGGTCCCCGAAGATCTACACCCGGCGCGCGCCCACAATCTGGTCAACCGCGCCGTTTCACTCATGCAGCAAGCTGGACAGGATTCCAATGACGAGACCCTTGCAGAGCGGTTTGGCGGGATGGCGGCCAATGTACATGTCTAACCCCGGCATCGATCAGGCCGCCGGGCTGCGCAGAATGAATCAACCCAGGCCGGTGCGCGTGATCGCGGTGACCAGCGGCAAGGGCGGCGTCGGCAAGACCAATGTCTCCGTGAACCTGGGCGTGGCCCTGGCGGAGGACGGCAAAAAGGTGATGCTGCTGGACGCCGACCTGGGGCTGGCGAACGTCGACGTGATGCTCGGCCTGCATCCGGAGTACGACCTTTCGCACGTGATCCAGGGGCAGCGCACCCTGGAAGAGGTGATCGTCACCGGCCCATGCGGTCTGCGTATCGTGCCCGCATCCAGCGGCACCAAGGCCATGGCCGAACTCAGTCCCATGGAGCACGCCGGCGTCATCCGCGCCTTCAGCGAATTGTCCCACGACGTGGACGTTCTGATCGTCGACACGGCCGCCGGCATCTCGGACAGCGTGGTCAGCTTCTCGCGCGCCTCGCAGGAGGTGATCGTCGTGGTCTGCGACGAGCCGGCGTCGATCACAGACGCCTATGCGCTCATCAAGCTGCTGAGCCGCGAATACGGCATCGAACGCTTCCGCGTGCTGGCGAACATGGCGCACAGCGCCCAGGAGGGCCGCGACCTGTTCGCCAAGATCGCGCGCGTCACCGAGCGCTATCTCGACGTCACCCTGGATTTCATCGGCGCGGTGCCCTTCGACGACTATCTGCGCAAGGCGGTCAAGCGGCAGAAATCGGTGGTCGAGGCCTATCCGCGCTCGCGCGCCTCGATGGCCTTCAAGACCCTCGCCCAGCGCACGGACAAATGGCCGGTGCCGACGGGCGCGGCCGGACATCTGGAATTCTTCGTGGAACGTTTGATCAATTCGACCGCTGGCGAGCTGGAGGTGCTGCCATGAAAGGGGCTGCCGTATATGCCGAAAACAAGGACAAGGGGCAGGATGAGCTGGTCGTCCGCCATGCACCGCTGGTGAAGCGCATCGCCTACCACCTGATGAGCCGTCTGCCGCCCAGCGTGCAGGCCGATGATCTCATCCAGGCCGGCATGATCGGCCTGCTGGAGGCCGCCCGCAATTACGATCCCAGCCAGGGTGCGAGTTTCGAGACCTATGCCGGCATCCGCATCCGCGGCGCGATGCTCGACGAGATCCGGCGCACCGACTGGACGCCGCGTTCGGTGCACCGCAAGGCGCGCCAGGTGGCCGAGGCGGTGCGTACCATCGAGAACAGCAAGGGCCGCGACGCGCGCGACAACGAAGTGGCCGCGCTCATGGGCATCAGCCTTGACGAATATCACAAGATACTTCAGGACGCGACCGGCTGCCGGGTGTTCAGCTTCGAGGATCCCGCGGCGCTCGGCCACGGGGAGGATGAGGACTACGGCGGCGTGGAGGCCCCGAACCACCCGCTGGAGAACCTCCAGCATCAGGATTTCCAGAAGGCGCTGGCCGACGCCATCGCCGGCCTGCCGGAACGCGAGCGCCTGGTCATGTCGCTGTACTACGACGAGGAACTGAACCTGCGCGAGATCGGCGAGGTGCTGGGCGTCAGCGAGTCGCGCGTCTGCCAGATCCACGGTCAGGCCCTGATCCGGCTGCGGGCCCGCATGGGCGAGTGGCTGGTGGACTGAAGACCCGGAGGCTCGCGCCGCTATAGCGCAAGTGACCGGATAGCGGACATTTTCGGATTGAACCCGGGACCGGGGCAGTGAGCATGTTCATCAGGAGGCTGAGTTGGACAAGAACATGAAGATTCTGATCGTGGACGATTTCTCCACGATGCGGCGGATTATCAAGAATCTCCTGCGCGACCTGGGGTTCAACAATACCCAGGAGGCGGACGACGGCAATACCGCCCTGCCCATGCTCCAGTCCGGGAATTTCGATTTCCTGGTCACCGATTGGAACATGCCGGGCATGACCGGCATCGATCTGCTGAAGGCCGTACGCGCCGATGCCAAACTGGCCAGCCTGCCGGTACTGATGGTCACCGCCGAGGCCAAGAAGGACCAGATCGTCGAGGCGGCACAGGCGGGCGTCAACGGCTACATCGTCAAGCCTTTCACGGCCGTCACCCTGAAGGAGAAGATCGACAAGATATTCGAGCGCCTGCAGGCCGCTGCGGGTTGACGGGGGCCGGATGAACGCACCCAACACGGTGGTCGACGACGACTCGCTGGCCCAGGCGCGGCGGCTGGTGGAGGAACTGGAACGCGGCAACGACGCCGAGGCCTCGCGGTTGCTGGACGACCTGGCCCGCAGGCGCGATACCGGCCTGTTCCAGGAGCTGGGCAAGCTGACGCGCGAGCTGCACGACGCCCTGTCCAGCTTCCAGCTGGATTCGCGCATCGCCGCGCTCGCCGAGCGCGAGATACCGGACGCCAAGGAAAGGCTGAACTACGTGATCACCATGACCGAGCAGGCCGCCCACAGCACCCTCAACGCGGTCGAGGAAAGCCTGCCGATCGCCGAGGAGCTGCAGACACGTGCCGAGGCGCTGCACGCGAAATGGCTGCGATTCCGGCACAAGGATATGGACGTGGCGGAATTCCGCGCGCTGGTTCCCGAGATCGACAGCTTTCTCGATCTGACCAGCGGTCACGCCGGCAAACTGAACAGCAGTCTTTCCGAAGTGCTCATGGCGCAGGGCTTCCAGGACCTGACCGGCCAGATCATCCGCCGCGTCATCAGTCTGGTAAAGGATGTCGAGGAGAACCTCGTCGGCCTGATCCGCATCTCCGGCGAGCGCCTGGCGCAGCCGGAGGCGGCTGTCGCGCCCGCGCGTTCCGGCAGGGACGATCTCGCCCGCGGCGTCGGGCCTCAGGTGCCCGGCGTGGATACGCAGGATGTGTTGAGCAGCCAGGACGACGTCGACGATCTGCTGTCGAGCCTGGGGTTCTGATCGGGAATTTTGAAGGACGCATGCCATGGGCTTTGACCCCAACGACGATATCCTGCGGGACTTTCTGGTCGAGGCCGGTGAGCTGCTCGAACAGCTGGGCGAACAGCTCGTGGGTCTCGAGCAGCACCCGCAGGACAGCGCGCTGCTGAATGCGGTCTTCCGCGGTTTCCACACTATCAAGGGCGGTGCCAGTTTCCTCAACCTCACCCATCTGGTGGAGGTCTGCCATCGGGCCGAGGATGTGTTCAACGTCCTGCGCAACGGCGAACGACTGATCGATGCCGGCCTGATGGACGCGGTGCTGCGCGTGCTGGATGTGGTCAACGGCATGTTCGCCGAGATCCATGGCGGCCGGGAACCGGGGCCGGCCGATCCGGCGCTGCTGGAGCAGCTCACGGCCTACGCCGTACCCGGCGGTGCGGCGCCCGCGGTGCCATCGACGCCGCCGGCCGCCGAAGCCGCCGGCAACGGCGACATCACCGATGACGAGTTCGAGCGCATGCTGGATGCCGCCCAGGCCGAAAAGGGCGCGGATGCCGCGGAATCGCCGCGGAAGGTCGGCGGCGACGAGATAACCGACGAAGAGTTCGAGGCGCTGCTCGACCAGTTGCACGGCTCCGGTCCGCCCAAGGCGGTGCCGGACGCGGCGGCACCCGTGCCGGAGAAGGGCGATATCGGAAAGGCCGCCGGTGACGCGATCACCGACGATGAATTCGAGGCGCTGCTGGACGAGCTGCACGGCAAGGGCGCGCCGCCCGCGGTCGCCAGGCCGTCACCAGCCGCTCCCGCCAGATCCGTTTCCGCACCGGCCGCAGCGCCCCCGGCACCGGTTGCGGAGACCACGGTGCGCGTCGACACGAAGCGTCTCGACGACATCATGAATCTGGTCGGAGAACTGGTGCTCGTGCGCAACCGCCTGGCAACGCTCAAGGCGAGCATGGGCGAAGGGGACGTCGCCAAGGCGGTGGCGAACCTGGACGTGGTCACGGCCGATCTGCAGATGGCCGTGATGAAGACCCGCATGCAGCCCATCAAGAAGGTGTTCGGACGGTTTCCACGCGTGGTCCGCGACCTGGCGCGCAGCCTGAACAAGGAAGTCAACCTGGAGCTGCAGGGCGAGGAGACCGATCTCGACAAGAATCTGGTCGAGGCACTGGCCGACCCGCTGGTGCATCTGGTACGCAACGCCGTGGACCATGGCATCGAGAGCCCCGAAGAACGGCTGGCCGCCGGCAAGGCGCGTGCCGGTACGGTGATTCTCGCGGCCGAGCAGGAGGGCGACCATATACTGCTGTCCATCGAGGACGACGGCCGCGGCATGGATCCGGAGGTGTTGCGGCGCAAGGCGGTGGAGAAAGGCCTGATGGACGCCGAGAGCGCCGCGCGTCTGGACGAGAAAGACTGCTACAACCTCATCTTCCATGCCGGCTTCTCGACCAAGACCGAGATCTCCGATATTTCAGGACGCGGCGTGGGCATGGACGTGGTGAAGACACGCATCGCCCAGCTGAACGGCAGCATCGAGATCGATTCGAAGAAAGGCCGCGGCTCGCGTCTCTCCATCCGGGTGCCGCTGACACTCGCGATCATGCCGACCCTGATGGTGGTGCTGGGCAACCAGCCGTTCGCGTTGCCGCTGGCCAGCGTCAGCGAGATCTTCGATCTGGATCATCAGCGTACCAACGTGGTCGACGGTCAGCTGACCGTGAGGGTGCGCAACAAGGCATTGCCGCTGTTCTATCTGCGCAAGTGGCTCACGCGCGGGGCGGTGGCGGACAACGGTCCGGGCGGGCACGTCGTGCTGGTGCAGGTCGGCAACCAGAAGGTCGGCTTCGTCGTCGACCAGCTGATCGGTCAGGAGGAAGTGGTCATCAAACCGCTCGGCGCCATGCTGCAGGGCATGCCCGGTTTCGCCGGCGCGACCATCACCGGCGATGGCCGCATCGCGCTGATCCTCGACGTACCAGGCCTGATGAAGAAATACGCACGGCGCGGTTGAGCGGCAGTGCGCATACAAAACGGGGCGGCGGCGCTGCGGCGCGGCCTTGGGACGAAACGGTAGGCAAAGGGCAGAATCTGACGTGATCCGGGTACTGGTGGTCGATGACTCGGGCTTTTTCCGCCGCCGCATTGTCGAGATCCTGGAGGCCGACAGCCGCCTGAAGGTGGTCGGCACGGCAGGCGACGGCAGGGAGGCCGTGCAGAAAGTCATGGAGCTCAAACCTGATGTGGTGACCATGGACATCGAGATGCCGGTCATGGACGGCATCACGGCCGTGCGGCGCATCATGAAGATCCAGCCGACGCCGGTGCTCATGTTCTCGTCGCTCACCTACGACGGCGCCAAGGCCACACTCGACGCGCTGGAGGCGGGGGCGCTGGATTTCCTGCCCAAGCGTTTCGACGATATCTCCCAGGACAAGGAAGAGGCCAAGCGGGTGCTGCGCACCCGCGTGCGCCTGATCGGTACGCGCCGTCAGGTATCGCCGGCGAATGCCGCGCTTCCGGCGGCACCGCATCCCGCCCTGTCGCGTCGCCCCGCGGCTCGGCGGACCGACTATCGCCTGGTCGCTATCGGCAGTTCCACGGGCGGGCCGGTCGCGCTGCAGCAGGTGCTGACGGCATTGCCGGAGGATTTCCCCCTGCCGATCCTGCTGATCCAGCATATGCCCGCGAGTTTCACACCGGCCTTCGCGCAGCGTCTCGATGGGCAATGCCGCATCCATGTGAAGGAGGCCGAAGACGGCGAGATCCTGCAGAAGGGTACCGCCTATCTCGCGCCAGGAGGCCGCCAGCTCGGGCTGCTGGAACGCGCCGGCCAGGTGCGAATCCGCATCTACGACGGCGATCCCTCGCTGCACTACCGGCCGAGCGTCGATCTGGCCTTTGCGTCGGCCGCCGAGGTGTTCGGGGGCAAGGTGCTGTCGGTGGTCATGACCGGCATGGGCGCCGACGGGCGCGAGGGCGCACGCGCCCTGAAGAAGGGCGGCGCGACCGTTTGGGCCCAGGACGAGGCCAGCTGCGTGATCTACGGCATGCCGGCGGCGGTGGTCGAGGCGAATCTCGCCGACCAGATACTGGGTCTTTCGGACATCGGGCGCGAGATCGCCAACGCCGTCTGAGGATGATGCGCAGCCATGGACATCCTCACACTCATCGGCATCGTGATCGCGTTCGGCGCGATCATCGGCGGCAACATCCTGGAGGGCGGGCACACGGACTCGCTGGTCCAGCTGACCGCCTTCGTGATCGTCGGAGGCGGCACCCTCGGCGCGATCATGATCCAGGTGCCGATCGCCACCTTCACGCGCGCGCTGCAGATTTCCAGCTGGGTGGTGCGGCCGCCGCGGCTGCTGCCCCAGGAGGCCATCGAGAAGATCGTCGGCTGGAGCAATATCGCACGCCGCGAAGGACTGCTGGGGCTCGAGAGCATCGCCGAGGAGGAACCGGACCTGTTCGCCCGCAAGGGTCTGCAACTGCTGGTCGACGGCAATGAACCGGAGATCATCCGCGGCATCATGGAGGTCGATCTGGACGCCCAGGAATACCGCGACCTGCAGGCGGCCAAGGTTTTCGAGGGCATGGGCGGCTACTCGCCGACCATCGGCATCATCGGCGCGGTGATGGGCCTCATCCATGTGATGAACAATCTGGCCGATCCGAGCAAGCTCGGTGCCGGCATCGCCGTGGCATTCGTCGCCACCATCTATGGCGTGGGCCTCGCCAACCTGCTGTTCCTGCCGATGGCGAACAAGCTGAAGAACCACATTCACGGCCAGACCCGCTTCCGCGAGATGATTCTCGAAGGCGTGATTTCCATCGCCGAGGGCGAGAATCCGCGCAACATCGAAACGAAGCTGACCGGCTATCTGCATTGAACTGGGAAGGACTTATCAAGGTGATCATTGACAAGGCCTCATATCCCGCTGGCAGGTGTCGGCCGCAGGGATGCGGCCGTCAAGCCTACAGGGAGGTATTCACGGCGTCCTGCCAGTGGGATATGGGGCTTTGTCAATGCAGGGCCTAGTATTTCCAGCCACGAAACCATATGGACGACACTGAGATGAAACATCATGGCGAAATTCCGGATCAGCACCTGGCAGGTGAGGAGCGCTGTTGTGTGGAGCATATGATCTTATCTGTGTTTTTCCGTGTTCTTCCGTGGCAAATGCGGCTTTCGGGTTGAACGGATTCCCATGGCGCGCAAGCAGAAGCACGAGGAACACGAGAACCACGAGCGCTGGTTGGTGTCGTATGCCGACTTCATCACGCTGTTGTTCGCGTTTTTCGTGGTCATGTACGCCCTGTCGTCGGTCAACGAAGGCAAGTACCGTGTGTTGTCCGATTCGCTGGTGGCCGCCTTCCGCTCGGCGCCGCGCAGCATGGATCCCGTCCAGCTCGGCGAGATTCAGCGCACGGTGGACAGCGGTTCGCAATCGGTCATCGGCGAACCTTCGCTGATCGCGCTGCCCATTCCCGTCGTACCGGATGTGGTGTCCGAGTCCGATCTGCAGCAGAGTCGGCCGCGACCCCGGCCCCCCGGCGCCGCCGGACCCGCCGGCTACGTCGACCCCGGCGTGCAGCACATCGCGGAGGCCATCGTGGAGGCCATGGGCGGGCTGATACGGGACGATCTGATCCGCGTGCGCCGTGACGAGCGCTGGCTGGAGGTGGAGATCAGATCCAGCATCCTGTTCCCCAGCGGCAGCGCGCGGCTGACGCCGGACTCGTTCCCGATTCTCGAGCAGCTGGCCAAGATCCTCGCACCCTTCCCGAATCCCATCCATGTGGAGGGCTTCACCGACAACGTGCCGATCAGCACCGTGCAGTACCTCTCCAACTGGGAACTGTCGGCGGCGCGCGCCGCCAGCGTCGTGCATCTGTTCACCGATTACGGCGTCGAGCCCGGGCGCATGGCCGCGATCGGTTACGGTGAATACAAGCCGGTCGCCCCCAACGACACGCCGGAGGGTCGAGCCAGGAACCGGCGCGTGGTGCTGGTGATCATGCCCGGTGCCGATCCGCGCTGGGAGCGCGATCCTCAGGAACTGCCGGACGCCATGCGGCAGGATGCGGGCGGCGATCACCGGGGAGGTGTCGCGCCGTGAAGATCTGGGCCGTGGCCAATCAGAAGGGCGGGGTCGGCAAGACGACCACGGCGGTGACGCTGGCGGGACAGCTGGCCGGCGAGGGCCGGCCCACGCTACTGGTGGATCTGGATCCGCACGGCTCGCTGACGACCTATTTCGGGCTGGATCCCGACGGCATCGACGTGTCCGTCTACACGCTGTTCAAGGACCGCGCCGACCGCCGCCCACGCAGCCACTATCGCGACGTGCTGCGGCCGACCGGCATCGACCGGCTCACGCTTCTGCCGGCGGCCACCGCGCTTGCGACCCTGGACCGCCAGCTCGGCGCGCAGGACGGTATGGGCCTGGTGCTGGCCCAGACGCTCGCCGAACTGCGGCCGCACTTCGATCACGTCCTGATGGACTGCCCACCCATGCTGGGCGTGCTCATGGTGAACGCGCTGGCGGCCTGCGATCGACTCGTTATTCCGGTGCAGTGCGAGTTTCTGGCGCTGAAGGGCCTGGAACGCATGCTGCACACCCTGACGATGATCAGCCGCGCGCGCGGCGGCGAGGTGCCGCGACTGATCGTGCCGACGATGTACGACCGGCGTACCCGCGCCTCCGGAGACGCCCTGCAGGTCCTGCGTGACCGGTACGGAAACGACGTATGGGATGCCGTCATCCCGGTCGACACACAATTCCGCGAGGCCAGCAAGACGGGGCAGCCGTTGTCGTTGTGGCAACCGCGGTCACGCGGCGCACTGGCCTATGCGGCGCTGCTGGACAGCCTGCTGGGCCGCGTGCCTTCTGCGGCGGATACCATCCAGGGACACGACGGCAGGGCCCTGGCATGAGCGACACGAAGACGGAATCCCGCAGCCACGAGCAGGTCATGCTGGATCAGCAGCTGGCGCTGGGCGCGTATCTGCAGGCCCTCCTGCGTCCTCCTCCCGCGGCCGTAGCGGAGCCGGACGGGCACGCCGTGGCCGCGGCGGTGCCGGCCGGGGCAACGGCCGCGGAGGCGCGGCCGTCCGGCGCACCGCCGGCGGCGGAAGGTGCCCCGGCCGCACGCGGGACCGGGACCTCGGCCTGCCCGGACTGGGCCCGGGGTGAGTTCCAGTGCCTGCTGTTCCGGGTGGCGGGCCTGACCCTGGCGCTGCCGCTGGCCCGCCTCGGCGGGGTTCTTCCCTGGGACGGTGCGGCGGTGACTCCGATGCCCAACCATCAGGCGTGGTTTCTCGGACTGCGGGAGCACCTCGGACGCCGGGTGCGGCTGATCGACGTTGCTCAGGTGGTGCTGCCGCCCGACCGCCGCGCCGCGCTGGCGCCGCCCGGGAGCGGCCGCCTGGGCAACGTGATCCTGATCGGCGATGGCGGTTGGGGGCTGGCCTGCGACGCGGTGGACGAGGTCATCACCCTCTCGCCGGATGCCGTGAAATGGCGGAGCCGGGAAGGGAGCCGGCCGTGGCTGGCGGGTACGGTCATCAAGGAGATGTGCGCACTGATCGACACGGACGCGTTCGCGGCCATGCTCGCAGGGCCTGGCCCCGCGGAATCCGTGCGGTAGAGCCGGAACGGCGATCCGCCGCTGGCACATTTCGTGCTTTTGTTATGGGCGTGACGGGGCGTCGTCCGGGTTTTGACGCCCCCCCGGAGTGAATTCCAGAGGCGAGCCATGAAACAAGCGGCGCAGACGACCAACGACGATCCCCTGTTGCAGTGCGTGACCTTCCGGCTGGAGGACGAGACCTACGGCATCAACGTGATGCAGGTGCAGGAGGTGCTCCGCGTCACCGAGATCGCCCCCGTGCCTGGCGCCCCGCATTACGTGCTGGGCATCATCAACCTGCGCGGCAATGTCGTGACCGTCATCGATACCCGCGAACGGCTGGGGCTCGGCGCCAAGGACATGGACGAGTCGACCCGCATCGTCATCATCGAGGTCGACAAGCAGGTGGTCGGCATCCTCGTCGATGCCGTCGCCGAGGTGGTGAACCTGCATGCCTCCGAGATCGAGTCCGCGCCGAGTGTCGGCAACGACGAGAGCTCGAAGTATATCCAGGGCGTGGCCAGCCGCGACGGCGAACTGCTGATCCTGGTGGATCTGAACAAACTCCTGAACGACGAGGAATGGGCGGAGCTCGGCTCCCTGTAATGCCCATGCGGAGCGATGCCCGGACCCTGGGACATCAAGTTTCCCCCTCCGGTGTTCCCGGTCGGTCCGGGCGTACCCATTCAGGACCGCAAGCCACCGCCGCGGCGGCCGCGCAAAGATGAAGAAGAGGACAAGGACGATGGGGGCGGCGGGGATCGTCCGCGCGATGACGGCGAACCGCACATCGACGACTATGCCTAGCTAGGTATCATTCAAAGAGGCGCAGCAATGACTGATCCCATCACCGCGATATTGGGCGCCCTGGTGGCGGTCATGGTACTGGCGCAGATCTATCAGATCTTCGCGCTGCGTCGGCTGCGGGACCGGCTGCGTAGCCGCGAGGACCAGTCGCTGCGGCAGCGCGACGATTTCGCCGCGCTGTGCAAGGCCTCGGTCGGCGCCGGCGATCATCTGGTGCGTCTGGAGCAGCAGGTCCGCCGTCTGACGGAACGTCAGGATCAGATCGAGATGCGTACCGCCGGCGATCGGCCCTACACCCAGGCCATCCAGATGGTGCAGCGCGGTGCGAACGTCACCGAACTCGTCAGCCGCTGCGGCCTCACGCGCGGCGAAGCCGAACTCATCGCAATGCTGCATGGGGGCGGCCGGCAGGTGGGGGCCGCCGGCGGCTAATTCCGTTTTTCCGTTCCAGCCTGTATCAATGCCGCCGCGACGTGCAGCGGCTCGTCCACGATCGCTGTCACACCGAACTCCTCCATCCAGGCGCGTTCCGCCGGCGAATGCACGTACACGTAGATCGCGACGCCGGGATTGATCCCCCGTGCGGTGCTGCAGACGCGCAGCTTCAGATCCAGTCGTGAGGTCGTGAGGAACAGCCGCGATGCCCCCGCGAGTCCCGCTGCCGAGAGGATCTCGCGATTGCCGGCATCGCCGTAGACGGGCGTGATTCCGGGATGCGGCTCCGCCTCGAACACCGCCATGTCCTGTTCTATCACGGCCAGCGACGTGCCTTCGGCCGCGAGCAGTTCCGTCAAGCGATGGCCGATCTCGCCATAGCCGACGACGATGGCCTCCGGGCCCGGCGCGGCCGGCGCCGCACCGTCCATGGCCGTGCCCGTCCGCGATCCGCCGCGGGCCGGAAGACGCGACTCCAGCAGCGGCAGGAGACGGAACAGCAGGGGATTGACCGCGATCGACAGCAGTGCGGTGGCCACCAGGACGTCGAAGCCGGCCTGCGGCAGCAGGCCCAGCGACTTGCCCAGAGCGGCGAGAATGAACGAGAACTCGCCGATCTGGGCGAGGCCGACGGCGACCGTCAGCGCCGTCTGCAGCGGATACCGCAGGGCCCATACGATCAGCAGAGCGATGGCGGGCTTGGCGATGAGCACGATGCCCAGCGCCGCGACGATCATGCCGGGATTCTCCAGCACGAAGCGCGGGTCGAAGAGCATGCCCACCGAGACGAAGAACAGCGCCGAGAACACATCGCGGAACGGCATGGCATCCGCGGCCGCCTGATGACCGACGCGCGAACGTCCCACCACCAGGCCGCCGAGAAAGGCGCCCAGCGCGACGGAGACGTCGAACAGGCCTGCCGCGACACTGGCGATGCCGAGTGCGACCACGAAGACCGCCAGCGTGAACAGCTCGACCGCCTGCGTCTTCGCCATGCGCTCCAGCAACGGTGAAATCAGCTTCGGTCCCAGAAACCAGGCAAGTCCGGCAAAGGTGCCCACTTTCAGCAGTGCGAACAGCAGCGACCAGCCGAGTCGTGAGTCCGTGCCTGCCTTGATGACCAGCGCGGGCAGCACCACCAGCGCGACGACCGTGAAGATGTCCTCGACGATCAGCCAGCCGACGGTCGCATGGCCCGCGGGCGTGTCCAGCAGCTTGCGCTCCAGCAGCATGCGCATCAGCACCACCGTGCTGGCGACGGCGAGCGACATGCCGAGGACCAGTCCCGCCGTATGCCCCCAGCCGAAGGCGTGGGCCATGCCCCAGCCCAGCAGTGTGGCCACGGCGCTCTGCGCCACCGCGCCGGGTATCGCGATGCGCCACACGCGCAGGAGTTCCTGCGGATGGAAGTGCAGGCCCACGCCGAACATCAGCAGGATCACGCCGATCTCCGCCAGCTGGGCGGCGAGATGGGCATCCGCGGCGAAGCCCGGCGTATGCGGCCCGACCACGATGCCGGCCAGCAGATAGCCCACCAGTGTGGACAGCCCCAGCCGCTGCGTGAGCCAGCCGAGCAGCAATGCCACCGACAGCGCCCCGGCGAGCATGGTGATGACGGTCAGATCGTGCATGGTTTGCGATCCCGCACGCGACACCCGCCAGTGAAAAAACGCCCCTCACTCCTCACTCCTCACTCCTCACTCCCGGAGCCACTTTCCCGGAAAGGTAATACGCGAAAGCGATGACCTCGGCCACCGCGAGATACAGGGCCGGCGGTATCTCGGCATCCAGTTCCACCTGCGCCAGCAGCTGCACGAGCGGCGCATTCTCCTGCATCGGGATGTCGTGTTGCAGCGCCAGTTCGACGATGCGTTCGGCTACCGGTCCGCTGCCTTTCGCGGTGACACGCGGTGCGCCGGTACCGTCGTATTTGAGGGCGACGGCGAGTTCGCGCTGCGGCGGAGGCGAGTGTCTGTCGGTCATGCGCGCTCGTCCAGGATACGGGTGCGGTCGGCGCCCGCTGCGGCCGGCAGCCGGCCCTCGCGGCAGCCCAGTTCGCCGACCTCCAGGCCCGCGGCCCGCAGCCGCGCGTCCAGCAGCGGGAGATGGGTGCGGATCAACGGAGGGATGTTCAGGGTCGGACTGAAGAACTGGGCGGAGACGCGTTCGCCGCGCACTGCGATGCGCGCCTGCATCGGCCCGAGCCCGGGCAGCTCGAAGGCCAGGGTGACGGTCCAGCCGGGGGCGCCGTTTTCCACGGCGCCGGCTCCGTCGCGATCCGGCTCGCGGCCGATGCGCAGGCCCCAGAGGTCGATGTCGCCGTCGCGGCGCACGGGCAGCTCGATCAGCCAGTCCGCGGTGGCCGGCCGTTCGCCCGCGAGCGATGCCAGCTGGTTGAGCTGGACGCGGGCGAGTGCGCCTTCGCTCTGGCGCAGCAGTTCCAGCGGCTCGAGCGTCGCCAGCCGGGCGAAGGCGGCGACGGACTGCGGTTGCGGCGGCTGGCCGGGCCGGGGCGGTGCAGTGGGGTCGCCGTTCTGCCCGGCGGCCGCCGGCACGCGGGCGTTTGCCAGCGTTGCCGCCGGGGCGGCCGACGAGAGGGACGCCGGCATCGCCGGGGACGTGGTCGCCGCGGCGGCAGGCACCGCACCACCACTGCGCTGCGCGGCCGGCGTGGAATTTGCAGCGTTTTCCCGCAGCACCTGGATCAGCCTGATCAGATTCGCTTTGAAATCGGCACCCACGTCGGGCGTGCGGGGCGGCGTCACCGGACCAGCCGGCTGCGCGGCGCCGCCGGCCGCGCGCGCCAGCTTCGATTCGAGGAACTGGCCGCTGTTGCGCAGGGCTTCGCGCAGTCCGTCCGCCTGACCCAGCGAGACGGCGGCCGGCAGCCGGCCCAACAGGTCCCGGGCGACGCGGACGATCTCGGGGGCGAGCTGACGGGCGGCCTGGGCGTCGCCGGTGGCACGCGCCAGGGATGCCAGCAGCGGCGCGAGCGGCTGCTGGCGCGGCAAGGCGTTGCGCATGGCGGCGTTCAGCGGGTCGGCGGCCATCAGGTTGAGCAGACGCAGTACCGGCTGCTCTTTGAGGCTCGCGACTTCCAGACGCAGCGTCTGCCCGGGGGACAGCTGCAACCCGCCGGTCTGCGCCCTGACCAGGAGCGTGCCGATACGCAGATCGGACACGCCTTGCCGGGGAGCGGCGACCACGGTCGCGGCCAGCACCTGGCCGACGCGCCAGGCGGGCGCGGTCTCGCCGCGCGCGGGCAGGGTGGGGGTGCCGGCGGGCGGCAACGGTCCGGTGGGGGGTGCAGTCATGGAATCGGGTGCGGCGAGCCGCCGTCGCATGGGGAATCTATCGATCTTTTACCGCAAAGCGCCGTCGCGGGCAAAACACCGTCCCTGATTGGCGCAGGCCTTAGCCGAGACCGCTCATGAGCGAAGCACAGGAACATCTCTGGTTCACCCGCCGTGACGGGCAGGTGCGCGGGCCGTTTCCCCAGCGCCAGATCACGCGCTATGTCCTGCTCGGGCGTATCCGCGAGGACGATGAGTTGAGCGCCGACCGCGAGACCTGGAGTCCGCTGCGCGAGCTGCCTCAGCTGATCCCCGAGGAAATGAAGAATGTCGTGACCGACGAGGACCGCCAGCGGCTGCGCGAGGCGCGCATGCGCGCGGACGAGCGGCGCGGAGGCGACCGCCGTCTGGGCAGCGAACGCCTGCGGGCCGACAACGGCGAGCGGCGCCGTGCAAGCGATCGCCGTCAGGAGGAGGATTCGGAGATGCTCCGGCATCGCGAGGCGCGCCGCGCGGTGCTCGACCAGGCACGGGCGCCGGCCACCCCAACCTGCGGTCCGATCTGCGGCCGGGCGCTCGCGGCCGCACTGCTGCTGCTGATTGTGTTCGTCCTGTTCACGCCGGAACGACCCGCGTCGCACCCCGACTGCAGTGCGCCGCCCGCACCGGAAGTCGACTGGAGCAATTGCCGTATGCCGGGCATGGTCGCCGAGCAGGCCGATCTGCGCGGTGCGCGGGTCGGCAACATGGATCTGACGGGTGCGAATCTCGTCGGCAGCCGGCTGGCAGGCGCCGATCTCGCCTATACCACGCTCAATCTCGCCGACCTGCGACGCACCGATCTCAGCAATGCGCGGCTGACCGGCGCCGGGCTTCAGAACGCCGACCTGCGCGGCGCACGTCTGGCCGGTGCGGATCTCTCCTACGCCGACCTGCGCGGTGCGCGTCTGGAAGGGACCGTGCTCAACGGCGCGCGGCTGGACCATGCCATCTGGTTGAACGGGGAACAGTGTCAGCCGGGTTCGGTGGCGCGCTGCCTCGTCATCGGAGTGGCTCAGGTGTCCGGCGAGCGGCCCTGAGATTCCGTTTCCCCGGCCGATCTCAGTGATCGTCGGGGAACGACTCCGTCTCGTAGCGCCACACCTGAATCCCGTCGGACCAGTAGTCCTCGGGCAGACCGGCCTTGCGTTTGAGCTGGCGCAGAAAATCCTGCGGTTGTGGCAGTGAATCCCACACCGACGGCAGGAAGGTGCCCTGCTGACGTCCGGCACGCAGGATCAGGCCGTCGATCCCCGGGCGCAGGCGGCGGATGAGATCGGCCTCGTCGGTGAACGAGAGCGGTTCGGCCGGACCCAGGACGGAGATGTGGAAATCCACGTCCGGCACTTCGTCGGCACGCAGGGGCTCAAAGCGCGGATCGCGGAAGGCCGCTGCGAACGCATTGTCGGCGACATCCGCCACCAGAGGTCGACGGCTCTCCAGAGAACCGATGCAGCCACGCAGTTCACCGCCGATGCGCAGGGTGACGAAGCTGGCGCCCGGTGCGCGCAGGGGTTCGGGATAGGCGTCGGCTTCGACGGGGAGCGGCGTGCCGTGCTCGAGGCCGTGCACCACCGAACGGGCCGCGATGTCCAGGAGTGTCCGGCGGGCGGTATCGTCGAGGCGCCGCTCACCCGATCGCATACGCACCGTATCCCACGACCTGATTGCGCGGACCGGCCGTATCGCCGGAGTTGCGCAGATCGATCGTCTGCGCGCGCAGGCCGCGCGCCCGCGCCGCCTGCAGCAGGCCGCCGACCGGCGTGCGGCCGCAGGCGTCGTCGTAGTCGATGCGCTCGGGCGCGAGGGCCTCGATCGCGGCCGAGGTCGCGCGGTCCATCCGTTGCGCGGTGGCGTAGTCATGATAATGGCTGAGGTCCGAACTGATGACGATCAGAGTCTCGGGCCCGCCCCAGAGCAGGTCGAGGACTTCGGCGACCTCCGTATAGCCGGCATCGCCGACCACCAGCGGGACCAGCGTGAAGCGTCCCAGCACGGTCTGCAGGAACGGCAGCTGGACCTCCAGGCTGTGTTCCAGGGCGTGGGCATCGTCGAGGGTGTGCACCTGCGGGAGCCGCGCCAGCATCGCCGCGGCCTTGGTGTCCAGCGGGATGTCTCCCAACGGCGTGCGGAAGGCATCGGCGCTGCTGGCGGCCAGGCCGCGGAAGGCCACGCGGTGCGCGGGTCCCAGCAGCACGACGCGGGTGATCTGCCCGCGCAGCGGGCGCAGGCGCGCATAGGCGCTCGCCGCGATCGGCCCGGAATAGACATAGCCCGCATGCGGCGCGATCACGGCCTTCGGCGGCGTCGCGTCGGTATCCGGTGCATGCCGCAGGAGGTCGTTCACCAGAGTGCGCAGTTCCTCGGCATCGGCAGGGTAGAAAAGGCCGGCGACGGCGGGCGGGCGGACGTTGTGCATGACCATGACGGCCTTCGATCCGATGTATCTGCACGCGACCTATACTTCGTAATGTGAGCAACTGGAGGATCTCCATGACGAACGACTGGTCAGCCGACGCGGTGGTGCCGACCAAGTACTGGCATAAACTCGACGACGGGCGCGTTCAGTGCGATTTATGTCCGCGCTTCTGCAAGCTGCACGAAGGTCAGCGGGGGCTGTGCTTCGTGCGCGCCAACCAGAACGGCGCCATCGTACTGACGACCTACGGCCGGTCCAGCGGCTATTGCGTGGATCCCATCGAAAAGAAGCCGTTGAATCATTTCCTCCCGGGCACGCCGGTGCTGTCCTTCGGCACCGCGGGCTGCAATCTCGCCTGCAAGTTCTGCCAGAACTGGGATATCAGCAAGTCGCGCGAGATCGATACCCTGGCCGATGCCGCTTCGCCGGAGAAGATCGCGCGCGTCGCCGAAGCGCTCGGTTGCCGCAGCGTCGCCTATACCTACAACGATCCGGTGATTTTCCACGAATACGCCATCGACGTGGCGCAGGCCTGTCACGAACGCGGCATCAGGTCGGTCGCCGTGACGGCCGGTTACGTGACGGCCGAGCCGCGCAAGGAGTTCTATCGTTACATGGACGCGGCGAACGTGGATCTGAAGGGCTTCACGGAGGATTTCTACTGGAAGCTCACCGGCGGCCACCTCCAGCCGGTGCTGGAAACGCTGGAGTATCTCAGGCACGAGACTCAGGTCTGGTTCGAACTGACCACACTGCTGATCCCGGGCCACAACGATTCCAGCGACGAGATCGAGCGCATGTGCCGCTGGGTGGTTGAACACCTGGGGCCGGACGTGCCCATGCACTTCACGGCATTCCATCCGGACTGGAAGATGCTGGACGTGCCGCCGACGCCGGCGGCCACCCTGACACGGGCGCGCCGGATCGCCCTCGAGCACGGCGTGCGCTATGCCTACACGGGCAATGTGCACGACAAGGCGGGGGAGAGCACCTACTGCCACCAGTGCGGCGAGCTGCTGATCGGACGCGACTGGTATGTGCTCAGCGACTGGAATCTGACAGCCGACGGTCGCTGCCGACATTGCGGCACCCGGCTGGCCGGTGTGTTCGAGGCCGCGCCCGGCCGGTGGGGTGCCCGGCGCCAGGTGGTCGACATGGCCAGCCAAGCCTGATCGCGCCCCATCGGTCGCCAGATCTCCAGCTGTGGCCGGCCAATAGTGCGCACCAGCTCTCACATCCCGACAGGATCGATCAAGACCCCTCGCCGCATCGCCGCTAAGCCGGTCTGAATGTCGGCAGTCCCAGCAGCAGCTGGCCTGATCGTTGCAAAGGGGTCAATCGTGACCCGCACTGCCGCGCAACGCCGCGAGGAACCTATGCATCACAGCAGCCACTGGGCGGTCCTGGCCGTCGCCGTTTCGTCCGGCAACCTCGCCGCCGCCGATTTCGACAGCAACATCCCCATGCATGACAAGGGTGCGGCAACCTACTACGTGGCCGGGGAAATCTCGGGTGTCGGCGCCGTCGACTTCATGGTCGATACCGGTTCCGGTTACATGACCATCAACGAGGAGACACTGGGAATACTGCAGAAATCGGGTGGGGTGGCCTACGTCAAGGAATTGTCCGGCATCCTCGCCGACGGCAGCAGAATGACGGTTCCGGTGTATCGCCTGAGTCAGGTGCGGATCGGCCCGAGCTGCACGCTCTACGACGTCGAGGCGGCGGTATTCCCCGGCAAGACCCGCCAGATTCTCGGACTGAGCGCCCTGCGTCAGGCGTCTCCGTTCATCTTTTCCATGGATCCGCCCAAACTGGTGCTGAGCAACTGCGCCGAGCGGGTGGCCGAGGCCGGCGGCAAGACGTCCTGAAGGCCTGCCGCCGGGCCGGCCTGGGGGTCATTGCGCCGGCATACCGCCGCCCGGCATGGTGCCCTCGTTCCGGATCGTCTCCTCGCCGGCCTCGAAGGCGCTGAACTCGGACGTATCCAACAGATTGTTCTTGTCGGTATCCAGTTCTTTCCAGCGGACGATCAGACTGGGCTGGACCTCGGCCTCGCGCGGCGAGACATAGCCGTTGGCATCGGCGTCCAGCTGCTTGAAGCTGCCGCTGGCTTCCTCCGCATGCGGCGGAGCGCCGGCCAGCAACGCCGCGGTGGCTGCCGCGGCCGTCAGATATTTCCTGATCATGGTGTGTCCTCCTTAACGTCGTTCTGTGCGGAACACCCGTCTCTCGGGTGTGCGGTTATGTAACGACAGCGATGCAGGGAATGCAGTGAAGCGGGTCACAGCGGTGCGACCGTGCGCGCTGCGACGGATGAGCCTGAAAACCGCATTCCCCACGGAATCCACGGAACGACACGGGTGAGATCACATGCTCCATACGGATACATCCGCCACCTGCGGGGGTGGCGCGCCGGCCCTTTCAAGAGGCGCCTTACTTCAGCGCCTCCCACGTTTTCCGTGGTCTGTATGAGTTTTTCAGGATGAAAGCGGAGTAACGGGCGAGGGCGATTCCGGCATCGCCGTGGAGGGCATTCGCGCTCAGCGGCCCAGTCCCCTGGATATCAGCGCGATCTCGTCGCTGTCGGAGATCGGGTGGTCGAGCTCCAAAAATTCCTTGTTGACGGTGATGGTCAGCCGGTCCTCCTGCAGGGCGGCGTCCCATTCGGCGCCGCGCTGGCGCAGATAGGCGAGCAGCTGGCGGGTGGTGGTGACGGTCTTGGGCAGGAACAGCTCCTCCACGCCGCGGCCGATGCGGTCGGGGAGATTGCCGAAATACAGCACTTTCGCCATGTGGGGTCCTCGACGTCGATCTGCGGATGTGCGTATTGTCCGGCTGGCGCCGCTGCGGTCAACCGTTTTCCGTTTGCTATACTGCGCTGTCCGCAGCGTATCGTACCGAGGTGAATCCCATGAACCAGGCTTCGGCCCGCATTGGCATCGTGACCGTATCCGACCGCGCCAGTCGCGGCGACTACGAGGATCTCGGCGGACCGGCCATCCATGACTGGCTGACGCGGGCGCTGACGTCTCCTTGGGAACCGGTGACCCGGCTGATTCCGGACGAGCGTGCAGAGGTCGAGGCCGCGCTGAAGGATCTCTGCGATCGGGAGGGCTGCTGTCTGGTGGTGACCACCGGCGGCACCGGCCCCGCCCCGCGCGACGTCACGCCCGAGGCGACCGAGGCGGTGATCGAGAAACTCATGCCGGGCTTCGGCGAACAGATGCGCGCCGTGTCGCTGCGGCACGTGCCGACCGCCATCCTGTCGCGCCAGCTCGCCGGCATCCGCGGCGGCTCGCTGATCATCAACCTGCCGGGCAAGCCCGCCGCCATCGCCGAATGCCTCGAGGCGGTGTTCCCCGCCGTGCCCTATTGCATCGACCTCATCGGCGGCCCGTTCCTCACGACCGACGAGGCGGTGGTCAAGGCGTTCCGGCCGAAGCAGAAGTAAAGGCCACTTTAACCACGAAGGACACAAAGGACACGAAGGAAAACTTCAAAGAGTGTTGATCGCAGAATCCCCTCCCCCTTGATGGTGGAGGGGATTCACGGTTTTACACTGATCGAGGTTTTCCTTCGTGTCCTTTGTGTCCTTCGTGGTTGAATTTCTTTAACAGGACTCAGTCACCCTTCCCGCTTCAGCACCACCCCCGCCAGCGGCGGCAGGGTGAGGGCTATGGAGCAGGGGTGGCCCATCCAGGGGGTGGGTTCGGTGTTCAGGATCTGTTCGCCGATATTTCCGCCGCCGTAGAAGAACGAATCCGAATTCAGCAGCACCCGATAGCGGCCGTGCTCCGGTACGCCCAGGCGGTAGCCTTCGCGCACCACCGGCGTGAAGTTGAAGACATTCACCAGCACCTCGGTGCCGGCACGGCGCTGGTAACTGATGACCGACTGCGCGGCGTCGTGGCAGTCGATCCACCCGAAGCCTTCGTGCTCGAAGTCGTGGGCGTGCAGCGCCGGCTCGCTCCGGTACAGGCGATTGAGGTCGCGTACCAGGTTCTGCACGCCGGCATGCGGCGCGTACTCGAGCGCCTGCCACTCCAGCGGCGCGGCGAAGTTCCATTCCGATCGCTGCCCGAATTCCGAGCCCATGAACAGCAGCTTCTTGCCCGGATAGGTCCACATGTAGGTGTACAGCAGGCGCAGATTGGCGAACTGCTGCCATTCGTCGCCCGGCATCTTGTGCAGCATGGACGACTTGCCGTGCACGACCTCGTCGTGCGAGAAGGGCAGCACGAAGTTCTCGGTGAAGGCGTACAGCAGGCCGAAGGTGAGCTGGTCGTGGTGATAATGCCGGTGCACGGGATCCTTGCTGAAATACACCAGTGTGTCGTGCATCCAGCCCATGTTCCACTTCATGGAGAAGCCCAGGCCGCCGACGTAGGCCGGACGCGTGACCTGCGGCCAGGCAGTGGATTCCTCGGCGATCATCAGCGTGCCGGGGTGCTGGCCGTGGGTGACTTCGTTGAGCTGGCGCAGGAAGTCGATCGCCTCGAGATTCTCGCGCCCGCCGTAGATGTTCGGGAGCCAGTCCCCCGCGTCGCGCGAATAGTCCAGGTAGAGCATCGAGGCGACGGCATCCACGCGCAGCCCGTCGATATGGCATTCCTCGATCCAGTACAGGGCGGACGAGAGCAGGAAGTTGCGCACTTCGTTGCGGCCGTAGTTGAAGATCAGCGTGCCCCAGTCGCGATGTTCGCCGCGCCGCGGATCCGCGTGTTCGTAGAGCGCACTGCCGTCGAAGCGGGCCAGGGCATGGTCGTCCTTGGGAAAGTGGCCGGGCGCCCAGTCGAGGATGACGCCGATGCCGTGCTGATGGCACTGGTCGACGAAGAAGCGGAAATCGTCGGGCGTGCCGTGGCGGCTGGTCGGCGCGTAGTAGCCGGTGGCCTGATAGCCCCATGAATCGTCCAGCGGATGCTCCGTGACCGGCAGCAGTTCGATGTGGGTGAAGCCCTGGCCCTGCACATAGGGGATGAGCTGACCGGCCAGCTCGCGGTAGTTCAGGAATTCGCCCTGCGGGCCGCGGCGCCAGGAGCCCAGATGCACCTCATAGACCGACATGGGCGCATGCAGCCAGTCGCGGTCGCGGCGCGTGCGCAGCCAGTCGGCATCGCCCCATTCGTAGCGCGAGATGTCCGGGATCCGCGCGGCGGTGCCGGGGCGGTGCTCGAACTCCCGCCCATAGGGATCTATCTTGAGATGGACGGTGCCGTATTCGCGGTTGCGGATCTCGTATTTGTAGAACTGCCCGGGGGCGAGGCCGGGAATGAACAGTTCCCAGATGCCGCTGCCGCCGCGTACCCGCATGGGATGCCGGCGCCCATCCCAGGCATTGAAGTCGCCCACCACGCTGACCCGCTCGGCGTTCGGCGCCCAGACGGCGAAGCGGACGCCGTCGATGCCGTCGCAGCGATGCGGATGGGCGCCCATGAAGCGGTAGGCATGCCAGTGCCGGCCCTCGCCGAACAGGTGCAGGTCGAAATCGCTCAGCTGCGGCGGGAAACAGTAGGGATCGTATGCGGTCCGCGCATTTCCGTGGGCATCGATCCATTCCAGACGGTAGCGCTGGGGAATGGTGCCCGACGCCCCCTGCCAGGCGAAGAAGTCGGAGTCCGGTATCCGGGCGAGTTTCGCATCGGCCTCGACCAGGCGCACGGTCCGGGCTCCGGGGAGGTAAGCGAGAACGCGTTCGCCGTTGCCGTACGGGTGACGCCCGAGCACGGCGAAGGGGTCGTGGTGCCGGGCTTCGGCGATATGGAGGAGTTCCGGGCCGAGTGCGTCGATCGGAGGTGTCGCGGTATGGGACATGATGCAGGAGCCACCGGCGTTTGGGGCGCGTCCGCCCGGGACGGGCGAGATGCCATTCCAAGTTGATGTCCGGATGGTACCATAGAGCGGCGCACGGAGACCTGCCGCGGATCACCCGCTTCAGCGGCGGCAGGCCGTCGATCGTGCGTCAGCGTCGGGATACAAAGGGAGACTTGTGAGCATGCATACCGGTCAGACACGGCGCTTCGTCAGCCGCCTCACCCGCAACACCCTCGCGCTCATTCTGGCGGGCGGGCGAGGATCCCGGCTCAAACACCTGACCCTGTGGCGCGCCAAGCCGGCGGTGCCCTTCGGCGGGAAGTTCCGCATCATCGATTTCCCGCTGTCCAACTGCCTGAACTCGGGAATCCGCAGCATCGGCGTCATCACCCAGTACAAAGCGCATTCGCTCATCCAGCACATTCATCGCGGCTGGAATTTCCTGCGCGGCGAGTTCGGCGAGTTCGTCGAACTGCTGCCTGCACAGCAGCGCATCGAAACGTCGTGGTACGAGGGGACTGCGGATGCCGTCTATCAGAACCTCGACATCATCCGCAACCATCGGCCGGATTTCGTGCTGATCCTGGCCGGGGATCACATCTACAAGATGGATTACGGCCCCATGATCGCCGAACACGTCAAGCGCGGCGCCGATATGACGGTCGGGTGTATCGAGGTGGAGCTGGAGCGCGCCAGCGCCTTCGGCGTCATGGCGGTGGATGGCGACAACCGCGTGGTGGATTTCCAGGAAAAGCCCGTACAGCCCCGGCCCATGCCGGGACGCACGGACGTCGCGCTGGCGTCGATGGGCATCTACGTCTTCAATACGGAATTTCTCTATCGGGAACTGATCCGCGACGCGGATGACGACGCCTCGGAGCACGACTTCGGCAAGAACATCATTCCGCACGTCATCAGGACCAGCAAGGTGATCGCCTATCCGTTCCGCGACGAGGAGACCGGCAAGCAGGCCTACTGGCGCGATGTCGGCACCGTGGACGCCTTCTGGAAGGCCAATCTCGAGCTGATCGGCGTCACGCCCGAACTCAATCTCTATGATGCGGAATGGCCCATCTGGACCTATCAGGAGCAGCTGCCGCCCGCCAAATTCGTCTTCGACGACGACGACCGGCGCGGTATGGCGGTGGACTCGATGGTTTCGGGCGGCTGCATCATCTCCGGTGCGCGGGTGCGTCACTCCCTGCTGTTCTCCAACGTGAAGGTCCATTCGCGCACCGTCGTCGAGGACGCCGTGGTCCTGCCGAACGTGGACATAGGCCCGGATTGCCGCATCACGCGCGCGGTCATCGACAAGGGGTGCCGGATACCGGCGGACACCGTGGTCGGCGAGGACCCCGTCGAAGACGCGCGGCGCTTCCATGTCTCCGCGGGCGGGGTGGTGCTGGTGACGCCGGAAATGCTCGGTCAGGAGCTGCATCATGTCCGCTGAGACACGTCTGAACGTCGTGCTGTGCTGGCACATGCACCAGCCGCAGTACTGCGACATGGTCAGCGGCGAGTATCTGCAGCCGTGGACCTACCTGCACGCCATCAAGGACTACGTCGACATGGCGGCGCACATCGAGGCCACTCCGGGGGCGAAGGCGGTGGTGAACTTCGCACCCATCCTGCTCGATCAGATCGCCGACTATGCGGGCCAGGTGCGTGGCTTCCTGCGCGAGGGCAAGGCCATCCGCGATCCCCTTCTGGCCGCGCTGGCGACGGCGAGTCTGCCGGTCGAGGCCGAGGCGCGCCTGGCGCTGGTCAAGGCCAGTCTGCGCGCCAACCAGACGCGCCTGATCGATCGCTTCCCGGCCTACAAGAAGCTCGCCGAACTGGGTCGCTGGTGCAGCGGACACGGCGAGCTGCTCGGCTATGTCACCGATCAGTTCGTGGTCGATATTCTCGTCTGGTACCACCTCGCCTGGCTGGGCGAGACCGTGCGGCGCGCCGATACGCGCGTGCGTGAACTGATGGACAAGGGGGGCGGCTACTCACTGCACGACCGGCGCATCCTCATGACCATCATCGGCGAGCTGCTGTCGGGCGTCATCGACCGCTACGCGCGTCTGGCGAAGGAGGGAAAGATCGAGATCTCGGTGACGCCCTATGCGCATCCGATCGTGCCGCTGCTGCTGGACCTGCGCTCGGCGCGCGAGGCCATGCCGGACATGCCGCTGCCTCGGCTCGACAGCTATCCGGGCGGCGCCGAACGGGCCGATTGGCATCTGCGCGAGGCCGTCAACACCTGTCAGCAGTATTTCGGCTTCCGTCCGCAGGGCTGCTGGCCATCGGAGGGCGGCGTCAGTACCGCGACCCTGAAGCTGCTGCACGAGCACGGCTTCCGCTGGGCGGCGAGCGGCGAGAGCGTGCTGTTCCACAGTCTGGCGCACGATCCGAAGACCAATGACGCCCCGCGCGAGCAGTCTCTGTATCGGCCGTACTGCGTAAAGAAGGGCGGGACGGCGTGCTTTTTCCGTGATGACGGTCTCTCCGACATGATCGGCTTCACCTATTCCGACTGGCATGCCGACGATGCCGTCGCCAACCTGGTGCATCACCTGGAGAACATCGCGGCGGCAGGGGAACCCGATCCGAAGCGCATCGTCTCCATCATTCTCGATGGCGAGAACGCCTGGGAATATTATCCGGAGAACGGCTACTATTTCCTGAGCGCGCTTTACCGGCAGCTCAGCAAGCATCCACGCATCCGGCTCACCACCTTTGCGGAGTACCTGGACAGCGGCGTCGAGCCCGCGCCGCTCACCGGGCTGGTCGCGGGCAGCTGGGTGTACGGCACCTTCTCCACCTGGATCGGCGACAAGGACAAGAACCGCGCCTGGGACATGCTGGGCGACGCCAAGCGCATGTTCGACGACATCACTTCCGGCGGCCGCGTGGAATCGAACCAGCTGGCCGCGGCGCAGCATCAGCTGGCCATCTGCGAGGGGTCCGACTGGTTCTGGTGGTTCGGTGACTACAACCCGGCGGATACCGTGCACGACTTCGACCGTCTGTACCGCATGCACCTGGCGAACCTGTACCAGCTGCTCGGCAAGGAGCCGCCGGAATATCTCACCCATGCCTTCTCCCACGGCAGCACCGGGCCCGGGCCGGCGCACGGCGGCGTGATGCGCCACGGCCAGCAGACCGGCTGACGGGAGGGCCGATGTCCCACCGCTACGAGGCATCGCCGTTCGCCACCCGCCGTGCAGGCATCCTTCTGCATCCGACCTCGCTGCCCGGCAGCGCCGCCGGCGCGCTGGGCGTGGAGGCGCGGCGTTTCGTGGACTTTCTTGCGGCTGCCGGCGTGTCGGTCTGGCAGATGCTGCCGCTGGGACCCACCCACACGGATCTCTCTCCTTATCAGTGCACATCCGTGCATGCCGGCAATCCGCGGCTGATCTGTCTCCACTGGCTGGTCGAGCGTGGCTGGCTGGAGCATCTCCCCGCGCCGCGGGTCGAGCCGCCGCCGGATTGGCATGCGGTGCAGCTGAGGGCGGCGCACGCCGCGTTCCGGCAGCGGGCGGAGGCGGACGACAGGCACGCCTTCGAGGCGTTCAGCGACCGGCACCGCGCCTGGCTCGATGACTTCGCGCTCTATGAGGCGCTGCGCGGCGAGCACGGACGGTGCGCCTGGTCGGACTGGCCCGCGCCTCTGCGCGACCGGCGGCCGGAGGCGATCGCCGCGGCGCGGACGCGTCTTGCAGCGGTCATCGCCCAGGTCCGGTTCGAGCAGTTCGTGTTCTTCACCCAGTGGCACGAGCTGCGCGACTACGCGGCGCGTCGCGGCGTCCTGCTGTTCGGCGACATGCCCATCTTCGTCGCCTACGACAGCGCCGAGGTCTGGGCTCAGCGTGAATATTTCCGCGTCGATGCCGAGGGCCGTCTGGAAGTCGTGGCCGGCGTGCCGCCGGATTACTTCTCGGCGACAGGCCAGCGCTGGGGCAATCCGCACTACCGCTGGGATCGTATCGAACAGGACGGCTTCAGCTGGTGGATCGAGCGCATGGGCACGCAGCGCGAACTCTTCGATCTCATCCGCATCGACCACTTCCGCGGCTTCGAGGCTCATTGGGAGATTCCCGCCCACGCCGAGACAGCCATCGACGGTCAATGGGTGAAGGGTCCGGGCGAGCGCCTGTTCCAGGCGCTGCTGGACGCTTTTCACGATCTCCCGCTGGTCGCGGAGGACCTGGGGATCATCACGGCGGAGGTCGACGCCCTGCGCAGGCGCTTCGGTCTGCCGGGCATGAAGATCCTGCAGTTCGCCTTCGGCGGCGCGGCGGACAATCCCTACCTGCCGCACAACCACGAACGGCTGGGCGTCGTCTACACGGGCACGCACGACAACGACACGAGCCTGGGCTGGTACGCGGGCCTCGACGAGGCCACACGCGCGCACCTGCACGAATATCTCGGCCATCCGCCCGAACCCATGCCCTGGCCGCTGATCCGCACCGCCTTCGCATCGGTCGCCGCGCTCGCGGTCCTGCCGCTGCAGGACGTGCTGTCGCTGGGTTCCGAACACCGCATGAATACGCCGGGCGTGACCGGGGGCAACTGGCGCTGGCGTTTCCGCTGGGATCAGTTGCCGGAGGAACTGGCGGAGAAACTGCGCGGCCTCGCGGCCCTGTACGGTCGGTAGCCGCGGCGGCGCGGCCCGGGCCTGCCATCGCCTGCGATCGGTCGGTTTATCGCAAAAACCGTATTGGCCACGGAATCCACGGAACAACACGGAAAGTGTTCATTGCGTAAACCCAGGGTCATCCCTCCACGGTCGGATCTTCGGGATTTTTACAATAAGCATTTTTCCGTGTCATTCCGCGGGTTCCGTGGCCATTTTTTTCAAGACATCGGCTTAAGCAAGTGCCATTCGTATTAGGGGCTCATTTCCGGTCCGAATGCCCCAGGCCCTTTTCCGGCGCGATCAGGTCCCGCACGCGCTGCTTGAGTTCCTTGGCCTCGGGGTAGCGGCCCTCCTGCTTGCGTGACCAGACCATCCGGCCGTCATCCAGGCGCACCTCGAAGATGCCGCCCTTGCCGGGGATCAGTGTCACGCCGCCGAGCTCGTCCACGAAGGTCGTGAGCAGCTCCTGCGCCATCCAGGCGCCGCGCAGCAGGAAGCCGCACTGGCTGCAGTATTCGATTTCGATCCGCGGTTTCGTCATGGTCCTTTCGATCGTCGCCTGCACTGCGCGGTGGGCCTGCTGATCCTACAGCCACAGCATGCAGCCCATCTCGAAGGGATGGCTGAGCAGCGGGTGCGTCGGGAACATGCGCAGCTTGTAGAACTGCAGGCCCGGCAGCGGCGGGATCAGGTCCAGGCGGAACAGCGTCTCACCATCGCTGCCGGCACCGGCGGGGGCGAAGTCGAAGTGCGCCTGCGCGATGAATTCGCCGTGTTCGTTCTCCACCCCGACGGCGCATTCGACCCGTACATCCGTCGGCTGCAGGTCGTGCAGCCGGGCGGCGACGGTGATCGGCAGGGTGTGGCCGGAGCGTATGGCTTCCGGCAGCTTGTCGGCAAGGCGCAGCGAGACGCGCGGCCAGGTGCGCCGCACGCGCGCCTTCCAGGCGGCCAGATCACGGGCACCCGCGAACTGGTTGGCGGCGAGCTGGCGGCACTGCGCGGCGGCGGGGCTGTAGAAGTCGCGGACATAGTCCATCACCATGCGCTGCGAATTGAACTGCGGCAGGATGGATTTGATGGATGCCTTCGACATCCGCACCCAGCCTTCCGAATAGCCGTGGCTGTTGCGCTGGTAGTACAGCGGTATCACCTGATGCTCGAGGATGTCCAGCAGCTCGTTGCCTTCCTCGTGGTCGCGGTAGCCGGCATCGAACTGCTGGCCGTGCGGCGTGATGGCCCAGCCGTTCTCGCCGTTGTAGCCTTCGCCCCACCAGCCGTCCAGCACGCTGAGATTGATGACGCCGTTGAGGCCCGCTTTCTGGCCGGAGGTGCCGCTGGCTTCCATCGGATACTCGGGCGTGTTGAGCCAGACGTCGACGCCGGTGACGAGCTTGCGCGCCAGGGCCATGTCGTAGCCCTCGATCAGAACGATGCGGCCGACGAACTCCGGGCGTCGCGAGAATTCGTGGATCACCTGGATGAGATGCTGGCCGGGCAGATCGTTGGGGTGCGCCTTGCCCGCGAACAGGAAGACGACGGGCCGGCCGGCGATGTTGAGCAGCCGCTCCAGCCGCTGCGGGTCCGAGAACAGCAGCGTCGCGCGCTTGTAGGTGGCGAATCGGCGTGCGAAGCCGATGGTCAGGATATCGGTCTCGTGCGGCGACAGATACTGCGTCATGCGCTCGATCAGCGCCTCGGACCAGCCGTTGCGGCGGTACTGCAGGGTGACGCGCTGACGCACCTCTTCCAGCAGCTTGGATTTCAGCGACTGGCGCAGGCTCCAGAAGCTGTGGTCCGGGATATGGTCGATGCGCTCCCAGTAGTCGTCGTTCATGAGCTCGTTGCCCCATTCGCGACCGAAGCGCATGTCGTACAGGTTTGTCCAGTCGCGCGCCAGGAAGGTGGGCACGTGCACGCCGTTGGTGACGTAACGGATGGGGTTCTCGCGATGCGGGATCTGCGGCCAGATGTAGCTCTCCATCTGCGATCCAGGGCGGCGGCGAAATCCAGCTGGCCCTTGCGCACCCATTCGCGGCAGCGCTCCAGAACCTGGAAGGCGGCGTGGCCCTCGTTGATGTGCCATACGGTGGGCTTCAGTCCGAGGGCGCGGATGGCGCGCACGCCGCCGATGCCGAGCACGATCTCCTGCTGGATGCGGGTCGTGATGTCGCCGCCGTAGAGCTGGTAGGTGATGGCCCGGTCGGCATCCTGGTTCTCCGGCAGGTCGCTGTCGAGCAGATACAGCGTGATGTGGCCGGCCTTGGCCTCCCACACCTTGAGCATGACGCGGCGGCCGGGCAGATCGACGAAGACGTGCAGTTCCTGGCCGTTCTCGATCCTGGCGGGCCGGATGGCGAGGTTGGCGAAGTTGGTCGGGGTGTAGTGCGCGATCTGGTTGCCGTGGCCGTCGATGGTCTGGGTGAAATATCCCTGGCGGTACATCATGCCGACGCCGACGAAGGGGATGCGCAGGTCGCTCGCGGCCTTGCAGTGGTCGCCGGCGAGGATGCCCAGGCCGCCGGAATAGATGGGCAGACTCTCGTGCAGGCCGAACTCGGCGCAGAAATAGGCGACCAGGTCGGAATCCGGATCCAGGTACTCCTCCACGCCGGTGCGCAGCGTTTCCTCGTGGTAGGTGTCGTAGGCCGACAGCGCACGGTTGTAGTCCTCGATGAAGACGCGGTCCTCGGCCGCCTCTTCCAGTCGCTGCTGCGAGACGCGTCGCAGGAACAGCTTGGGGTTGTGGCCGCTGCTGTCCCACAGCTGATTGTCCAGGCGCCAGAACAGGGCACGGACCTGACGGTCCCAGCTGTAGAGCAGATCTTCGGCCAGGTCCTGCAGGCGGCCGAGGCGCGCGGGCAACGTGGGTTGGACTTCAACGGAAAAGCGTGTGCCTGCCATAGTGTCGGATGTGCCCTTGAGTCGAGAGTGCGCCCGGAAGGCGCCTGCGTGGATCGTATGCCAGTATCAACCCCGAAGTGCAGGTTCCATGCCAGTGATACGAGTCGTGCGGGCGCGGCGGCCCGCATGGAGGGAAATATCTACGAACAAATACAACTAGAACCTATCTCAAAATGCATCTCGGCCGCCCATGCGGCGTTGCGGGGCCTGCT
>JAJJPM010000072.1:0-17641 GCA_032907525.1 Gammaproteobacteria bacterium
AATCCCTAGCCCCTAGTCCCTAGTCCCTAGCCCCTAGTCCCTAGCCCCCAGCCCCCAGCCCCTATTTCTTCCCCACCTGCAATACCGCCAGGAAGGCCGACTGCGGGATCTCGACCTTGCCGAACTGCTTCATGCGCTTCTTGCCTTCCTTCTGCTTCTCCAGCAGCTTGCGCTTGCGGGTGATGTCGCCGCCGTAGCACTTGGCGGTGACGTTCTTGCGCAGCGCCTTGACGGTGGTACGGGCGATGATATGCGCCCCGATCGCGGCCTGGATGGCCACGTCGTACATCTGCCGCGGGATCAGGTCCTTCATCTTCTCGGCGATCTCGCGGCCGCGGTATTCGGCCTGGTCGCGGTGCACGATGACCGCCAGCGCGTCGACCTTCTCGCCGTTGATGAGGATGTCGAGCTTGACCAGCGGCGCCGCCTGGAAGCGCAGGAAATGATATTCGAACGAGGCATAGCCGCGGCTGACCGACTTCAGGCGGTCGAAGAAGTCCAGCACCACTTCGGCGAGCGGCATCTCGAAGCTCACCGACACCTGGTTGCCGAGATACTGCAGGTTCTTCTGCATGCCGCGCTTCTCGATGCACAGCGTCATCACGGCGCCCAGATGGTCCTGCGGCACGAGGATGTTCGCGAGGATGATCGGCTCGCGGATCTCGCTGATGTGGTTCACCGGCGGCAGGCTGGACGGGTTGTCGATGTCGATCACCTCGCCCTTGGTGGTCAGCACCTGGTACACCACCGTCGGCGCGGTGGTGATGAGATCCATGTCGTATTCGCGCTCCAGGCGCTCCTGGATGATCTCCATGTGCAGCATGCCGAGGAAGCCGCAGCGGAAGCCGAAGCCCAGCGCCGAGGAGGTCTCGGGCTCGAAGTGCAGCGAGGCATCGTTGAGGCGCAGCTTCTGCAGCGCCTCGCGCAGGTCCTCGTATTCGTCGGACACCACCGGAAACAGGCCGGCGAACACGCGCGGCTGCACCTTCTGGAAACCCGGCAGCGGCGCGGCCGCCGGCTTGTCGGCGAGCGTGAGCGTATCGCCCACCGGTGCGCCGTCGATCTCCTTGATGCCGGCGATGACGTAGCCGACGTCGCCGGCCTCGAGCCGCGGCGTGTCCAGGCGCTTGGGCGTGAAGATGCCGACGTTGTCGACCTGGTAGGTGCGCCCCGAAGACATCACCTGCATCTTCTGGCCGGCCCTGAGCGTACCCTGCATGACGCGCACCAGCGAGATCACGCCGACGTAGTTGTCGAACCAGGAGTCGATGATCAGGGCCTGCAAGGGCGCGTCGCGGTCGCCCTTGGGCGGTGGGATGCGCGCGATGATGGACTCCAGCACATCGTCGACGCCGACGCCGGTCTTGGCGCTGGCGCGTACGGCGTCGTGAGCCTCGATGCCGATGATCTCCTCGATCTCCTGGATCACCCGGTCGGGGTCGGCCGAGGGCAGGTCGATCTTGTTCAGCACCGGTACCACTTCCAGGCCCTGCTCGATGGCGGTGTAGCAGTTGGCGACGCTCTGCGCCTCCACGCCCTGGGCGGCATCGACGATCAGCAGCGCGCCCTCGCAGGCGGCCAGCGAGCGCGACACCTCGTAGGAGAAGTCGACGTGGCCGGGCGTGTCGATGAAGTTCAGCCGGTAGGTCTGGCCGTCGCGTGCGGTGTAGTCCAGCGACACGCTCTGGGCCTTGATGGTGATGCCGCGCTCGCGCTCCAGGTCCATGGAGTCGAGGACCTGGGCCTCCATCTCGCGGTCGGACAGACCGCCGCAGCGCTGGATGAAGCGGTCGGCCATAGTCGACTTGCCGTGGTCGATGTGGGCGATGATGGAGAAATTGCGGATGTGGGTGAGATCGGTCACTGCGTTGTCCGTGGCTGCACGCCGCCCCCGGGCATCAGATCACAGGGCGACCGCCATGGCCGCCAGGCGCCGGGACGTGCGGGAGTATCTGAAAGCGCAGGGAAAGCCGTCATCAAGTCGGCAGATTATACATGCTCGGCCCGGCTCCAGATAGCGCCGCGCAGGGCCGCAGGGCGCATTACGACCTCCGGTCTGGCGGGCTCGGGCTGACAAGCCCCGGCGGTCCCGTTCGCCGCGCAGCCGACTTGCGGCAGCCGGAGGCGGAAGGGCCTGGCCCGGCCGGCAGCCCTGCACCCCGCACACGAACACATGCGGCACATTACGGAGTTTGACGCGGATGAAGGAAGCTACGGGTTGGGCGGGTCGGGCACCTCGGCCAGGTGCTCCTCCAATGCCCGGAGATCGAAAAAATAGCGGGCGATCTCCCGCTCGCCGGCCAGCAGCAGGGGCACGAGATCGTTGTAGGCGGCCCGCCATTCCGGGCGCGCATCCACATCGCGGATATCCACCTCGAAGGGCGTTTCCGCCTGCAGCCGCCGCAGTTCCCGCTCGAAATCCTCGCAGAGGTGGCAGCCGCGGCGGGTGTAGAGGGTCAGGGGCATGGGGGATTCGGGACTAGGGACTAGGGACTAGGGACTAGGGACTAGGGACTAGGGACTAGGGGCTAGGGGCTAGGGACTAGGGATTATCGAGGCGGGGTTGTCTCGCCTGCAAAGGCGAGCCCGTGCACCTGTAGGAGCGGGCTTGCCCGCGAACGGGGGTTGCCGGTTCGCGGCCAAGGCCGCTGCTACAGGGGACAGGCTTGATACCTGAACGGAGACGCTCACACTCCTTGCCTAGTCCCTAGTCCCTAGTCCCTAGTCCCTAGCCCCTAGCCCCTAGCCCCTCATTTCGGAATCCTGATCGCCAGGAACGTCGGGCCGCCGGTGCGCTGCACCAGGACGGGGACCGTGGCGCCGGCGGGGGCGTCCTTGACCAGCGAGCGGAAGTGCTCGCCGTCCTTCACCCGCACGCCGTTGAACATCACGATCACGTCGCCCTTGCGGATGCCGGCCTTGGCGGCGGCACCGTCGCCCACCTCGCCGACCAGCACCCCGCCTTCCGGCATGTCCAGCTGCTCGCGCAGGTCCTTCGGCAGCGGCGCGACGCCGATGCCGAGTCGGCTGTCGCTGGTGACCTTCGGGACGGCGGCGGATTCCGCCACCTCCAGCTTGTCCTGATCCTCCAGCTCGCCGAGCGTGACGTTGAGGGTGCGCGTCCTGCCGTCGCGCAGCACCTTGACCGGGACCTGCTGGCCGACCGGCGTGCTGCCGACGATGGGCGGCAGGTTCGACGAATTCACCACCTCACGGCCGTTGAACTCGAGAATGATGTCGCCGAGCTCGATGCCGGCTTTGGACGCCGGGCTGTCGGGCAGCACCTTGGACACCAGCGCGCCCATGGGCTTCTTCATGCCGAAGGACTCGGCCAGTTCGCGGGTGACGTCCTGGATGAGCACGCCCAGCCAGCCGCGCGACACGTGCCCCTTGGTCTTCAGCTGTTCGGCGACGTTCATCGCGACCTCGATGGGGATGGCGAACGACAGCCCCATGTAGCCGCCGGTGCGGCTGAAGATCTGCGAGTTCACGCCCACCACCTCGCCATCCATGTTGAACAGCGGGCCGCCCGAATTGCCGGGGTTGATGGCGACGTCGGTCTGGATGAACGGCACGTAGTTCTCGCGCGGCAGGGCGCGGCCCTTGGCGCTGACGATGCCCGCGGTGGCGCTGCGCTCGAAGCCGAACGGCGAGCCGATGGCCAGCACCCATTCGCCGACCTTCAGGTCCTCGGACCTGCCGAGCTTGGCGACCGGCAGGTCGTCCGCCTCGATCTTCAGCAGGGCGATGTCGCTGCGCTCGTCGGTGCCGACCACGGTGGCGACGAGTTCGCGGTGATCGGTCAGGCGCACGATGATCTCCTCGGCGTCCTTGACGACGTGATTGTTGGTCAGCACATAGCCGTCGGCGGAGATGATCACGCCGGAGCCCAGGGAACGCGCGTCACGCTCGATCGGCTCGCCCCCCTGGCCCTCGCCGAAGAAATGCTTGAACAGATCGTTGAACGGGCTGTCCTCCGGCAGATCGGGGATCTGCATGCCGGGCGGCAGGCCGGCCCCCTGCTTGATCTTCTGCGTGGTGCTGATGTTCACCACCACCGGGCTGCTGCTCTCCACCAGCTCGCTGAAATCGGGCAGCGAACGCGCCTGCGCCTGCGCCGTCAGAACCATTCCCAGCACCAGCGCGACCCACAGACCGCCGAGCCGGCGGAAATACTCGAGTTTCATAACCTCTCCCACGATGATATTGCCTTTGGTTTTGCCTGACAGTCCCTGTGAAATCGTCCGGGCGGCTCCGCCGCGGTCAGCCCGCCAGCCGCCGCAGCACCACCGGCTGATAGCGGCTGTCGCCGCGGATGCGTCGGGTGAAGCCCTTCACCCACAGCAGGCCGGCGATCAGGCCGGCCACGCCCGCGATCAGGGTGAGCGCCTCGCCGGCGAGCTGCAGGCGCGTCTGCACCAGCGCGCCGAGCACACCGCCCGCCAGCAGCCCCAGCAGCGGCACCGCATAGACCGCCAGCGAGCCCCGCACCAGCGCCTGTTCGTCGATGCCGACCACGACCCGGTCGCCGACCCGGGCGGCATCGCGGTTCAGCGCACGCACGCGGGTGCGGCGCCGGCCCAGAACCTTGGCCAGCGTGGCGGTGCCGCAGCCCTGGCGGGCGGCGCAGCCGCCGCAGGTCGACTGGCGCTGCGTTTCGACCCAGACGAACTCGCCTTCGGCGGCGACGACTCGGGCGGTCTCCTCGATCATGGGACGACTATATCAGGACCTCAGGGATGGCGCCGCATCGACGCGCCGATGCGCTCCACCGTGGTGCGCGGCACCTCGCCGACCACCGTGATCCGGTAGTCGCCGCTGCGGCTGCCGTGGGCGTTGACCGCACCCATGCTGGAATGCCCCGACAGGGGCTCCTTGTCCGGCGTCTCGGGCTCGACGTACACCGAGACGGTCGCCAGACCGTCGGTGAAGACCAGATGCTCGACCTCGGCGAGATCCGAGGGCATGGGATGCCGGCTGCGCTGGGCCAGCATGAAGCCGGGCGGCAGCCAGGCGGCGGACCAGTCACCGCCGTTCACCGTCTCGCCGTCGGCGTCATCCTCCTCGCCGCCGTTGCGGTGGCCGACCCAGGTGTAGTCTTCGCCGCGCAGCATGGGCTCCAGATCGCGGTCGTCGAGGCTGTCGACGATCTCCACCTCGGTGAACATCATCTGCTCCACGGGCTGGCCGCCCGTGTCGATCAGATCGGAGCGGAGCAGCAGCTTGCTGTCGCGCTCCAGCCACAGCCGGTAGCCGTAGCGGTAGGCGTCGCGCGGCCGGATCTCGACCATGCGGCTGGGCAGGCCCGATATCCGGTCCTCCCCCAGCGACAGGAATTCGTAGTTGTCGTCCAGCGCACCCAGGTCGCGCGGCAGGCTCGCCGGGAAGGGCTTGCGCGGCACGCTGCGGTCGACCATCACGGACTTGCTCTTGGGGAGTATGCAGGTGACGTGCTCCTGGTCGCGCAGCACCTCGCGCGCCTCGCCCGTCAGGGCCACCAGCCGCTCCTGCTCACCGTCGGCGGCGGCCCGGTGGAAGATGCGCATGGCGCCGATCTGGCCGTTGTGGAGATAGACGAAGGTGCCGCGGTAATTGAGGTTCTGCGCCGCCTCGGACATGTCGCGCAGCCAGTCGCGCACCTCGTCCGCGAGCGCCAGACCGGACGCCAGCAGGGCCAGGGCAAGGGCCCCGCCGCGGCAGACGTTCAGCCTACTTCTGCTCATGACCGACGATGCGGACATACGGCAGCACACCCGGCATACCCGCGCTGGCGGCATATTCGTTGTGATTGACCACGTACTCGTTCAGGCGGTTGACGGCCTGCGGCGGCGGCGCACTGTCCCAGGGTCCGCCCTGCTGGACCCGCACATAGGCCTGCGGCGGCGGCAGAGCCTGGGGCGCGGCGGCCATCGGCGCACGGTCGGCGCCGGCACCGCCGTCCGGCGCATCCAGCTGCTGCACCGCGAGCACGGCCACCACCGCCACCGAGGCCGCGACGGCCAGGCCGGCAAACGACTTCGCCAGCCGCCCCGCGCCTCCGCCGCCCCGATGCGCCGGCACGGTCTCCAGTTCCGCCATGACCCGGTCGGCGAGGCCGAGGTCGACATACGGCGGCAGGCCCTGACGCAGCCCGTCGCCGATCAGCTGATACCGCCCCCACTGCGCCCGCAGCGCCGGATCGCGCCGCAGGCGTTCCAGCAGCAGCTGCCGCTCGGCGACCGGCAGCTCACCGTCGAGGAAGGCCGAAATCTGCTCTTTGATGTGCTCGCTCATACTCTGTACCTCGGGCGCAAGCTGTCAGGACAGCAACGGCTTAAGCCGTGTCTCTATGGCCTCGCGGGCCCGGAAGATGCGTGACCGCACCGTTCCAATGGGGCAATCCATCGCAGCGGCGATCTCCTCGTAACTGAGTCCTTCGAATTCGCGCAGGGTGATGGCCGTGCGCAACTCCTCGGGCAGATCCTCGATGGCAGCGGCGATGGTCTGCTCGATCTCGTCACGCAACACCATGTGCTCCGGTGTCGCGTATTCCTTGAGACCGGTGTCTCCGGCGAATTGTTCCGCGTCCTGGGCGTCGATGTCGTCGCTCGGCGGCCGCCGGCTCTGCGCCACCAGATGGTTCTTGGCGGTATTGATGGCGATCCGGTACAGCCAGGTGTAGAACGCGCTGTCGCCCCGGAAGGACGGCAGGGCCCGATAGGCTTTGATGAAGGCCTCCTGCGATACGTCCAGCGCCTCGACAGGGTCGCGCAGATAGCGCGTCACCAGCTGCACGATCTTGTGCTGGTATTTCCGGACCAGGAGATCGAAGGCGGTCTTGTCGCCCTGCTGGACGCGCTCCACCAGCAGCTGGTCCGAACTGTGTTCAGTCATTCACTTCCCCAAATGGCAGGCCGCCTCCCCCGCGTGCCCGGCAGCCTAGACAGGCGCCGCGCCAAAGAGTTCGCCAGCGCCGAAACTTTAGGGTAACTTATGGAAATTAAACCGGGAAAGTTCATCAGGCTGCGTGACGATCGCGCCGGGATCCGGATTCACAGGGGATTTCCCGACGAAGGCAATACCGGACCGTATTGCCGACTGAGGAAAAGTCCTTGTGGATTCGAAAGATCAAGCGAGGGCGCGTCTCCTCATGGACTTTCCGGGTTCCAGGCCCCGGCGGTGCGGTACGACCGCCCCGGGCGCCCCGGCCGGAGCCCCGGGGCCCCGACGCGGCGGCGCTGGGCGCAACCTTAACGGCATTCCCCATATTCCCACAAGCATGACCGACAAAATCCTGAGCGATGTACTGGTGATCGGCAGCGGCGCCGCCGGGCTGCGCCTGGCGCTGGAACTCGCCGGCCATTGCCGCGTCGCCGTGCTCGCCAAGGGCCCCATCACCGAGGGCAGCAGCTACTACGCCCAGGGCGGCGTCTCGGCGGTGCTCGACCCGGAGGACAGCCTCGAATCCCACGTCCAGGACACCCTGGAGGCCGGCGCCGGCCTGTGCCACGAGGATGCGGTGCGCTTCACCGTCGAGCGCGGCCCGGCGGCGGTGCGCTGGCTGGTCGAACACGGCGTGCCCTTCACCCGCGAGCACGAGCATTTCCATCTGACGCGCGAGGGCGGTCACAGCCACCGGCGCGTCATCCATGCCGCCGACGCCACCGGCCACGCCATCGAGACCTCGCTGGTGGCGGCCGCCCGCGCCCACCCGAACATCAGCCTCTACGAGCGGCACATCGCCATCGACCTGATCACCAACGCGAAGCTGGGGCGCGCCGGTCCCAACCGCTGCCTCGGTGCCTACGTGCTCGACCGCGGCCACGACCGCGTGGACCTGTTCGCCGCGCGCTTCGTGGTGCTCGCGACCGGCGGCGCCAGCAAGGTGTACCTCTACACCAGCAACCCCGACACCGCCAGCGGCGACGGCATCGCCATGGCGTGGCGCGCCGGCTGCCGCATCGCCAACATGGAGTTCAATCAGTTCCATCCGACCTGCCTGTACCATCCGCACGCCAAGTCGTTCCTCATCACCGAGGCGGTGCGCGGCGAGGGCGGGCTGCTGAAGCTGCCCAATGGCGAGCGTTTCATGCACAAGTTCGATCCGCGCGCCGAACTGGCGCCGCGCGACATCGTGGCGCGGGCCATCGACCACGAGATGAAGCGACTGGGTGCCGAATGCGTCTATCTCGACATCAGCCACAAGCCCGCCGAGTTCATCAAGGAGCACTTCCCCACCGTGTATGCGCGCTGCCTCGAATTCGGCTACGACATGACCAGGCAGCCGATTCCGGTGGTGCCCGCCGCCCATTACACCTGCGGCGGCGTGGCGACGGATCTGCACGGCCGCACCGATATCGAAGGCCTGTACGCCATCGGCGAGACCGCGCACACCGGCCTGCACGGCGCCAACCGCATGGCCAGCAATTCGCTGCTGGAATGCCTGGTGTTCGCGCAGGCGGCCGGTCAGGACATCGTGGCGAAACTGCCCGAGGTCGCACCGCCGCCCGAACTGCCGGCCTGGGACGAATCGCGTGTCACCGATTCCGACGAGGAGGTCGTGGTCAGCCACAACTGGGACGAGCTGCGGCGCTTCATGTGGGACTACGTCGGCATCGTGCGCAGCAACAAGCGCCTGGAGCGCGCCCTGCGCCGCGCCCTGCTGCTGCAGCACGAGATCCACGAGTACTACAGCAACTTCCGCGTCACCAACGACCTGATCGAGCTGCGCAACCTGGTGCAGGTCGCCGAACTGATCATCCGCTCCGCGCAGTCGCGCAAGGAAAGCCGCGGCCTGCACTACACCCTCGACTATCCCGAACCCGACACCAGCCGCCCGCCCCGGGACACCGTCCTCACCCCGCCGCCGCCCGAGGCGCCCCGCGGCACGGCCTGGGCGGCGAATTCGCTGGACTCGGGCCGATAGCCGCCGACGATATTCGCAGACCCAAACCCGTCGATGGCCACGAAATCCACGAAACCCGCGAAAAGAGGGATGTGTGGATGGCCTTATCTTTGAGGTGCGGCGCGCAATGGAACGATGCCGCGAACCACGCGAGGGCGATGATCGTGCGCAATGGCACAGGGTGCGCAGCGCCGTCGACGTAGTCGAAGGGATCCTGTCTTAAGCCGTGTTCGTGGGTTTCGCGGATTTCGTGGCCATCGACGTTCTCCGGCTCACTCCGCCGTGAAATCCGCGTAGCCGGCCGGGGCGACGGCCTGGCAGTCGACGGCGGTGACCTCGGCGGCGGGCGGGCCTTCCCACAGCCAGTCGCACAGGGCGTCGACGTCGTCGGGTTCGCCTTCGGCGTGCACCTCGACGCGCCCGTCGGGGAGATTCCGGGCATAACCGCGCACGTTGCAGGCGTGCGCCTGGCTGCGGGTGGTGGCGCGGAAGAACACGCCCTGCACCCGGCCGGAGACTAGGCACAGGCGCGCGATAATCATACTGAAAAACTCATTTCAGCCACGGAAGCACACCGAAGACGCCGCAATGAGACCACGTCACGAAGCTCCGGCTCAATACCCAGCGGGTGAGCCGGGTGGCCATGTTAAGCATGGGATCGTGTCCGTGTTTTTCCGTGTGCTTCCGCGGCAAATACGGTTTCGGGATCACGGCAGGACCAGAGTGGCGGCCTGACCGGCGCGCAGGGGAATGTCGTCCGGCACGGCGAATTCGGCCTCGACGGCGTAGCGTGCCGGGCGCTCCGCGCCGAGCGCCTCGCGGCCGAGGCTCACCATGCGCGCTTCGAAACGCCGGTCGCCGACCTGCACCGTCACCGCGGCATCGGGCGCCAGCCCGGCCAGCTGCGCGGCATCCGCCGCGGCGCGCACGCGCATGCGGCCGCGCTCGGCCACGCGCATCAGAGACATCGCCTGCACCTGATTGACGACCGCCTGGCCGGGCGCCACGTACAGGGCGAGGATCCAGGCATCGAACGGCGCGCTGAGGCGCGTGTAATCAAGGTCCACCTCGGCGGCGACGGCCGCGGCCCGCGCCGCCTGGTGCTGCGCATCGGCCGCGGCGAAGCCGATCTCGGCGAGCTGCAGCTCGCGCTCGGACAGCACGGTGCGATCGTAGAGCTCCCTGGCGCGATCCCATTCGCGCTGGGCCTCGGCGCGCCGCAACTCGGCTTCGCGCTGCGCCGCGCGCGCATCGGCCAGCTTCGCGCGGGCCGCGCGCGCATCCAGTTCCAGGACCACCTGGCCCGCCGCGACGGCCACGCCGGGCGCCACCGCGACCTTCTCCACGCGGCCGCTGGCCGGCAGGCTGAGCTCGGCCGTCCGCGCCCACACCAGTTCTCCGGCGAGCTCCGCCGCCGACGCCGATCCGGCCGGCAGGCCGCTCAACAGGCCGCACAGCAACAGCGTACGCATCCAGATCTTCATCACTCGGTCTTCCCCTCAGGCTCTCCGTCCAGCACCGCCACCGTGCGCCCGCGCAGCAGATCCAGCCGCGCCCAGTTCAACAGCAGCTGATAATCGAGCTGCGCCTCGCGCAGGCGCGCCTCGGTGGAAAACACCATGGCATCGCCCAGATTGGTCTCGGCCTCCATTTCGTACAAGGCCCGGCTGCGGTCCAGGAACAGCTCGCGGAACTCGACACGCGTGCGCGCCTCGTCGCGGCCGGCGCGCAATATGTTGATCTCCTCCCACAGCGCCTGCACGTCCTGGCGCAGCTCCAGCTCCGCGGCGGCGATGTCGGCCTCGGTGCGCCGCAGCAGGGCGCGCGCCCGGGCGCGTTCGGCACCGGAGCGGCCGCCCGTGTACAGCGGCACCTCCAGCTCCAGGCCGATCGACCAGGGATCGGTGGAACCGGTCTTGCGCGCGTATTCGCTGGCCTCGGCCGCACCGAGCAGGACCGGACGGTCGGCCGCGCGCGCCGCCTGCAGGCGTTCGCGGGCGGACTCCGCCTCGGCGCGCAGCGCCTGGATACGCGGATTGGCCTGCAGCACCTCGCCGACCAGGTCCTCCAGCGGCGGCGGTTCCACCGCGATGCGGCCGAGATCCGGTTCCGCCAGGGTATTGGACAACTGGCCCGGGCGGTGCAGCGCCTCCGCCAGCCGCACCCGCGCCGTGCGCTGGCGGGCCTGGGCGCGGTAGCGCGCCGAACGCGTCTCCTCGTAACGGGTCTCGCTGTCCAGCAGCTCGACGTCGGACACCTGCCGCAGCTCGTGCTGGTCGCGGATGCGGTCCAGGCGCACGAAGGCGATGGCCATGGCCTCGTCCTGGACGCGGAACTCGAGATCGGCGAGCAGCACGTCGAGGTAGCGTTCCAGGATGTCCAGGCGGCGCTGCTGGCGGGCATCCGCATAGCGCAGCTGCCGGCTGTCCAGGAGTGCTTCGGCGGCCGCCACGGAGGCGCGCGTATGGCCGAAATCATACAGCCGCTTGCGCACCCGCAGGTGGGCCTGCGAGTCGTTGTGCGACTGGTCGAAGGCGAACTCGGAGGGCTCGATCCATTTGGCCTGGGCGTTGACGCTGGCATTCAGCCCGGTGGCCGAGGCCGCCAGATCGCGCTCGGCGCGGGCGACGTCGCGGTCCGCGGCGGCCGCGAGCAGGTCGGGATGGGGATCGTCGGCCAGCGACAGGGCGTGCTCCAGCGTCAGCGGCTCGGGCAGCGCGGGCAGTTCGGCCGGTGCCGGCTGCGGCAGCCAGCCGGCCACCGTCAGCGACAGCGCCAGGCACGCGCTCCGGACGGGGCGGCGGACACTCTGACGGTGCGGGCGGACGGGCTGCCGTCGCGGCAACGGAGGGACGCCCATGCCGTCAGCGCGACGACTGGCGCCGTTCGCGCTTGTAGCGGGTGAACGGCATGTCCTTGTAGATGCCGTCGGCCACGTACTGCCCCAGCCACATGAACTCGTCGACGTCCGCGGTGGCGCCGGTGTAGCGCGCGACCGGCTTGCCGTCGAGATCGAAGAACATGATCACCGGCGTGGCGCGCACGCGATGCACGCCGAAGGCGTAGTCCTTCTGTTTGATGCTGTTGCCCTCGAAGTCGGTGATCATGACATCGCCTTCGATGTCGACGGGAAAGATCAGGAAGTGCTCCTTGAAATACTCCTGCACTTCGGGCTGATTGAAGACGGTCTCCTTCATGCGGTGACAGAAGGGGCATTCATCCATTTCGAAGAACAGCATCACGCCCTTCTTGCCCTCGTCGCGCGCGGTCTGCAGCTCCTCGCTGAAATCACCGAGGGTCTGATCGAAGAAATACTGGTAGGGATCGCGCGGCGCACCGGCCCAGGCGGACGCGCCCGCCAGCAGCGCCACGCCCAGGAGCGCCCTCCGCAGCATCACGGCCGGGCCTCCAGCCGTGCCGGATCGCGCAGGCTCTGCTTGTTGGCCGCGCGGCCGAGGTTCTCCTTCTCGATGAATTTTTCGAGGGCCTCGGCGGTGACGGTGCCCACCTGGCGCGCGACGGGCACGCCCTCGGGCGAGATGATGTAGGTCGTCGGCAGACCGCCCACCTCCAGCCGCTCCGTCGGCGGCGCCATGTCGCCGTTGCGCAGCACCGGATAGGTGATGAAATACTCGTCCACGAAGGCGCGCAGCTGATCCTGCGGGATGTCTTCGAAGTTGATGCCGATGACGACGGCATCCTTGTCCTGATGGCGGTCGTGGAAGGAAACCAGATCGGGAATCTCCTCCAGGCAGGGCGGACACCACGTCGCCCAGTAATTCACCACCACCCACTTGCCGCGGAATTCGGACAGGGTCCGCGTCTTGCCCTCGATGTCGGGGAGACTGAAATCGACCGGATCGGCCTGGACGGCACCGCCGAACAGCAGCGCTGCGAGAAACCAGTTTCTGAACTTCACTGCTCACCTCTCCTCACCGCCTCGCGCGGTTGCGTTACCCTGCCATCGCCCCAGCGGGCTTGCAAGGGGCCGGGGCGCCCGGAACCGATCCGGCGACACACCCCATCACATCGGTTAAAGACTCGGGTACACTCGAATTTGTTCCCTTGCAGGGGCGCCGGCCGGACATTGCGCGCGGTGCGGGCGCCGCGGCGACATCGGTCAATACGTGCGACGCCTTGCCTTACGGGCCACAGCCGTGCAAATGCGGTTCGCGCTAAAAATCAAGGTCATCCGGCCGCCATAGGGGGCGTGGCGGCGATCGCCCCATAGAACGGACCAAAGGCCTCGGACGTGCTCATCGACCTTCCAGAACAACGCGCCATTCCGGGCATCGACACCCGGCCGCGCCCATTGCACGCCTGGCTGCACGCCCTGCCCTACGTCGACGCCGAGAGCGCCGCCCGCCAGGTCATCGGACGGCTGCGCGACATCAATCACCAGCACATCTCCACCGGCGAACGCCTGGAACTGCTTGCCGCCTTCCGCCACAGCTACGAGCGGCTGCACGATGCCCTGCGCACCCTCGCGCGTCAGCAGAACCCTCTGGGACAGCCCCGCGCGCTGGCCCTGCTGACGGAACTGACCGAACTCATGTCGTTCGGCTACAAGTACGCCCTGCGCGACAGCCTGAACGAACGACAGCGTTGGGGCAGGACGCGCCTGATGGCCCAGGCCGCCAACTACACCCAGCAGTTCCTCGCACTGCTGCTGATCTGCCGCTACGAGGCCTACCAGCCGGTTCCGGAGAGCTGCTGGCGGGAGCTCGGCAATCTGGTGCGCTTCGCGGAGGCGAATCAGCTCGGCGCCACCCACGACGGCGACTTCCCATTCGGCCAGGGCGAGCTCTCGGTGCTCGCCGGCTATCGCGTGCTGGCCATGCTGCGCCTCGCCGACCCCTATCGTCTGCCCGGCCACCTGGTGTGGGAGGCTTACGGCTACCTGATGGCCAGGCAGGACCGGATCACGCTGTCGAACACCATTCCGGAAGAGATGCCCGCCGGCGTGTTCGGCCTGTCGCTCGACCACGAGCCGCAGGGCTCGCGTCCGCCGCCGGCCGGCGGCGTGGAGCGCAACGCCTGGCGCTGCCTGGACGGACGCGAACTGCTCGGCAGCGCGCAACTGGACCTCGACCGCATCGTAGCCGGCACCCACCCGGCGCGCGTCGGCTTCTCCGGCCACCTGACCGCCAGCGACGCCGTGCAGCTGCTCGGCCGCATGCTCGGCCAGTGGACGCATTCGCCGCAGCGCAAGTCGCCGCGCTTCGCCAGCGCCGGCCCGGTCGAGGTCGCGTCCGGACTGGAAGCCGCCTATTGCTTCCTCAACCACGGCACGCCCTTCGATCCCGCGGACCATATGCCGCCCGAGGACGAGGACGATATCGATTTCGGCCTGCTCGTCCGCCGCCACGCACCCGTCCGCCGCGACTTCCGGCTGCTGTCCTGTCCGACGCGCAACCGCGGCAACGGCGGCCTCGCGCTGCTCGGGCGCGCGGCCGACGGGCTCGGTCTGCGCGTCGGGCAACTGCTGCTCATCCGCTCACCGGGCAGCGCATCCGGTGATGCATCCGACTGGCTGGTGGGGGTGGTGCGCTGGCTGATCAGCCACGGCGACGACTGCGAGGCCGGCGTGCAATACATCGCACGCGAGTGTTCGCCCGTGGTGGTCAGGCCGACCTCGGGCGCAAACCGCAACTGCCAGCCGGCACTGCGCACCCGCCTCACGCTGTCCAACGGCAACGGCCTCGACGTCCTCGTCGGGCCGCGCGGGCTGTACCGTGACAAAGCGGTTCTGGAGTTGCAGCAGCACGGACAGGCGCGCCAGATCCGCTGTACCCATCTGCTGGAATCGGGCAGCGGCTTCGAACGTTTCAGCTACGAAATACTGGGCTGAGACGCTGACAGGAAGAAGGCCCCGAGCGGGGCCTTCTTCCGTTCCCGGAAACGACCGGCGTCCGCGCGTTCAGCGCACCTGCAGCTCGCCCAGATAGCGGCGGTCGGCCTGCTCCGCAGAGCCCACCGTCCAGGCGCCGCGGGTCTCGGCATGCCGCACCGCCGCGTCGACCTCGGCCGCGGACGGGTTGCGGTCGACATTGAACACCTGGCCAGGATAGATCAGATCGGCATCGGCGATCTTGTCGGCGTTGGCCTTGTAGATGAGGGGCCACTGATACGGGTTGTTGTACACCTCGGCACGACCGGAAATGCCCCACAGGCTGTCGCCGCTCACCACCTCGTACTGCAGGCTGCCGGCCTTCAGTTCGGCCGCCAGCTGGCTGAGGATGTCATAGGCCTTCTTGCCTTCGGCGTTGGCCAGGGCCTGGGCGCCGGACTGCAGCGCGGCCTTCTGCTGGGCATTCAGATTGCGGTAGCTCTGCAGCCGCGCCAGCAGCGGCTTGGATTTCTCTATGTAGTACTGATTCACGGCCGCCTCGGCCTCGTCCTGGGCGGTCTTCGCCAGCTTGATGGCCTTGGCCTCATCGCCCGCGGCGGCGGCCTCTTCGGCGCTCTTCAGCGTCTTCTCGGTGTCGCGCCAGATCCAGTCGAGGGCCTTGGCGTCCTTGACCGCGGCGCGCGCGCTGTCCAGCGCCTGGGTCACGGCCGGACTGGGACCGCTGGGCGCGGCGACCTGCTGGGGTTGACTGGCACAGCCGACGACAAAGCTGAGCACCAAGGCCGTGAGCGACAGATACTTCGCGGGGAGCGTAACTTTCATACCTTACATCTCCAATTTGGTGGTTCGATTTATGGGAATGAGGCGGCAACGCTATGGTCACGGCCCGTCTGGCGGCTGACGGCTAGACCCTAACACCCGTATCGCCGGAATGTCAATCGAAGTCATAGAGTTAGCATTCGCCCGGTGACGGTCGGGAACGGCTCCGCCGCGTACCGCAACTCCCGGTAGACGCGCCGGCGCGGGCGAAATATTCCCGCCCGCCGCGAACCGTCAGGGCTGCGCCGGCGTGCCGGCGGCCGCGGCCGCCTCGCGGGCCCGGATGGCGGCCTCCTTGGCGGCACGCGCGCTGCGGCGTGCGGCGGCATAGTCCTCCACGGCCAGTTCGGCCTGCGCCTGGTCGAGAAGGGCCTGGGCCAGCCCCAGGACCCGCGGCGCACGCTCCGCCGCACCCGCGGTCTCCGCGGCCTGGATGGCCTGGCGGGCGTCGCTCATCTCCTGAGCAGGCACCATGGCACACCCGGCCAGCAGCACGGTCAGCAACAGCAGGAGACGTCTGGTATACGGCATGGGATCGCTTCGTCCGGCCAGCGGACATGGGCACGTGATCATCGACTGGTGGCCGGAAACTAGCACCGCCATCGCGAAAGCGTCAAGCGAACCGCGCGTGGACCGCGGCACGGCTGTTCTGGGACAATGCCCTTCTGCCCGCGGCCCGAAGGGAGGACGCTCGCCATGTCAGACGATGTCACGATCTACCACAACCCGCGCTGCAGCAAATCCCGCCAGACCCTGCAGCTTCTGGAAGCGCACGGTGTGCAGCCCACGGTCGTCGAATATCTGCGGACGCCGCCCGGCGAAGCCGAGCTGCGGCGCATCCTGGATCTGCTCGGCGTGGAGCCGCGCGCCATCATGCGGACCGACGAGGCGGAATACCGCGAGGCGGGGCTGGACGATCCGACCCTGTCGCGCGACGACCTCATCCGCGCGCTGCTCGCCCATCCCCGGCTCATCCAGCGGCCGATCGTCGTCAGCGGCGACCGGGCGGCGCTGGGGCGACCGCCCGAACGGGTGCTGGAGATCCTCCGATGAGTGAAATACTGGTGCTGTACTACAGCCGCCACGGCGCGACCGCGGAGATGGCCCGGCTGATCGCGCGCGGCGTCGAGGAGATCCCCGGCATGGCCGCGCGGCTGCGCACCGTGCCGGCCGTCTCCGCCGTCTGCGAGGCGGTCGAAGACGAGATCCCCGCGAGCGGCCCGCCCTACGCGACGCTCGAGGATCTGCGGGAGTGCGCCGGCCTGGCGCTGGGCAGCCCGACGCGCTTCGGCAACATGGCCGCGCCGCTGAAATACTTCCTCGACTCCACCAGCGCGCTGTGGCTCGAGGGCGCGCTCATCGGCAAGCCCGCGGCGCTGTTCACCTCCACCTCCAGCCTGCACGGCGGCCAGGAGACCACGCTGACGTCGATGCTGCTGCCGCTGCTGCACCACGGCATGCTGATCCTCGGCCTGCCCTACAGCGCGCCCGAACTGATGAACACCCGCACCGGCGGCACACCCTACGGCGCCAGTCATCTCGCCGGCGCCGACAGCAAGCAGCCGCTCAGCGAGGACGAGAAGACGCTGTGCCGCGTGCTCGGCCGGCGCCTGGCGGATACCGCCCGCCGACTGCAGCGGGATTGATCCGGGCATGACCGCGGGCACCTGGCGGAGGCTGGCGCTGACCGGCTATTTCGGAACCTTCGCGCTGATCGTCGCCTGGTACGGCTGGCTGTCGCCGCCGATCGGCCTGCCCGTGTACATCGCCCTGCTGGCGCTGGGCACGCCGCTGCTGCTGCCGCTGCGCGGTCTGCTGCACGGGCGGCCCTATACCTACGCATGGAGCCTGTTCCTGGCGCTCGGCTATGTCACCCACGCCCTGATCGAGCTCTACAGCACCGCCGCCGACCGGCCCTACGCGCTGGCGGAACTCGCCCTCACCCTGCTGTGGTTCGGCGCGGGGATCATGTATGTGCGGGGGGTGAGGAGTGAGGAGTGAGGAGCGATCTAGGGGACAGACTTAAGTCTGTCCCCTTAAGTCTCGCGTTTTTCCGTGTGCTTGCGTGGCCAGCATTGGGGGTTTGC